>CALHXF010000108.1 GCA_938040095.1 uncultured Caulobacterales bacterium
CTACGATCTAACAGGTGGTTCACTTACATTCGCTGTCCTTCAGGACCCTGCATTCGGCGGCCCAACGACTGCACAGTTGCTTGATCCAGCCAACGTCGTTCTACGTGACGTTAATATTGGTAATAATAGCGTCGAAAACTCGGACGAAGCGTTCCGTGTTGACGCGACATATGACCTAGACGGGAAATTTGGGAATGTATTGTCCTCTGTTGATGTCGGTTATCGTTATAACACGAACTCAAGCGTGTTTGATCAAGTTTCGACAAGAATCGGCCTACGTTCAGCCGCTGATTCACCAACTGGCAATCTTTTCGCTAGCCTCTTAACACCGGGGCCAGATAACTTTGATGACGCCGATGGCCGAGATCTATTTGTTGAGAACTTTCTTCTTATCGATGCAGAACAAGTCGCAGCTGATCCAGCGGGAGCATTGGCAACGTTAAACACAGCGATCGGAGCACATGGTGGCTCTAGAACTCTTGGACCATTAACCTCAAGCGACAGTGCTTTCTTCGATATTAGCGAAGATACGCACTCTCTCTATGGTCAAGCAAACTTTGAGTTTGGTATTGTCCGCGGTAATGCTGGCGTACGTTATGTTGAGACTGAGGTTGCTTCGACAGGTAATACGATTGTTGGCGGTGTTGCGACACCAACGACGACAAAGGGGACCTATGACTTCCTATTGCCACGCGTCAACTTGGTCGCTGATGTCACTGAAGATGTTGTTCTTCGTGCCGCATATGGCAAAGACATCACGCGTCCTGCATTTAACAACCTGTCCACGGCTATTTCTTTTGGAACAAGCCCGAACACATCCGTAAGCATTGGTAACCCAGGCTTGTCGCCACAAGAAGTTGAATCATTCGACGTTTCTGCTGATTGGTACTTTGCTCCAGCGGCTGTGTTCAGTGCAGGGTATTTCCGTAAGAAACGGACAGGCCTGTTCTCCACGATCCAAGAAGATGTTGCGACCACAGCAGTCACGGATGCCAACGGCTTCAATGTCGATGTGCGTGATATTACCTCACCTTGTGAAGGCGGCGGAATCTTCAACCCGATTGCGGATATGAACGTCTTTGCACCTCTTGATGCAAATGGTAACCAGATCAGCGGTGTTGGTGTCTGTGTTCCTACAGTCCAGCAAATCAATGGTACGGGCAATGAGGTTCAGGAAGGTTTTGAATTCTCCTTCCAGTATGATCTCTCGAACTTTGAAAACCGCCTTGGGTTCGCATCTGGATTTGGTGTGCAAGCAAACTACACGCATCAGACATTTGATAGTAGTGGGTCAGAAACCAACGGTGCGACTAGCCGTGCTCGCGACATTTTCCTTGCGTCAGGCGGCGCAACAAATGTTCAACGTGACATTACTCTGCTGAACTTGTCCGAAGACGCTTATAACGCGACGCTTTACTATGAAAAGTACGGCATCTCGGCACGTGCTCGCTACACATGGCGTAGTGACTACCGTTCAAACGACTTTGGTAGTACAAGCAGTTTCCCATTCGGTTTCCCTGTTGTTCAGGAATCACGTGGACAGCTTAACGCCGGTATCAACTATGATGTAACTGATCAGCTGAACGTTGGTATCGAGGGTGTGAACCTCACAAAATCTGATGTTACGCAATCATGTGTAAACTCTGGTGCCGTGACATGTTTCCAAGGCCTAACTGATCGTCGTGTCATCTTTGGTGCCAGCTACACGTTCTAAAAATACGCGCAGCTCAGGTTGCGACGTTTAACGAATTTAGAAACGCCTCACTTTGTGGGGCGTTTTTTTGTTTGATAATCATTGTTTTGGTTGGACAGAAACGAGGGGTAAATAAGATCGTCGCAATCTCACTTTAGTGAGGCGATGCCTGACCATGAGCGGCGCAAGCCTTGGCTCTAAAAGGGCAGGGGCAAAGATAACGTGATCGTTCGTTTATGACGATGCTTGACCTCGGAATAGAGGCGGAGTGGCAGCCCAACCGAGGGATGCTTTCGCAGCCAGCAATGTCCTTCAACATGAAGGATGACGATAAGTGTCGTCTTAGGTCGAAACCCTACTCAACCCATCCTGTGCGCGCGAGGATGCCCTCTGCTTGGTCGGGGAGGGCTTTACGGAGGGCGGTGATGTCGTCGCGTGCCTCCATGTCTTGTCCCAAGACCTTGCGAGAGCGCAGCAAGCGTTCCCAGCCGGCGGCGTCATTCGGTGCGTCGCGTAATCTTGCGCTTAAGGATGCCACCATGCCTTTGATCGCGTCTTGGCGGTCCTCAGGAGAGAGCGATTGCATCGCGGCGACATCCTCAGCGCTTGGCCCGCTTTGTCTTTGCGCCGCATAGGTTTTCGCGGCTTCATATTCTCTTCGAATGTCTGGCGTGTCTGTTAACTCTAAGGCGCGTTCATAGGCGCGCAGACTTGCTGTGGGTTGTCCCGACAGCATTAAGGTTCGACCGTAGAGATACCACCCTGTTGCGTCCTCTGGATTTTCCGCGAGTTGGGCTTCAAACCGTGGGAGAAGCGTGCTGAAATCTGTACCCTGCGCAGCGGCTGCGGCCTCTGGTGGTTGTTGTCTGATGAGAGGTTCGAAATTTGGTGACCCGAGTTTGGCGTAAAGGCCAAGACCCGTACCCACCAAGAGAACACTAATAAGGGCGGGCAGTGCCGCAGAGCGTCCGTCAATGCGGTGGGCGTCGGCTTTTGCGGCTTTCAGTAAACGGTTTTGGAGGATTGAGACGTCTGTTTCTGCAGGGTCTTCCTGGGCCTGTAAGGCGCGCAGTTCTTCGCAATAGGCTGTGATTTCGTCAGTTTCAGAGACATCCACATCCCGCGCCAGAAAAGGCGTGACGAGGTAAAGGCTGACCACCAAGGCCAGACTAAATCCAAGAACCCAAATCATGTGTCGTCTCGCATCAAATCATCCAGCAGTGCTTGGTCTTGCGGGGTTAGCGGGGCGTTTTCTTCAACGACTTGAATTTTACGTCGTGGCCACAAACCGAACCAAAGCAATCCGAAAAAAACGAGTCCGGCAGGCAAAAACCACAATACATAGGTATTGGTTTGAACAGGCGGTTTGAGCAGGACGTAATCGCCGTAATTATCGCGCATATAGGCAATAACGGCGTCATTGGATGCACCGGCCGCGACCTGTTCCCGAACCGCGAGGCGCATGTCTTCGGCGAGCTTCGCGTCCGATTCCTCGATGGATTGGTTTTGACACACAACACATCGAAGTTGCGCTCCGATTTCGCGCGCACGATATTCCTCTGGCGTTGTTTGGGCAAAGCTGGGCGTTGCCGTCAAGATGACCCAAAACAAGGTTATAAATACAGTTCGGATCATGACGGCGCAGCTTGTAAACTCTCGACGAGTGGCGCCAATTTATCATCCCATATCTCAGGCGTTATGATGCCGACATGTTTATATCTGATATGGCCTGCGCGATCGATTATGAATGTCTCAGGAGCGCCCGTCACGCCGAGCGGAACGATGAGTTTTGAGTGCGCGTCAAACACAACAACATCATAAGGATTGCCGTGCCGCACGAGCCAGCGGTTCGCCCCATCGCGCGTGTCACGCCAATCAATGCCAACAAGCTGCAGGTCCGATGTGTCTTTCAACGCCATGAGCTGCGGATGTTCGACAGTGCAGGCCACGCACCACGATCCGAAAACATTCACAAGGCTAACTTTGCCTGCAAGCAATGAAGCGTCCAAGGTTTCAGTTTCGGCTAAATTTGTGAGGTCAAATTCAGGGAAGGGTTTGTCGATCAGCTCCGAAGGCAAAATGCTGGGGTCACGCGTTAAGCTGAACGCGAAGAAGCCGACCAGAACAGCGAAACCTGCCAAGGGAATTAGTCCACGCATATTCATTCTGCTAGGCTCAACTCAGACTGAAATTCTGATTCAATTTCGGGTTCACGCCTGCGTTTCGGTAATCGTAGACGTCGATCGGCAAGAGAGATAAAGCCTGAGAGGGCCATGAGAATAGCGCTGAGCCAAATCCAAACCACATATGGATGTCGATAAGCCTGAACCACGAAACCGCCCTCGGGATCACCCTCGCCAATGCTAGCGAAAAGCGTTTGCCCCAGGGAAAGATGCAATCCAGCCTCAGTCGTCAATTGGTTGCGAACGGGGAAGAACCGACGCTCTGTCGCCAATGTTGCGATCTCTCGCGCGCCTTTGGTGACAATAATGTTTCCGCCATAATAGTCGTAATTAAACCGTTGCCCGCCAGTCACGTCTTGGAGCGTGTAAGTATAAGCGCCGAGGTTCAATGATTCACCCGGTTTCAAGGTTCCAATTTCCGTGTCGGCCCAGACGGTCATTGATGTCACCGCCGCCGTAAATATCGCCATGCCCAGATGTGCGCCAACAAAACCCCATGTCGCAGCAGGTTGCGCGCGCAGCCCTTTGCGGCTCCACTTGGCTTTGCGGCCTAACGTAATGACCGTTCCCGCAGCCAGCCATGCCGCGAGGCCAAGGGCAATTGCGCCTAGAACTGATTTCCCGAATATTGCTGTCAGGATGAAGACGACGGCGAAGGCTTTCAGAGCGATCATAATTGGACCGCGCACGCGCGTCAGGCTGTCCTCACGCCACTTGAGCATCGGGCCAATACCCATGAAGAGAATGAGTAAGCACATGATGGGAGCGAATGTCAGATTGAAATAGGGTGCCCCGACGCTGATTTTTGAGCCCTGAATGGCATCGATAAAGAGTGGATAGAATGTCCCCAAAAAGACCGTCGCTAAGGCAACAATCAGCAAGATATTATTGAGCACCAACGCGCCCTCGCGGGAGGTTGTGTTCAGGGGATTGCGGTCACGCAAACTGTGACTGCGCACCGCGTAGAGCGTTAGAGCGCCACCCGTCGCGATCCCCAAAAGCCCGAGCAAAAATACGCCGCGTTCTGGGTCGACTGCAAAGGCATGCACACTGACCAGCACGCCCGAGCGCACAACGAATGTTCCAACGAGTGACAAGGCAAAGGTCGTGATCGCCAACAAAACGGTCCAACTGGCCATGCTGTGACGGGTCCCCAATACCATGATGGAATGGAGCAGGGCGGTCCCCGCTAACCATGGCATGAAGCTTACATTCTCGACGGGGTCCCACATCCACCAGCCGCCCCAACCCAACTCATAATAGGCCCAGAAACTCCCCAATGCGATCCCGATGGTGAGGAAGCTCCAAGCGATCAAAACCCAAGGGCGTAACCATTTCGCCCAAACGGCATCCACGCGTCCTTCGAGCAAGGCAGCGATTGCAAAACTAAAGGGGAGCGAAAACCCGACATAGCCGAGATAAAGAAAGGGCGGATGAAACGCGAGGCCAGGGTCCTGCAAAATCGGGTTCAATCCATTGCCATCCATCGGCACGGGGTTCAGCCGCTCGAACGGGTTAGAAGTGAAAAGGATGAAGGCCAAAAACCCGACACCCAACATCGCTTGGACCGCGATGGCGCGGGCTTTCAAACCTTTGGGCAATCCTTTGCCGAGGATTGGCACAAATGCGCCATACCCCGCCATCATAACAACCCAGAGGAGGATTGACCCCTCGTGATTTCCCCAAACACCACTGATTTTATAGAGCAGGGGCTTGTCAGAATGACTATGGCTGGCCGCCAATTTAACGGAAAAATCTGACGCTACAAATGTGATCGTTAGGCAGATAAAGGCAAACGCCAAGAGCAAGAATTGCCCCACCGCCGCACGATCCCCAAACTCCATCATGCGCGCGTTATTTTTCTGTGCACCTGCCAACGGAATGACGGATTGCAGCAGCGCCACGCAAAAGGCGAGAATCAGCGCGATATGTCCAATTTCTACAGTCATTCCCGATGCTGTTAACGAAAGCCATCAACCGCCTCAATGGGGCAGGGCACGGGAAGTGGGATTTGCCGCAGTTCTGGCCTTCAAACCCGATACCAAATCGCATTGCTCTTGGAACGGCTCCTTAGGTCAGCGGGTTACTTTGGGTAAGTTTAAGAGGCTAGATGTAGTCTCTCTATTCGCAAAAGAGAACATTCCATGAGTGTCTCAAATCGCCCAAAAACGGCCGCTCGATCTGAGCTAAAGTCCGACTTTAAAGCGATTTTATTTACCCCTACTGTACACCCCTTTGGTTGAGGGGTAGTTTTATTTGAAAATATGGAGAGTTAGTGACTTTGATAACCCGAAACCAATTTCCGAAAAAATGGAAAGTCTACCACCTTGTTACTCTTAGAAAAAATTATGCACTTTGTAGATGCGGAGATTAAGCGCTTGAAACATTTGGCCGAAAGCTCAAATCACCATTCAGACAATGAAATCTAACTCTACCAGTTAGTCGCCGCTCATAAAAGTAGATACTTTGAGCCTTTCACATTCGATGAGACAGCGATGAATAACATTCTTAAAAACAACAACGCGTCAAAAGAGCTCACAGCGAAAACTTGGGCCTATTACAAAAAATGCAACCAAGGCTATATGCCAAGCCTGTAAGAGGCGTGTGTGCACCAAAATATGTGTTAAGACTCTAGACGGCTCCAATTAAAAATTACGCTATTCAACACCCCTCGACTGTGGGGTGGGATTGTAGTGTAGTTCTGTTTAATGGATGACTACACAGTTTCCATTGTATTTTCAATTTGCTTGGACTCGTGACTCCCTAATCGCTTAGAAAAGGACAACATGCAGATTAAAGATGAAGACATTCTAGAGTTTTCTGAGGCCTGCACAAACTCAAAAACTATCGAAATACTTGTCAATCAATGCTCCATACTTTTTGTAAATATGGGCTTTTCTTGGATGGGGTTTCGATATGTACCTGATGCGGGATCCTTTGAGTATAACATCATTAAAATTATACCTGGGCCAGATCAATATAGGGATTTTGCAAAGGAGGATTTGGAGAAGCACTCTTACCATAATGACCCTTTTGAAATTTATGTTTTAAAGAGCGGAAGCGCGGAGTGGACAGGAGATTTGGTAGAGCGGGGTGATTTCCAATCAAAAGATCAGCGCGCCTTCTCCAAAATAACAACCGAGCATTCCGGGCATAGCCTTATCATTCCAATCTTTGGACCAAGGCGAAGTCGTGGGTATTTTTATATGCCCAACAAGAACCTCGATCAAAAACCCAATATTCGGGATATGGCCTATATGGAATATATGTGCACCCGTTTTTACCGACGTTATTCTGCGCTACGTGAGAAAATGAGTACCTTCTTATCTTTAACCCCGCGCGAACTTGAAGTCCTTCAGTTCATTCCCCTCGGTCTTAGCAACAGTGAAATCGGAGATATGTTGGAGATTAGTCCGCATACTGTCACGGGCCACGTGAGCCAAATATTTGTAAAACTTGACGTCTCCAGCAGATTAGGCGCAAGCCAAAGGGCGTCTACATTGGATCTCATAAATTAGATATTTTCCAATTCATGACGACATGAAATTGAAGTCGTTTGCGTGGTTACGAATAGTGTTTAGCTGCTTAATGTCGCGCTACATTACCTATAGCCCTGCCAAATTATTGAGCCTATGCAGTCTAAGCAATCCTTGTGGAAGGGTTGCTATTTCTGTGCCTCACATAGTGAAAATTTGTATCTGCCCGATACAGGTTTTTGCGACGAGCGCACATGTACCCCCGTACGGTTTACCGTGCGGGGGTGTATATGGATTGCCTATAGATACTCCATTTGTGGTGTCGGAACATTTTATACTGACTCCAAAACTGCCAATACCGTTGAAATGTCTTTAGCCGCAATATTTTTGAATATTTTAATGGCAACATCTTCGCAGGTATCGATAAGATTTTCGCGTAACTTCAGTCCCTTAGCGGAGATGTGAACAAGTTTTATCCTCGCGTCATCTGGATCCGATTCACGGGTCAAGATTTTCGCCTTGCCCATTTTTTGAATAACTTGAGAAGCTAGGCTTGGGGACATCCCTGCTGCATCGGCGATTTCAGTCTGCGTTTTCCCTATGTCTTCCCAGCTTATCCGTAAGATGTAATAATAGGACAGCGGCACGTTATATTCACCACATGCTCGGGAAAATTGAGTTTCACTGTTCCGGAAAATTTCTCGAATTTGGTGTGCTAAAGCTAAACCGACTTCTTTTTTTGAATTCATACTCGTGCCCTATTGTTATCATCGATGTGGAGGCGATGATAACAATGGAGACTGCACATAAGTCACACTGAAAGACAACCCTAGAGTCATAGGGGCAATGCGATAGAGGGACGCAGACAAAATTTGCAAACTTAAACTGGATACACATCAAATTTATGCGGTATTCTTAGGCGAATACTGAGTGTCTTAAAATCGCTCCAAGTAAGACATTGGGCTAATGTCCGTTTTTACGTCACCCCCTTGCGCTGGGTATGTGCGCCGTGTCGAACAACCGTTCCAATTATTGCTTTTTTTAACGACGACTGACGTTGACGAGGGTCGAGGTGTTCCCATTTTCAAACTCAATCCCCGTTTAAAGGGTGTTAAAGCGAAACTTAGATGAAATAATTTCACACGGTCTTTCCAGAAAAATTCGTTCTACCCTAACAACTTCGTTGTACGGCGCATCTCTGAAATAGGTTCCCCGAACTTTTTTTGGGCACGATGCGTCCCCGCACTCAAAACCTGTGATAACTTACACGGGTTCTTTCGGACAGGGGACAGGGTAGCGCTCTCTATCTCGTCCGGAGGACGGTGGGTCTGAGCGTTGGGTGGTGAGACATCTGGAGGTGCCGGGACTTTAGGAGTGAGAGCCGATAGGTGCAATTTTTGTTCACAAAAAATACACGAGTCAGTCCAAGTGTGCCAACTGCGGGGTTTATGACTGGCCGCTTCTTCAAAAACCATTGCCGCGTGGCAGTTTGTTGGACTTACACCCCAATAAACACGGCCTTTGCGTAAAACATATTTATCTATTCTGGTCTCCATCGCGGAGGTCACCACGCGGGCCGTCCCCTTTTAAGGATAAACCCAAGCTTCGGCAGCAATTCAAATTGAAACCAAAGTTTCAACGGAGGCTGTGAGCCTAACCGCGTGAAAGACACTCAATGCCCCGCATCATCCATCGCTCTTCTAAACCCGACACCCGTTCCACATTTGATGAATTACGAAATCTTCGCCTCGCGCTGCAAGTGCGGGCGGAACAAGTTAAACTGCGCCGTTTGGAATGGGACACGCAAAGCCTTGCACTGCCTCATATCACGCCGATGCCAGGGGATGGTCCATTGCAAGTTCGAAAGCCCATGACCCATGGTGATTTACCCGCCCCGCATCCGCCCGTTGAACGGCCCAAATTCGAAGCGGGCACACCGCATGATTTGATCCAAACAATGATGGATATATATCTGGATCAGCTGCGGGATGAACAGGACCGCAATCCCTATAATAAACTCGCCTCAATCTCTGCGCAGACCGCGAAAATGAAGAAACAAGATCGCGATGATGACCGCCGCGAGAGAGTTCGTGATCGGGAGCGCGCACAAAGGGCCAAAGCCCGCGTAGTAGAGGACAAGCCGTAGCATCGTGTTTCATATCTGGGCATGTTATATTCGGAGAGAGGTTTGATGCGCCGTCTGGGGTTGGTGTTATGCCGTGCCCATACCCCAATAAAAAACCCCGCCTCGCGAAAGACGCGAAGCGGGGTCGAATTTAGAGCCGGTGTTACCCGACCTGCTATAGGGCGATTAGGCCTCTGCAGCAGGGGCCGCGTCTTCAGCAGGTGCTGCTTCAGCCGCAGGCTTGTCATCGTCAAAGCTACGACGGTCGTCGCCGTCTTCAGACATGGACACAGCATTTGCAGACCGCTCGCGGTTCGCTTCAGCAGTGTCAGCTTTTTCTTCAGCAAGAGCGATAGCAATAACGTCTTCGCCTTTGGCTTGACGTTCAGCTTCGTCTTCAGAACGAGCCACGTTGACTTGCACGGAAACGATGACTTCAGGATGAAGCTTGACGTTTACATCATGCAGGCCAAGCGCTTTGATCGGGTTTTCCAACACGATCATGTTGCGCTTAACGCCTTTGTCTTCGAGGTGCTCAGCAACGTCGCGTGCAGAAACAGACCCGTAAAGGTTACCTGTGTCGCCAGCCTTGCGGATCAACGTTACGGAGGTTCCGTTCAGTTTTTCGCCATCAGACATAGCTTCTGTGCGGTTTTCAGCATTGCGCTGCTCAAGATACTCACGCTCAGCTTCGAAGCGGGCGAGGTTAGCTTTTGTTGCGCGAAGGGCTTTTTCTTGCGGAAGCAAGAAGTTGCGGCCAAAACCTGGTTTGACGTTAACAACGTCGCCCATGTTTCCAAGACGTTCGATACGTTCGAGTAGGATCACTTCCATTGTAAGTTTCCTTCCTTACTTAACTTCATAGGGCAGAAGGCCCAAGAAGCGTGCACGTTTGATGGCCTTGGCCAGCTGACGTTGTTTCTTATGTGTGACGGCTGTAATACGAGCCGGCGCGATTTTGCCTTTTTCAGACATGTAGCGCTGCAACATCTTTGGATCTTTATAATCGATCTTGATGCCATTGTCGCCAGAGAATGGGCAAACCTTACGACGACGGCGGAAGCCGGAGCGGGAAGGTAGGTTCTCAATTTTGATGGAGTCTTTTGCGGCCATGATCTAGTTCCGATCTCTACGCTTGCGCTCTTCGCGCTTCTTCAGGATTGGTGACGGGTCTTCATTGAACTCGTCGACACGGATGGACATATAACGAAGAATGTCTTCGCTGATGCGATGTGTACGTTCGATTTCATGGATGACGTCAGAATGTGCGTTCACTTTTAACAGTGAATAATGCGCCTTACGGTTCTTATTCATGCGGTAAGCAAGGTTACGGAGACCCCAATATTCAGCGCCTTCGACTGTGCCGCCCATATTTTCGATTTTGGTGGCTAGGTTTTGAACGAATTCTTCGACGGCGCTCGAAGATACGTCAGGTCGTGTGATCACGACATGCTCATAAAGAGACATTTAATAGTCCTTCAGACTAGGGATAACGGCAGATGCGCCCGAGAAGGTGGGGCAATCATCTGATGGATGGAGCAACTCGGATCATCCCGAACTCCACCGTTAGCCAGTGAAGAGGGCCGCATAGAGACATCGGGGTGAAATCACAAGCAGAAACTGCTGTGGATTGGAGGGACTGCGCGAGGCTTAAGGCCCCATGCGCGTCACCCTCTAATCGTCGAGTTGTGACTTAAGTAATGTCGTTCCGTAGGCCTAGGCGGAAGTCCATGATGCGGTCTTCGACATCTGACGTTGAAAGGTTGTCAAATTCATCAGGTTCACGCGGCTGAATGTCAGGCTGAGCCGCAGGTTCATTGGACATACGACGCGATTGGGACACTGAAAGCGCCGTTGCGACATCGCGGTAACGACGGTCGAAATCGGTCACATCTTGTTTGGTTTGTAGTAAGTCTGAGCTGGCTTGTTCCAACTGGAAAGCCTGTGTTTGGATGTAAGTTTCGAGGCGTTCGCGCTCGAGATCTTGAGCCGTTCTGATTTTCCGAAGTTCCTGCACGTCGCGGGCTGCGTTTTGAACAATTTCATCTTTGATTTGGAGTTGCTTGGAGAGCTGATCGACCTGCTGTTGTAAGGCCGTCATTTCATCTTCGCGGCTGATGATCGTGAATTCGGATTGGGTCTTAAAGGTTCGAATGTCCTCATGCATGCCCATCATTTCTGATTTCATAGCATTGTTCTGGGTTTGGGCTGTGGCGAGCGCTTTGCGCAATGCGTCAGCATCTTTCTCCGCTGACTCAGACTGATGACGGAAATCAGAGCAATCTTGTGCGAGGCTGTCTGCGATTTTCTTCGCTTCAATATAGGCCGAGTGCTTCCCGTCCGCGTCCCCAACAGCGTCGGCCAGGCGATCTCGAAGCACTTCATTTTCACGTCGTTCTACGTCTAAAGAGGTTTGCAAACGCTCAGAGCTCAGGGCGTTGCGATCAGAACTCTCGCGGCTCGCGGTCAGGGCGCGCTCATATTCCTGAAGGGATTTCTGTACGACCGCTAACTTGCCAACCGCGGTTTCATACACACGCGTTTTTTCTGCAAGGCGCGTTTCTTGATCTTTGAGGTCGGCCCGTAGGACTTCAATGTTCTGTCCAGTAACGTCAATTTCACGCTCTAACGTGCGGTTTCGCGCTTTAAGGCGGCGGTTTTCTGGCTCAAGCCGATTGAGCATGGAGAAGTCAACTTCTGCGCGTTCAACAAATTGAGTCAAGTTTTCGATACGCTGCTGCGCGCGACGGTAGAGTTCTTCGCCGCTTTGAATGTCGGCAGAAATGCGGGCCACGTCCAAACGCATCGCGCCAACATCTGCTCTGTCTGAACGACGCACAGGTGGCGGCGGTGGCGTGAAGTCTTCGGCGGAGCGTGTCGGTGCAGGACGCGCTGTTGCGGCAATCGGGGTTCTGACTTCCGGTTTTCTGGCTTCAGGCCTGATACGAGCTTCTACCGTTCTGTCCGAGAATGTTTCAGACGGTAACATAGCAGCAATGGGCGCCGGGGATATTGGTTCAGGCGCAGGCTCTGGGAAGGACATCTCTGGCGTGACGTCTAGGTAGGTTGAGTCTGCAGGCATATCGACTTTCAAATCGGATGCAAAAACAGCTGTATCCGTATCGCGCAAGTCATGACCTCCAAATTCGGACGGCAGGATTTTGTTTGCTCGGAGAGATGTGTCTTCCCTAAAATCGGTCGATGTGGGCGCTGCGCGATCATCACTGCGGGAGACAATAGGTGGGGTACCATCACTATCTGCGCGTTCGACTTTGGCGCTGACTAGGCGTTCTAGCTCATCCCATTTGGCTTGGTTTTCACTATCAATGGCTTTGGCGCGTCGGTCTGCGCCCGTGTCTGCTTCTTGCTGTTTCTTGCGAAAAAACGCCATGCCAACCACTCTCGAATCAATTAACTACCCAGCTATACACAAGTAGTTAATCATAGTTAACGCGGATTTAATATGAGTGATCTGGCGGGAACTTCCTGCAGAGTTTTGATTTTTTGCAAACGGATTGATCTTCAAACGTGATTGACCTCGCGTTAAGAAGGCCTAGCCTGCATTTAAAATGGTAAAAGAAGGACGCATTATGTCGTTTGCATTCATCTTCCCTGGGCAGGGAAGTCAATTTATTGGAATGGGTCAGGCCTTGGCCGAGGCCTATCCAGCGGCGAAAGCTGTTTTTGAGGAAGTCGATTCGGCGCTTGAGCAGAAATTGTCTACCCTCATGTGGTCGGGTGAAGCTGATGAATTGACGCTAACGGCCAACACGCAACCAGCGCTCATGGCATGTTCACTTGCCGCTATGAAGGCCTTGGACGCTGAATTTGGCATCAAGGTAACAGATGCGGCTTTTGTCGCAGGACATAGCTTGGGTGAATATTCCGCACTCGCGGCCGCCGAGTCGATCTCAATAACAGATACAGCGAAGCTTTTGCGGATACGGGGCGAGGCCATGCAGGCTTCTGTCCCTGTTGGCGCAGGTGCAATGGCTGCGTTGCTCGGCGCGAGTGTTGAGGATGCAGAAGCTGCCTGTGCTATCGGTTCAGAGGTCGGGATCGTTCAAATCGCGAATGATAATGCCACGGGGCAAATCGTACTTTCAGGTGAAAAAGCGGCCGTTGAAGCCGCCGCTCAAGCTGCACGTGACGCAGGCGTCAAGAAAGCAATGATGCTGAATGTCTCTGCGCCGTTCCATTGTGATATGATGAAGCATGCGGCGGATGCTATGGATATAGCGTTATGCGAGGCGACGATATTGCCACCGCTCGTGCCCGTCGTGAATAATATTCAAGCCCGCCCGATTACGGACCCCGATGACTTGCGTCAGGATCTTGTTAAACAAGTGACAGGCCGTGTGCGTTGGCGGGAAAGCATTGAGTGGATGACGAGCTCATCTGATCAAGGTGGCGGGAATATTGACACATTCGCCGAACCGGGCTGCGGTAAAGTTTTGACCGTCATGCTACGCCGGATCGTCAAGGGCTTGAACGGCAACCAACTCGATACACCAGAGGCGCTCGAAGCCTTCGCAAAACTGATTAAAGGGTAAATCATGTTCGATTTGACTGGAAAACGCGCACTTGTGACGGGTGCTACAGGTGGCTTAGGTGGCGAAATTGCGCGTTTGCTACATAAGCAAGGCGCCCACGTCGCACTCTCAGGTACACGTGCCGAAAAATTGGAAGCGCTTGCCGCCGAGTTAGGTGATCGTGTTGCCATCACGCCTTGCAACCTTTCGGATGGTGACGCGGTTGATGCTTTGCCTAAGCAAGCCGCTGAAGCTTTGGGTGGACCGCTAGATATATTGATCGCCAATGCAGGCATCACGCGTGACGGATTATTGATGCGCATGAAACAAGATGACTTTGACGATGTCATAAAAGTCAATCTCGAGAGCTATT
The DNA here is from genome assembly GCA_938040095.1 of uncultured Caulobacterales bacterium. Taxonomy (GTDB): domain Bacteria; phylum Pseudomonadota; class Alphaproteobacteria; order Caulobacterales; family Maricaulaceae; genus Litorimonas. The sequence goes on from CALHXF010000108.1 coordinate 14,383, forward strand.
TCCGCCTCACCAAAGCTTGTTTGCGTCCAATGATGAAAGCACGTTCAGGCCGCATTATCGGCATCACATCAATTGTGGGTGTCACAGGTAATCCAGGGCAGACCAATTATGCAGCGTCTAAAGCGGGTATGATCGGTTTCTCTAAATCTTTGGCACAAGAAGTAGCCTCGCGCGGCATTACCGTGAACTGCATCGCACCTGGTTTTATCCGCTCACCTATGACGGACGCGCTAAATGATGCGCAAAAAGAGGCGACATTAACCCGAATCCCCGCTGCAAAACTCGGCGAGGGTAGCGATATTGCTGCAGGTGCGCTTTATTTGGCGTCTGATGAAGCGGCTTATGTGACAGGTCAAACCCTTCACATTAATGGCGGTATGACTATGATTTAATTGTCGTTTTATGCGCAGGTCCGCATCTGTGGCCTGCGTGTTAAACCTCTAGGCACGTCACATTCCCTATGCTAGATCGCCCTCAACAGGGCATGGGGGTTGAAATCGGGGCAGATTGTCCCATCTCTTGCCGGTAACCGCCGAAAACTGATTATTCGGCAATGTCTAAAGGAATACATATGTCAGACGTACTCGAACGCGTAAAAAAGATGGTTGTTGAGCATCTTGACGCTGAAGAAGCCAAAGTAACAGATAACGCACATTTCATTGATGATTTGGGCGCAGACTCACTTGATACAGTTGAGCTTGTTATGGCCTTCGAAGAAGAATTCGAAATCGAAATCCCTGATGATGCTGCTGAGCACATTCAGACGGTTGGTGATGCTGTTAAATTTATCTCCGAAAAAGTCGGCTAGGCTTAGTCTGCTATGAGACGGGTTGTTGTCACAGGTTTAGGCCTTGTTTCGCCCGTTGGTTGCGGCGTGTCCGTAGCTTGGGATAATTTACTCGCTGGGAAATCTGGCGCATCCCAAATTGAACATTTCGACGCCAGCGACCTTGCTTGTAAGGTCGCTGCTGTCATCCCTCGGGTCGATGGTCGCGCAGGCGGACATCCCGAAATGCCAGGTGTCTTTGACCCTGATGCCGTCATGAGCGCCCGCGACCGGAAACGCATTGACGATTTTATTCTTTATTCAATTGCCGCTGCTGATGAAGCGATCGCCCATTCGGGTTGGGAAGCGCAGTCAACAGAACAAGCTGAACGCGCTGGCGTTGTTCTTGGATCTGGTATTGGCGGATTGAAAAGCACCTATGACGCATCGATCCTCTTGAATGAGCGTGGGCCTCGCCGTCTATCGCCTTTTGTCGTGCCATCCATGTTGATCAATCTTCCTTCAGGGCAAGTTTCAATACGTCACGGACTGAAAGGTCCAAATAGTGCCGTTGCGACAGCCTGCGCGACAGGCGCACATGCTATTGGTGACGCTGCTCGCATTATCGCTTGCGGAGACGCTGACATGATGGTCGCAGGTGGGGGCGAAGCCTCTATCACGCGCCTCGGTATCGCGAGTTTCGTAGCCTGTCGTGCCATGACCACAGCTTACAATGAGACACCTGAGAAAGCCTCTCGGCCCTATGATGAAGGCCGCGATGGATTTATGATGGGCGAGGGTGCGGGTGTCGTCGTCTTAGAAGATTATGAGAGTGCGAAAGCCCGCGGCGCTAATATTCTTGCGGAGTTAGTTGGCTACGGTATGTCGGGCGACGCCTATCACATTACGAGCCCTGCGCCCGAGGGCGAGGGTGGCTACCGTGCCATGAAAATGGCTCTCAAGAAATCAGGACTAAAGCCTTCAGACATTGGCTACGTTAACGCGCATGGCACCTCCACGCCGATGGGTGATGAGTTGGAAGTGCGCGCGGTTGAGCGTCTGTTGGGGGATCACGCAGCGGATGTTAAAATGTCCTCGACGAAATCTGCGACAGGACATTTACTGGGTGCGGCTGGGGCATTGGAAGCAATCTTTTCGATCCTAGCATTGCGCGATAAAATTGCGCCGCCGACTTTGAATTTGGAAAACCCCAATGTTGAGACCGATATTGATTTGGTGCCCTTAAAAGCAAAGTCATTCGAAGGTAAGGCCGTGCTGTCTAACTCTTTTGGATTTGGTGGAACGAACGCAGCTTTGATCTTTATTGAAGCCGAGTAAGTCTAGCGTGGCGCGTTCTGAAAAAAAATCGGATCAGCCGAAGCTTAGAAAACGCGACAAGCGAGCCTTAACGCTGATTGCCCTAACGGCCTTTGTGACATTTTTTGTCGGATTGGTCCTCGCTGGATACGCGGCAATTAATTATAAATATGAACGTTCATTAGGTGGCGCGTCTGAACAAGTGGCGTTCGTTGTTCCCCGAGGCGCTGGCTTGAGCTCTATTGCTAACCGCCTTGAAAAAGAAGCATTTATTGACAGTGCATTTATCTTTAAGGCCGTAACGAAGCTCCGCGGGAATGAAGCGAATTTCAAGGCGGGTGAGTTTTACCTGTCGAAAAATATGTCCATGTCAGCGGTCTATGAAGACCTCGCGAATGGCAAAGCTATTCTTTATCCTTTCACGGCAGCGGAAGGATTGACGTCTTCCATGATTGTCCGAGCATTGGATGGGGCGCAGAATTTAGTCGACGATAACCCAACTATCCCAGCCGAAGGAACGCTCTTACCCGAAACATATTTGACGCCACGTGGAATGACGCAATCGCAGCTGCTTCAGAAAATGGCGCTAGCGCAGACACAGCTCCTTGATGAGGCTTGGGAAAAACGTGACCTGACAATTCCTGTGAAGACAAAAGCAGAGGCCCTCGTTCTGGCGTCCGTGGTTGAGAAGGAAACAGGTATCGGGATGGAACGCGGCATGGTCGCGGGCGTCTTTACCAACCGCCTGCGTAAAGGCATGAAACTCCAATCAGACCCGACAATTATCTATGGCATTACGCAAGGTGAACCTTTGGGACGACGTATCCGACGCTCAGAAATTGATCGACGCACGGATTGGAATACCTATCAGATTCCAGCTTTGCCAAAGACCCCGATTTGCAACCCGGGGGCCGACGCTATCCTTGCTGTTTTAAATCCTTCCGAAACTGACGCGCTCTTTTTTGTCGCCGATGGAACGGGTGGTCACGCCTTTGCTAAGACATTGGCGGAGCATGAGCGCAATGTTTCGAAGTGGCGAAAGATACAGCGCGAAAGAGGGCTTCGATGACAGGCCCTATGATGACGATGAGAGAATTAGCATGAGTGTGTTGAACGAGTTGAATCGAGATCGACGCGGTTTGATGGTTGTGTTGTCGTCACCAAGTGGTGCGGGCAAGACGACTCTGACGCGGCGACTTTTGGCAGATAACCCAAATATGGCTATGAGTGTGTCCGCGACAACGCGTGCGCCCAGAACGGGTGAACGTGACGGTGCCGATTATTTCTTTGTCACAAAAGAACGTTTTGCAGAGTTGGAAACCCAAGGTGAGTTTCTGGAACACGCTAAGGTTTTCGATAACTTTTACGCCACACCGCGTGGCCCCGTAGAAGAAGCTTTGACGCAGGCACAAGACGTCGTTTTCGATATTGATTGGCAAGGCGCACAACAATTGACCCAAGCGGCCGCCGATGATTTGGTCAAAATATTCATTCTACCGCCCAATATGCGGGAATTAGAACAACGTCTCCGTACGCGCGCGCAAGACAGTGAGGCTGTGATCGCCAAGCGCATGAGCAAATCTGAAAACGAAATCAGCCATTGGGCAGAATATGACTACGTAATTGTCAATGAAGATATCGAAAGAGCCCTCGCGGAACTCCAAACCATTGTTGACGCTGAACGTATCAGACGTCGCCGACAGATGTGGTTAGGTGGCTTTGTTAAATCCTTGGTAAATGGTGGGTAAACCTGCGGTTAATCGGAATAAAATCATTCTCCTCTAACACCCGTCCATGATTGAGATTGGGTTTGCTATCATTTTGGGATTTGCGATCACATCGACCCTCTGCGGGTTGATGGATGACGGGTCGCGCGGGGATGTGACAGCGATACGGTTGCTGGTGTGTCTGGCCGCTCTGGCCTCACTCATTGGCCTATATCATGGTGAAGTTGCCCGCGTTGATCGTGTCATTCTCGCCTTGACCCTGTCGAGTGTCTTCACCCATCTGATATGGTTCGTCTTGGGCGCGGTCGTCGCTCTAATCGCTCAGCTTATTGCTGAGGGGCATGCAAATAGTCTTTGGATTAGGCTTCACCCCCAATCTGTGCCCACACCCGAAGCGGCAATGGGGCGTCGTAGTCAAAAAAGTTCGAACCGAAAAGAACGTGTTCCGGCGACTCTGGTTGGGGCGTCTACTGAATATCTTACGTCAGATTTGGATTTACGGACGGAAACGCTCATTCATCTTTGCTATTTCGCCTTTGAAGATCGTGGCGCGCTGATGTTGTCACAGCTTGAATCTGGCTTGCGTCTTGGAACGGGACACCGTCAACGCGCTTTTCACAAATTGGCGGCTGGCATGCGTGGCCGTAGGAAGTTGAAACCAACCGTGCATCGCTATTGGCGCAGCGTGAACGGCTCAACTCGGATGGGGCAATCTCTATTTTCTGAGCTCTGCCGTCTGGCGCATGACACGGGAAACCGTGATAAGGCCACGGTGAAGCGTTTGTCTGATGTTGGGACCGCTTTGGGGCTCACCTCCGATGAAATGGGACGTGCAATTCGCAGCGAGCTTTAAGGGTCTTATTTAGGCGTCTGCGCGGACTTTAATGTGCTCGCGAGCGCTTGAAACGCTGAGACAGGCAATGTCTCTGGTCGGGCACGCGGGTCAATATCTGCACTCTCTAACCAGTCCTCCAGAACGAGATCATGCTGTTCCGCGAGGCTTCGTAAGCTGCGACGTAGCATTTTTCGACGTTGACCAAATGCGGATTGTGTTACGCGTCCAAGTGATTTCAAATCAGCGAAAGGCGCCTCAAGCGGTTCCAGAACGACAACGGCGCTGTCGACTTTGGGCGGTGGCGTAAAGGCGCTTGCAGGCACTTCGAACGCGAGGCGACACGACGCGACGGATTGGCAGAGGACAGCAAGACGTCCATAATGAGGCGTACTCGGCTGTGCGACGACGCGTTCCCCAACTTCTAATTGGAACATCAAAACGAGCTGGTCCCAGAAAATCGGCGACGCCGTAACCCAGTCAATCAGCATCTTGGTGCCGACATTATAAGGCAAGTTAGCAACGATTTTACGGGGCGCGGCTAGTTTCTCTGCAATATTATAGCGCAAGGCATCTCCCTGCGCGATTTCTAAACGTCCCTCGGCTTTGTCGCCAATCTCGGCCAGGGCAGGAATGAAGCGTTCGTCCATTTCAATGGCGACAACCTTTTCTGCACCACGGAGCAACAGGGCCCGCGTTAACCCTCCAGGCCCAGGGCCAATTTCTGCAACGGAATACCCCTCTAAAGGATCAGCCAAACGGGCAATTTTATCGGTCAGGTTCATGTCTAACAGAAAATGTTGACCCAGCTTTTTATTCGCGCCGAGGTCATAGGTCTTTACGGTCTGAACGAGACTGGGAAGATCGCGAATGCTGGCGATGGTTTTATCCATGACGATTATTATCCATGTCTGTGTCCTGCAATATCGCGGGCTTTGCGAATGGCGGCGATAAGGCTGTCTGGGCGGGCGATGCCGCGGCCTGCAATGTCAAAGGCTGTACCGTGATCTGGGCTGGTGCGGATGAAGGGCAAGCCGAGCGTAATATTGACGCCACCGTGAAAGTCTAATGTCTTCACAGGGATTAAACCCTGGTCGTGATACATGGCCAATACAGCGTCATAGCCTTCTCTGGCTTCTGCATGGAACAAGGTATCAGCGGGCTGGGCATCCGTAACGTCATGGCCTTCTGCGCGTAGAATCTCGGCGGCAGGGTTGATGATCTCAATTTCTTCGCGACCTAGCGCGCCGTCTTCGCCTGCATGCGGGTTGAGGCCAGCCAACGCCAGGCGAGGCGCAGAAATACCAAAGTCAGTGCGCAAAGCGCCTAACATGACGCGCGCGGTTCGCAGAATTGCATCAGTCGACACCTCTGCAGCTGCAGTTTTCAAGGGCATATGCACGGTTACGAGTCCAACTCGCAAGTTTTGCGCGGCGAGCATCATAACAGGGCCAGCGGCGTAAGGCGGCGTGTGCCCCTGCGAGAGGTGTCCTAGAAATTCAGTATGCCCCGGAAATCGAAATCCCGCATCATATAGGACATGTTTTGCAATTGGGTTTGTCACCACGGCGGCGCAATCGCCCGCCAAGCAAAGCTCTACGGCTGTCTCTATACTGCCGATAATTGTTGGCGCGTGTTTGGCGTCTGGTTGTCCTGCTTGCGCAGGGATGCCGTCGAAGGGCAGAACGGGTAAGGCATCCGCAAAAAACTCCGCAGCTTGATCAATATGATCTAACACGCGATGAGGCGTGTCTGAAAAGAGAGCAGGAGGCGCGATAACGGCAAAGGTAAATTCAGGATACGCACGCAGAGCCGTCCACGCCTTTATCGTAATCTCTGGACCAATACCTGTAGGGTCGCCCATTGTTATTGCGAACGGTAGGCGCGAAGCTGTAGAGGTCATATTAGGCCGCAGGGCCACGTCTTTATCTGACAACAAGGGTCGCTTGACGACGGAGATCACGAAGTGCGCGCTTGGACGCTTGCGCCAGTTGCTGATCTAACAAACGGTCTTCGATTTGATCGCGTGTTGGAATGTCTGTGCCTGTCGTTTCGCGCTTACACACCATGATAGATGTCGCACCATCTGGGCGGTCAATCGGGTCAGATAAGCTGCCGACGTCTGTCTTCTCTAGGGCTGCAACAATGGATTCATTCAGGTCAGAGGATTTCAGTTCGCCCATGTCGGTTGTCGTAACATCTTCAAGAGCGGCGACATCGGCTTCTACCGTATCACAGCCTGAAAGTTCACCACGTAAAGAAATGAGTCGCGCTTTGGCCACTTCTGTTTCGGCTTGGACGGTCACTTGCTTGAGCTTGTAGAGTGTGTCGGCTTCGGAAATTTTCTTATCTACGAGAGCAACAACATAGACGCCACCAGGAACCTGAATAGGGCGAGAGACACTGCCTGGTTCCATTTGACGGATAACGCTATCAATTTCTGTGCGCAATTCACCTTCACGAACCCAGCCAACATCTCCGCCTTTCGCAGAGGAGGCTGCGGAGGAAAATTGTTGGGCCAAGAGCGGAAACGGTGCGCCGCCTTGGACTTGCGTGATCATGGCGTTGGCACCTTCCATCGCGCCGTCCATGCCGCCAATATCTGCCGTGGCTTCGATATAGATTTCAGCAACACGGTAATTTGGTTTGGATGCATTCGCTGTGATTTGATTGAGGGTTTCATCAATCTGGGCATCGGAAATACGAATGCGTGATCCGTAGAGACCATTGACGATACGTTGCCATGCGATTTCGGAGCGCACTTGATCGCGTAAGGTGTCGATCGAGACGCCAGCTGAGGCTAAATTAGAGACAAGTTCATTCGGGTCGGCACCATTGCGGGACAAGAGTTGTCCCACGTTGCCGTTCACTTCTTCATCTGAAATGGTTTGCTCGTATTTTTCAGCTTCTTGCATTTGCAAATGCTCATCGACCAAGTTGCGCAGCGCTTGGCGTTGCAGACGTTGCACACTGGCTTCATCTGTCTCCGCACCCGTTGTCGCCATCATGAACAGGACACGTTGGCGTAAGTCATGGATCGTCACAATGTCGGAGTTAACGACGGCGGCAATGCCATGTGGGGCTGATTGGGCATAAGCCGGCACAGACACAAAAAGTGTCGATGCGAGCAAAGCCGTGGAAATAGCCGTCATTTTCAAAAGGCGCATAGTTACCGTCATTTTCTCAGTTCGAGGCGTTAGTTGCCCCAGTGTATAACCCAAGTATTTATAGTCGCAAGTTTAGGACGCTGTAGCCGGTTTGAGTATTAAACTACGGTCACACTTCAGCCGTCCTCAATACGCGCCAAATGGCTGATCGCGAGGAACAAAACAAGCATTGGTACAGTCCAAGCCGCCAGTGCAACGGGCAGGATCGCAACTTCTCCAAAGGCTGTGATCACGCTATCGGCGAAAAACACGGCAAAGCCGAGCACAGCACCCGTCACAAGCAAGCGAAGTGTACCACCTGCACGAACGGACTGCATGGACACGCCCGCTGCGATAAATGTCATCGCGACGAGCAGAAAGGGAAGTGCGAGGAGCTTGTGCAATTGTAAGCGCAGCCCTCTTGCCGAAAAGCCAGCTTCTTCATTGGCCGCAATTTCATCCGTAATGGCCCAAAATGGTGGACTGACTCGTTGGCCAGATTGTTCCCGTAGATCTTCAATGGCGATATTTGTAGGTAATGTAATACGGTCCGTGCGTTTCGTCTCCTCACCGGGCGCGTTTTCAATGACGTCCGTCAGTGTCCAATAGCCTGGTGTCAGAAGAACGGCTGTCTTCGCATCAAATCGACGTTCAAATGACGTTGTTCCATCTTGCTCGACGGCCATTTCATAGAAGATCGCGTCGTTGAGACGTTTTTCAACAATGTCGAGACTATCCGCTTGAATGACGCGTTGCGCCGTGTCCGTGCCTTCGCGTAACCAGACTTCATTTGTCTGCGTGCTTCCGACAAGTTGTGAGGATCGTGTCTCATATTCTCCGACCATACGGGATGCGATTGGGTTTACGACGGTTGACCACAAAACGCCGATAGTGGCTGCGACGATCACTGCGGGACGTAAAAACCGCCACGCTGACAGACCTGCGGCGCGCATGACGGTCAGTTCCGACCGACGGTTCATGCCCGCCAATGCACCCATGACGCCAAAGAGAATCACGAAGGGAACTGTTTGTTCAATCAGCTTTGGGACTTTCAAAACCGTCAGCCCCAGCATTTGCAGCGGCGAAAGGTCAGCTTCGGTTCCAATATTACGTGACCCTTCGACATAATCGACGAGCGTAATGATTGCGGTTACGATCAAGAATGCCAAGCCGATCCCACGTAATGTGCGACCCGCAATATATCGGCTTAATGTTGCACGGGTGATCATGCTGGCTCCACATGCATATGCGCTTTTCGATACGTCTTTTCCCGTCGCTTGCGACCGAAACGAATGCGTTTGCGCATAAGAATATAACTTGCGCAAATCCCGATCACGAGGATTGGGACTAGATACTGGACAGGATTGAGGGCGGTGTCGCTCTCGGCGGATGAGGCCAGCGCGAAACCGATTAGCCTAACCGTGAAGCCTGTGACCGCGCAAATTGCGATCTTCCGCCCATTGCCCAACTTTGAATGTTGGCCCCTAAGGATAAAGGCGAGAGCAATGAGGGCCAATGCGAGGTTCCAGAGCGGAGCCGCCAAGCGGGCATGTCCTTCGGCGGCCATTTCGCGTCGCGATTTCGGCGTAATATAATCCCGTGGATCAGGGCGCAGTAGCTCATGCAGGAATTTATCGGACGACTTCAGTCGCAGAACATTATCCAAAGCGACAACATCGGACAGATCGAGCTGATAGGTTTCGAAATCAATGACATCTAATCCGCCGCCTTCGACAGGCGTTTGAACGGCCCCGTTGAATAGAATCAGTGATGTGGAATTGGTTGAGCGTTGCAAACGACCCGTTTTTGCCGTGTGGGTCGACTTGGCTTCTGGGTCGCGACCATCGTGAATTAGGACGTCGCGCAATTCACCCTCGGGTAGAACTTCACGCGCATAGACGGTTAGATCAGGCGCAGGCGTAACAAAGCGTCCCGCTTGGACCATCTGGCTGGCGATGTCTGTTTTGACCATCAATATTTGGGATCGCATTTGACGAAACGAAAGCGGCTGTAACACCAGGTTGATAATCATGTGCAGGATCAGCGCATAAACCCCCAGACGAATGATGGGGGTGCCCATCGACCACGGCGACACACCTGTGGCTTTCGCAACGACAAGTTCCGAATCATTTGTCATGCGGTTCAACGCGTAAATCGCGGCCATAAACACCGCGAAAGGTAGGATGATCCCAATCAACTGTGGGAGGGCGAGAATAGTGATGTAGAAAAACGTTGCCGCGCTCTGGCGGTTTTCAACAATAAGGTCGAGCGTCTGCAAGGATTGCGTCAATAACGCGAGGAGAGCGAGCGCAGATAGCGAGAGTACGGCAGGCGAAAGAGCTTGCGAGAAGATATAACGCTGAAGCAGTTTCATGAGTGGTTGCGCCGACCTGTCCTCTGCGACGCAAAATCACGCCTATCTTGAGATTGTCCCCTTCTAATACCCTGAACCTTGCTTTACCAGAGGGCGAAACAAAGGTTGAGGCATTTTTATGAACGTCAGTTTTTCCAAGTCGGGAGCCGCTAAATCAGGTTCTGCTCTCGTCATTTCAGCAAGTGGCGTAGACCATGTGTATGAGGGCGCCGTCATGACGGCCGCCGCCAAGAGCGCAGGGTTCCACGGCAAAGCGGGTGACGGTTTTGAGACTTATGTCGAATCGGGCGTGCGTGTTTTCATGCGTGGACGTGGCGACAAAGACATTTTTGACTATGAGATGGCTTCGGCTGCCGTTGCGAAGTCCCTGCGCGGAACAGGTGAGACTGATCTCACGATCCATTTGACGGGTACGGATGCCACGGCTGATGATGCGGCACGTGCAGCGCTAGGCGCGCGAATGGCGAGCTATATTTGGGACAAACATAAGTCCAAAGCGACGAAGTCAAAGAAACCGTCGCTAGGCTCAATCACCGTTGTTTGCGACAATGCAGAGGCTGCGCAAGCGGCCTATGAGAACTTCTATGGCCCCACCGGCGATGGTGTTGTTCTGGCGCGCGATCTCGTCAATGCGCCGCCCAATGAAATATACCCCGTTGCTTATGCTGAACGTATTCAGGGTCTCGCGGCACTTGGTCTCGAGGTTGAAGTCCTCGGCGAAGCTGAAATGAATAAACTCGGCATGCATGCCTTGCTAGGTGTCGGCCTTGGGTCCGAACGCGATAGCCAATTGGTCGTGATGAAATGGAATGGCGGCAAAGACGGAGACGCGCCAGCCTGTCTCGTCGGTAAAGGTGTCACATTCGATACAGGCGGTATCAGCCTCAAACCTGGCGCGAACATGTGGGACATGAAAGGCGACATGGGGGGGTCTGCTGCAGTTGTCGGCACTATGTGCGCTTTGGCGACACGTAAGGCGAAAGCCAATGTGATCGGTATTGTTGGCCTCGTCGAGAACATGCCTGATGGCAAAGCCCAACTTCCGGGAGATATCGTTGTGTCGATGTCGGGTCAGACGATTGAAGTGCAAAACACAGATGCAGAAGGCCGTTTGGTCCTTGCAGATGCGCTGCACTATGCCGTCACAAAATATAAGCCCGCCGCGATGATTGATCTTGCGACTCTCACAGGCGCGATTATTGTATCTCTTGGTGATAAATATTGCGGTCTGTTTACGCCGGATGATGATTTGGCGAAGCAGATCTCAAACGCTGGTGAAACTTCGACTGATTTGGCATGGCGTCTACCTCTGGATGACCACTATGATAAAATGCTCAACAGCCCGAATGCCGATATGAAAAACATAGGTGGACGTGCTGCGGGTTCGATCACGGCTGCACAATTCCTCAAGCGCTTTGTTGGCAAAGATACGCCCTGGGCGCATTTGGATATCGCGGGCACAGGTATGGTCAACGGAAGCAAAGATCCCCGTCATCCGACCTTCGGGACAGGTTTCGGTGTGCGTTTGCTGAACCGTTGGATCGCGGATAACCACGAAGGCTAATGGCCGACACGACCGATTATTGGTTCTATCACTTAGAGGCCTCGACGCTGGAAGGCGTTGTGCCGGGCCTCTTAGAAAAAACCTTACAAAAAGGCTGGCGGGCGCTTGTGAAAATGCCCGCTGACAAACTGGAGCAAATGGACAATTTGCTCTGGACGTTTCGCGACGACTCCTTCCTGCCGCATGGCCGAGATGACGAGCCGCAATCCGAGTTACAGCCTATCCTTCTGAGCGCCACATTGGACTCCGCAACAGGTTTTGACGCTGTGTTCCTAATCGACGGCGCAGAGATCGCAGACCTCGCGGATGCCTCTCGCGCAATGGTCATGATCAATGGGCGTTCGCAAGACGATATCCAACGTGAGCGGGGGCGATGGAAACGCTTGAAAAGTGAGGGCGCAAACCTCGCCTATTACCAACAAGATGATCGCGGGCGCTGGACGAAGAAAGCTTAGGCTTGGTGTCAGGCTTGCGTCCTTTCAAATTATCGTTTATCGATAATTGAAATGGAGAACGTCATGGGTTGGATTAAAAAAACGGCATTAGGAACAGTCGGCCTGGTGGGCGCGGGCCTATTTGGTGGGTATGTTTGGTTCTGGGGCGCGCCTGTAGGTGTCAATAATTACATCAATAAAGCGTCGTTGAGGATGGTCGTCGACAGCCCAGAAATGCTGACCTACATGGGGATGATTGATAACACCCCGCTTGATTTTCATTCAGATAAGCTGGGTAGTTACACCAAAGCGCAAGACGCGATTTCTTTAAAGAAGATAAAAGACGCGCGCGAAGGCATGGACAAATACGGTCCAGACGGACTGGAGGGTCAAGAGCTCCTCTCTTGGAAAATCACGGCCTGGTTTTTCGATGATCTGATTGCCGGCGAAGAATTCGAATATAGCGGCTACCCCATGAGCCAATTAGATGGGCCGATGGTCAGCACACCACAATTTTTGACAGATACGCATGTCATAAAAAACAAAAAAAGCGCCGAACGTTACCTTGCTCGCGTGCAAGAATTCAGTCGGGTTATCAGCGAGATGGAAGTGCGCGTGCGTGAGTATGCGGATAACGGCGTGATCGCGCCTGACTTTGTGCTCGAAAAATCAATCATAGGTATGCGTAGCTTTATTGAGGGCGGTGCCAGCGAAAACCCGCTTGTGACTACATTGCCCGCCAGATTGGAAAAGGTCGAAGAGCTTTCCGACAGCTTCAAAGAGGAGACCCTTGCCGACGTCGAAGCGTTAGTGAAGAGCGACATTATTCCGGGTTATGAGCGTATGATTTCACTGCATGAAGAGCTTCTGAAATCAGCGACACATGATGCTGGTATTTGGCGTATTCCAAATGGCGACAAAATTTATCAGACGGCGCTGCGGTCCAATACGACAACGGATATGACCGCCGATGAGATTCATAATATTGGCCTCTCAGAAGTCGCGCGTATCGAAAAAGAAATGGATGCTATTCTTCAGAGTGAAGGCCTAACCGAAGGCCCGTTATCAGAGCGCGTGGCCGCGACGATGAAACGCCAAGACCAAATCTATGAGGATAGTGACGCGGGACGTGCGGCCATGATTGCAGAGCTGGAGCGTCTGAATGAAGAAGTCATGGCGAAGGCGGGCGATTATTTTGTAACTTTGCCACCGCAACCTCTCGAAATAAAACGTATCCCTGAATATTCTCAAGATGGCGCGCCGGGGGGCTATTACAATGGACCTGCATTGGACGGATCTCGTCCTGGGCAGTTTTACATCAACCTCAAGGACCCTGTTGATAATCCAAAATGGACACTTCCGACATTGCTTTACCATGAGGCTGCACCTGGGCATCATTTCCAAATTTCGCGGTCGCAAATGATCGAAGATGTTCCAATACTGCGGAAAATGAGTCCCTTCACAGCTTACACTGAAGGTTGGGCGCTCTATGCCGAGTATCTCGCGGCGAATGATATGGGCATGTATGACGACAATCCGCTTGGCGATTTAGGTCGCCTGCAGGCCGAAATGTTTCGGGCTGTACGCCTTGTCGTAGACACGGGCCTTCACCACAAACGCTGGAGTCGTGAGGAAGCCATTGAATATATGGCTGAGAAGACAGGTAACTCGGCAGGGGACGTTGAGCGCGAGATCGAACGTTACGCCGTTTGGCCGGGACAGGCGACCGCGTATAAAACGGGGCAACTCGCAATTTTACGTCTGCGCAAACATGCGGAAGATGAGCTCGGGGATCGTTTCGTTCTGCGTGATTTCAACGAGTTGATATTGGCAAATGGCGCCATGCCGCTAGGTATTCTCGATGATGTCGTCAAAGCTTGGGTAGTTGACGAAAAACAGAAATAGTTGACTCGTGACTGGAGGCAATGACGATCTTGTCTCCAGTCAATAGGCTCCGTAATCTCAGGTCACATATGTCTTTATCGCGGCATGAATATTCACTGATGCCCTTAGGCGCGTGGCCAACATATAAATCCCACCAAATTTGCGCTGAATGAAGACCATTTCGGCAGGTGGTACATGCCAAAGATCGCGATTGCCCACCAAATCCATACCCTTATCTCGCATCTTTATAGCGATGTCATTATTTCCAAAGTCAAATGGGGCGTCATGGCTAAGGGGTTCTATGGCGAGGCGGAGAATGTCCATGATGGCGTGTTTGGTTTTGGGCGGCATGTCTTTAGGCAGCAGTCCGATGCGCTCCGCAGCATCAAAACTATCCCGCGCGTTTCCCGTCAGAGCGGTGCCCATAATCTCGCCATAGGACGCGGATAATGTGTCGCCAATATCACGGCTCGCGCCGAAATCGAGTAGGACGAGGCGTTCAGTTGCCACATTATAGCGGTAATTGGCGAAATTCGGATCGGTCTGCATGACCTTGAACTCAAACAATTCGCGCAACGTTAAATCGATCAAGAGGCTGACAATGCGGTCACGGGTTTGTTGCGATGCGCCCGCCATCTCCTCGATAGGTTTACTTTCAATATACGACATAGCCAAGATTTTATCGGTTGAGAACTCGGGGTAAAATTCTGGAACTTCGAAGTTATCATCGTCTGCCAATAGCGCGCCGAAGCGGCATAGATACTCGGCCTCGCGCGTGTAATCCGCCTCTTGGTGGAGCTGCTGTCGGCCTTCCTCAATAATGGGTTTGACGTCCAGTGTTGCGGGAACGAGGCCCGTCATGCGCAGGAGTGAGGCGACATTTTTTACGTCACTATCAATGCTCTCTCTGACGCCAGGATATTGCACTTTGATCGCAAGCGTTTCACCATTCTCTAAGTGGGCACGCTGGACTTGTCCGATCGAGGCGGCGGCGATGGGGCGGTATTCGAAGGATAGAAACTGGTCGTCCCAATCCTCACTCCATTCCGATTTCAAAACTTTGATCAGTTGCGCGCGCGGCATGTGCTGGGCGTCTGATCGCAGTTTTGCCAATATATCTGCGAGTTCTTTCGGTAGAAAATCACCGCTATCCATTGAAATCATCTGACCGATTTTCATGGCTGCGCCGCGCATATTGGAAAGCTGCCGCGTCAGTTTCAGCGCATTGGACGGCGTCAGAACAAGATCAGAAACTCGCGGCCGTTTCCCCGACGCCAACTGCTTCGCCCCATTCATTGCAATGCCGCCCGCAATATTGGCCGCCATTCCACCAAGCCCCGCCAAACGAGACAGCCGCCGAGAGGGTACCGCTCGTCCGTCTCTGTCTTTTTGGGTGTCGGTCATGGGGCGAACTTTCGGCAGTTGAATAAGAAGCTGGCTACGATCTTACTTACATGAATACGTCTCAATTACGGTTAAAGTTGGGTGAGGGGGCGAAAATGATTTTAACGTGTTTTCAATAAACTACGTTACAAAATTGTCGTGATGACCACACCCAATTGGATGATATGAATAAAGAGATTTGTGGTACTCTTCCCAGACTTATTTCGCGTGGTAAGCCTGAGAAACAGCGAAACTATCTTCAAACCAATTCCAATGTTTCACCTGCCCATCTTGAACAGTCACTCGGACGGCCCAACTAAATTTTCCAGTCTCTGCGCCTGTGTTATTTGCGATGGCGCTCATTGTTCCAATAAAAACGGCCTGATCACCTGATGCGAAACTGTAATCGGTCGTCCAACTGGTTGTTCGCAGTCCGCCGCCGAAAGCGGGAAGGAATTCTTTCAATACAGTGTCTTTTCCTGCCCAACTGCCAATCCATGGAATGTCGCTATCTCCTTCATTGTGCCAAATAAAATCATCAGTCATCAGATTGTTTAATGTCGTCATGTCGCCAGAGCCCGCTGCCATGAGAAAAGCTTGAGCGACTTTCAGCGTTTCTTGTCCCTGTATATATTCACTAGGAAGTGCCGAGACGGCTTCATTTTTTTCGAAGGGTTGCTGGTTTTGCGGGTTGGCGGGGGCGCAGGCAACGAGTCCAGCGGAAAGGCAGAGGGCCACAAGCAGAGTTTTAGAGGTGAGGTTTTTCATTTTTCGGTCTCCAATATTTTGAATGAGGTGAGATGGCGCAGAAATACGCGATCTCATCAGGGGTAGGGGATTGATTAGAATTTACCGTTTTGGTTTTTCCATTCTGACTTGGTTGGTATCGGTTGAATGACATCCCAATGTTCAACGATCAGTCCGTCTTCGACGCGGAAAAGGTCGTAGAATGCGACATGGTCACCTTTTCCGAATTTACCTTCACTCATTGCCAAAACGAAGTTACCTTGACCGAGGACTTGGTGAACCTTTGTGTATTCCATCACCAAACCATTCTCTGCGAAATATTTCATGGCGTCGCCGAAACCCTCCAATCCATCCGCCACGGCAGAATTATGCTGGATGTATTTTCTTGGATTGATGTAGGACGTTATTTTATCGGTTTGTCCTTGCAGGAGAACTGCATCCAGAAAGCCAGAAACCAAGGCTTTATTCGCGTCTGTCTTCTCCAAATTTGAGACCTTTGTCACGCCATCAAACTGGGTGTGCCCGCTAGGATTTGATGGCGTAACCGCAGTTAAATTATCCCAGTGTTCGACAATCAGTCCGTTTTCAAATCTGAAAACATCGAAGCCCGCTTTTGGGCCAAAGAAATCATATTCAGTGTGTGCGACGACATACTCACCGTCTGAGAATGTGCGGTGAACTTTTGCGCTGAACCCTTGCGGGGGAACATTGCTCATTATGGCGCCAAAGCCCTCCAAGCCATCTGCGACACCAAGGTTATGTTGAACGTATTTTTCTGGATTAATATAGGCGATTGGTGCGGTGTCGCCCGTGTTAAAGCTCTCTAAAAGTTGGACGACTTTCTCACTATTGCTCGGCAACAAGCTTTCCTGAGAGGAAGTTTCGGGCAGCACATAACTGCTACATGCCGTAGAGAAAACTGTCGCCGCAGTGAGAAATAGAGTTCTGGTCAGGTTTTTCATTTTGGTTCTTTCATAAATTTGAACTCGGACTAGCCAAACGACATGATTTTTTATATTCAAAATAATGAACAACACTGTTTGATATATTGAACAATAGGCGTGCGTTATGATTGAGCAAATGAAGTCGATGGCAATTTTTGCAGCGGTGGTTGAAGCACAGTCATTCCGTGGCGCAGCCAAAAAGCTCTCGTTATCGCCTTCTGTCGTGAGTTTGCATGTGAAGAAGCTAGAGCAGCAAATCGGCGTACCTTTACTTTACCGCTCGACCCGTCAGGTGACACTCACGCAAGATGGAGAGACACTCTATAACGCAGCCACTGCAATGGTGTCCTCTGCCCGTGATGGATTGGATAGCTTCGCCAATCGCGCCAATACGCATTTAACTGACCTCAGAATTGCGATGCCCAATACGATAACGAAGAATCCAATATTCGAGAGAATCGCAAAATTTGCACGGCTTCATTCGGGGGTCCGTATCAATCTTATGTCGACGGATAAAAAACAGAATTTGATCGGTGAGGGACACGATGTTGCCGTGCGTATGGGGGTTTTTGAAAATTCGGATTTGAAATCGAAACGGATTGGAGAAGATCGTCGAATTCTGGTGTGTTCGCCCGAGTATTTTTCGCAGCTACCTCAGGCGATGATTCCTGAGGACTTAAGTCATTCTAAGTTTATTGGTTTCTCCGTTGTGCCCGATGGTATCAGACTGGAGAGAAAAGGTATTCGAACAGATCGATTGTGGGGAGACGTGATTGCCAAGTCGAGTTCAGTTGATGCAGTGCGCTCCTTGTGCGTCTTTGGGCTAGGAATATCGGCCTTGCCCTATCACGAAGTCGCAAATGATATTGCGTCAGGTCGATTGCAGAGAGTGCTTCCTGAGTGGGAAGACATAACTGTTCTTCCGATTTATCTGGTTTGGCCTAAAAATGCTGCGATTGGTGTCGCGACAAGAGAGTTCATTGATTTCATGAGCGAAAAATAGCGCCCTGCTTTTATCAAAGGCCAAAAAAAAGCCTCGCACAGGGCGAGGCTTTTGTAGTCTTGTTGTCGGCTTAAACTAAGCGGCTTTTTTGCCAGCCTGTGCAGCCAAAACTTTGCTCACTGTGTCCGCCTTCAAATCATCAACGCTGGCGGCGAGGCCCATTGCGTTTGCGATTTTTACGACTTCGACTTCAAGCATTCTGTTCAAGGCGCTACGTGAGTAGATGCGTTGTGCCGACGGTGTGCTGTCGGCGTAGAATGTTTTGCCTGATTTCGCCATATCGCGAAGGAGCTGTGGTGGCGTGAAACGTGCGCCGTGACGCTGCGCGAGCATGTCTGCTGTTGCGACATAGGCATCCACACCGATTGTATCGATGTAGGAGAGCGGTCCGCCCGTATAGGGAGGGAAGCCCAAGCCGAAGATCGCGCCGAGGTCCGCGCTTTGCGGATCAGGCACAACGCCTTCTGCAAAAGTACGCGCCGATGGAGCGACGAGAGAGTAGAGCAAGCGCTGCATGACTTCTTCTGCGGGAGGCTGTTCTTCGAGAAGCGGGTAATGCGCCTCCATGCCTTTCCAGAGGTCAAGACGTTTACCGTTTTCATCATAGTTATAGAAACCAGCACCAAGGCGACGGCCGCCACGGTCCCATTTGGTGACCATATTTGTGATGAATTCTTCGGCGCCTGTTGGGACGTATTTGTCGCCCATTTCTTCTTGGGTTGATGTCATGATGTCATAGCCAAGTTTCAGCGTTGTATCATCAGAGACGGCCAATGGACCGATTGGTAAACCAAGGTTTGCGGCACAATTTTCGATCAATGCCATTGAGACACCTTCGACAACCATTAGCGCCGCTTCATTGATGTATGGCGGGAAGACTTGGTTCGTGAAGAAGCCGCGAACGTCTTTGACAATGATCGGCGTCTTGCGAATTTTCTTGTTGTAGTCGAGCGCAACGGCAAGAGCGAGATCACCCGTTCCGTCATGCGGGATGATTTCCAACAATGGCATCTTGTCGACAGGTGAGAAGAAATGCATGCCGATATATTGCTCTGGACGGGACGAGTGTTTCGCCAATCCACCAATAGGTAGCGTTGATGTATTTGTCGCGAAGACAACATCTTTGCCAATCACGGCTTCTGTCTTTTTGATGACGTCGGCTTTGACGTCGGGACGCTCAAATACAGCCTCGATGATGAGGTCGACATCCTTGAGCATGTTGTAATCATCCGTTGGCGTGATGAGCGCGAGGAAAGCGTCGGCTTTCTCTTGCGTCATGCGGCCACGTTTGACTTTTTTGTCGAGGATTTTTTGCGAGTAAGCGATGGATTTCTGCGCTTCTTCCATATTGCGGTCGAGCGAGATGACTTGCATGCCAGCCTTGGCCGTCACATGCGCGATACCTGCGCCCATCAAGCCACAACCCAAAACGCCGACTTTTTTGATGTCTTGCTTTGGGATACCTTCTGGACGACCCGCGCCTTTGTCGGCTGCGTTCTTGTTGAGGAACAAGGTACGGATCATGTTCTTGGACGTCGCGCCCATTAGCAATTTTGTGATGTATTTGCTCTCAATGACGAGAGCCGTGTCCATCGGAACGATAGAGCCTTCATAGAGGCAAGAGAGGATTGCTTCGACAGCGGGGTAGTTGCCCTTCGTTTTTTCCAACGCCATTGCGCCAGATGCCATGAAGAACTGAACCGATTTCGGGTTCATCGCGCCGCCACCGCCTGGAATGCGGAATCCTTTGACATCCCAAGGCGCAACGACGCCTTTTTCGATGTTCTCTTTAACCCACGCCTTTGCCGCTGCGGCTGTTGTGCCAGCTTCAACAACATCATGGACGAGGCCTTGCGCTTTGGCTTTTTGTGGGTTCAGGTTTGACCCTTGCGTACACATCATGGCTGCAGGTTGCAGACCCATGAGGCGCATTGTGCGCTGTGTTCCGCCTGCACCGGGCAGGAGGCCAACGAGGACTTCTGGGAGACCGAGTTTAATTTTTGGATTATTGGCGACAACGCGGTGATGCGAAGCCAGACAAATTTCCAGTCCACCACCAAGGGCTAGGCCTTCAATCGCGGCTGCAACAGGTTTGGCTTTTTTGCCTTCGCGTTGCATCTGGCGTGTGGTCCATCCACCATTTTCCATTTTTCGCAATGCGAGCGTTAGCTTCATGCTTTCTTTGAACGCTTCAGACGTCAGGGTTTTGCCCGCAGCATTATTTTCGCTCATCATGTTTAGATCAGCGCCCGCAAGGAAAGCGTTGGCTTTGCCAGATGTCAGCACGAGACCCTTGAGGTCGTCATTCGTGTTGAAGTCCGTGATGAAGGTGTCGAATTCATTAATGAAATCCGGCGTCCAGACGTTCATTGTTTGGTTCGGGACGTCAATTGTCATCGTAACGATGCCATCTGAATCCGTGTCGAGTTTGAAATTGTTATATTTAGTCATGTTGTTTTTCGTGCCTTATCTATCTTAGACGCGTTCAATAATTGTAGCTGTGCCCATGCCGCCGCCGATGCAGAGCGTCACAAGGGACGTCTCTTTATCTGCGCGCTCAAGCTCGTCGACCATTGTGCCGAGGATCATTGCGCCTGTGGCACCAAGAGGGTGACCCATCGCAATTGCGCCGCCATTAACGTTGATGTCGCCGTGATCGATGTCGAGGGCTTGCATGAAGCGCAGAACGACAGCTGCGAAAGCTTCGTTCAGCTCATAAATGTCGATGTCATTGACGTTCATGCCAGCGCGTTTCAGCGCCTTCTGAGCGGCAAATTCTGGACCCGTCAGCATGATTGTCGGATCGGAGCCGATAGACGCCATAGAGCGGATGCGCGCGCGAGGTTTCAAACCAAGACGCTCGCCGGTCTCTTTATTGCCGATCAGGATAGCTGCCGCGCCGTCAACGATACCGGAGGAGTTACCAGCATGATGGACATGTTTGATTTTCTCAACGCCAGGATATCTCTGTTGCGCGACATTATCGAAACCGAAGTTCTCGCCCATCATTTTGAATGCTGGGTTTAGCGCGCCAAGTGACTGCATATTTGTATTTGGACGGATCGTTTCGTCATGATCCAAAATGGTCAAACCGAGAATGTCCTTAACGGGCACGATGGATTTAGCGAAGCGGCCTTCTTTCCAAGCTTGTGACGCACGTTTGTGCGACTCAACGGAGTAGGCATCTAGGTCATCGCGAGAGAAACCATATTTCGTGGCGATCAGATCTGCCGACACGCCTTGTGGGACAAAGTAGTTCGCGATTGCGACAGCTGGGTCTGTCGCCATTGCGCCGCCATCGCTGCCCATTGGAACGCGAGACATATGCTCGACACCGCCG
>CALHXF010000109.1 GCA_938040095.1 uncultured Caulobacterales bacterium
GACCGCGTAATCATCTATATGCCGATGATCCCGCAGGCCGCGTTTGCGATGCTGGCTTGCGCCCGAATTGGTGCCATTCATTCTGTCGTATTTGGCGGCTTTGCATCCAAAGAACTCGCGACGCGGATTGATGATGCAAAGCCAAAAGTCATTCTAAGTGCATCGTGCGGAATAGAGCGAAAGCGCACCATCGCCTATAAACCTCTATTGGATGATGCAATCGATATTGCTGAACACAAACCTGAGCATTGTATTATATATCAGAGACCAGAGTGTACGGCTGTCCTAGACAAAAAACGAGATCGCAATTGGCAAACCGTCGTTTCCGCTGGGAGCGTAGTAGGTTCCTATCCAGATTGCGTTACCCTGAAGGCTACTGACCCACTCTATATTCTCTACACCTCTGGAACCACAGGAGAACCTAAGGGCGTCGTGAGCGATAATGGCGGGCATATGGTCGCTCTTAAATGGAGCATGGGTAATATCTACAATACGCATCCGGGCGAGGTGTATTGGGCGGCGTCTGATGTCGGCTGGTTCGTCGGCCATAGCTACATTGTTTATGGCCCTCTTCTCCAAGGTTGCACAACAATTATGTTTGAAGGAAAACCCGTAGGAACGCCTGATGCTGGAACTTTCTGGCGCGTTATCGAAGAACACAATGTCTCGGCCTTGTTCACAGCTCCAACAGCGCTTCGCGCGATTAAGAAACAAGATCCGCAAGGGAAACATCTCAAACGCTATGATATCTCGTCATTGAAGACGTTGTTTCTAGCGGGAGAACGGGCGGACCCTGACACTATCAAATTGGCGGAAAGCAAGCTTGGTGTGCCCGTTATTGATAACTGGTGGCAAACTGAAACGGGATGGCCAATCGCATCCAATCCTATGGGGATAGAAAAACTCCCTATAAAATACGAATCACCCTGTCTTCCAATGCGCGGCTATGCTGTCCAAGTTCTGTCAGAGGACGGCACTCAACTAGGCGCAAACGAACTCGGAGCTATATGTATCAAGCTCCCACTACCGCCGGGCTGTCTTCCGACTTTGTGGAATAAGGATGACCGCTTCCAAGAGAGCTACTTGTCTGCCTTTGCAGGCTATTATGAAACTGCAGATGCCGGCTTTATTGATGAAGACGGATATATTTCTATCATGTCGAGAACCGATGATATCATCAATGTTGCAGGTCACAGGCTTTCCACGGGAGGTATGGAAGAAGTTCTCTCAGCCCATCAAGATGTCGCTGAATGCGCTGTTCTTGGCATAGCAGATAACTTGAAAGGGCAGATACCTATTGGGTTTATCGTTCTAAAAGATGGAACAAAAAACTAACGCCTGATGAGGAGTCAGAATGCGTTCAACTCATACGTCAAAAAATCGGAGCTGTGGCCGCACTCAAGATCATCATGACAGTTGAGCGCCTCCCGAAAACAAGGTCAGGTAAAATACTAAGAGGCAAAATTCGGAGAATTGCAGATGGTGATGATTGGTCTATACCCGCAACGATTGACGACCCGATCATCCTCGATGAAATTTCGGATACTCTCAGAACGCGAAACCTAATCTAAAAAGGAAACGCCCACTGCATCATTACAGTGAGCGTCCGTCCTCAAGAGGGAGCCCCATGGAAAAGGGCGACTTGAAGCTCTCAAAAGGAAAATAAATGTAGCTTCTTCAATCTCGGTTTTGGGGATTCTCGATCAAGTGTCCAACCACCTCAGGCTCAGCGAGAGTCGATGTATCACCAAGATTCCCAAACTCATTCTCTGCAACCTTTCTCAAAATGCGGCGCATGATTTTACCGGACCGTGTTTTTGGTAAGTCAGGCGCAAATTGAATAAGGTCAGGCATCGCAATCGGTCCGATTTCAGCACGGACGTGCTTGATCAAATCCTTATGAAGCGCCTCATCAGCCTCTACGTCAGCACGGACTGTCACATAGGCGTAAATACCCTGCCCTTTAATATCATGGGGGTATCCAACGACCGCTGCTTCAGCGACAGCGTCGTGAGACACAAGCGCGCTCTCGACCTCTGCTGTACCCATACGATGACCTGAAACATTGATAACGTCATCCACGCGGCCTGTTATCCAATAAAATCCGTCTTTATCGCGGCGGCATCCGTCTCCGGTAAAATAGTTCCCGGGGTAAGCTTCGAAGTAAGCTTGTTTAAAACGTTGATGATCTCCGTAGACGGTTCGCATCTGACCAGGCCAACTCTCCGTGATGATAAGATTACCTTCTGTGGCCCCCCTCAAGGACCTTACCATCCGCGTCGACCAGCTCGGGAACTATGCCAAAGAAGGGATGGCTCCCTGCCCCCGGTTTCATATCCGTAGCGCC
Source organism: uncultured Caulobacterales bacterium (assembly GCA_938040095.1). Classification (GTDB taxonomy): domain Bacteria; phylum Pseudomonadota; class Alphaproteobacteria; order Caulobacterales; family Maricaulaceae; genus Litorimonas. Next base: position 2,348 of record CALHXF010000109.1, read on the forward strand.
AGGTAACGGCACGATCATCGCGCCCCCTGTTTCTGTCTGCCACCATGTATCAACGATCGGACAACGCCCTTCTCCAATTACATGGAAATACCATTCCCACGCTTCAGGGTTGATAGGCTCATCGACTGTGCCGAGAAGTCTTAGTGATTTACGAGACGTGGCTTTCACAGGACCTTCGCCCTCCCGCATCAAGGCGCGAATAGCGGTAGGTGCAGTGTAGAATAAAGAAACCTGATGCTTATCGCAAACCTGCCAAAAACGAGACGCGTCAGGATAGGTTGGTACACTTTCGAACATGACTGTCGTCGCGCCGTTGGCAAGCGGACCGTAAACGATGTAAGTATGCCCCGTGACCCACCCGGCATCCGCTGTAACACCAATAGACATCGTCTTCTTTGAGATCGAAAACATATTCATGAGTCATTGAGGCCCAAACGAGATATCCGCCAGTGGTGTGAAGAACACCTTTTGGCTTGCCTGTTGAACCACTCGTATAAAGAATGAAAAGCGGATCCTCTGCCTTCATCGGTACTGGCGGACAGTCATCAGAAACATTTTCTAAAGCTTCGTGCAGCCAAACATCACGGCCTTCAGCCATATTCACCGGACCACCCGTACGCCTGACTGTGAGAACAGTTTTGACTGTCCCAGCGATTTTGCACGCCGCATCGCAATTGTCTTTGAGCGGCACTTTCTTTGTCCCACGAAGGCCCTCATCTGCTGTAATTACAAATGTACTGTCACAGTCAGTAATACGTCCAGCCAGTGCATCCGGCGAAAATCCTCCGAATACCACCGAATGCACCGCGCCAATCCGCGCACAGGCGAGCATGGCGTATGAGGCCTCCAATATCATCGGCATGTAGAGCGTGACACGGGCACCCTTCTTTACGCCGTGATTTTTGAGAACATTCGCAAAACGGCAAACTTCAGTATAAACTTCGCGGTAAGTAAGGGTCTGGCTCTCACCAGGATCGTCACCTTCCCAAATAATCGCTGGCTTATCGCCTCTGGTTTCCAAATGACGGTCCAAGCAATTTGCACTGACATTCAGAACGCCGTCGCCATACCATTCAATACCGAAGTCACCCTCTTCCCAAGAGACTTGCTTTGCTTTGGTGTAGGGCTTCATCCAATCAAGACGTTGACCTTGCTCGCTCCAAAACCCTTCGGGGTCTGAAATCGAATGATCATACATTTTCTGATAGAGTTCCGGCGTCAGATTGGCCTGACGCGCAAAAGCGTTAGGGACAGGGTAAACGGGTTCATCACAAGCTAGGATTTTTGGATCAGTTTGCATATTCTGTTCAAGCCTATCTAGAAGCCATATTTCGTTGAGAATGTGAAGCGCGTGAAAGCACCATCATTGCCGTTCTCAAGTTCTTTCATACCGTGAAGTCCTTCGACACCCAAAGTAACCTTCGGCGCGATGTCCCACAACAGAGCAGCATAACCCGATTGCACAGACTCTGTAGATGCAGGATTAAGTGATGAGAGGAAGTTTGGATTGTCTGAGAATAAAGCTGAATACCCAACATTAAGACGCGCCGTATCGCCAAACGGATGACGCCATGACACGTGACCTCCATAGGATGAAATAGCTTCTAATTCACCCGTAGCTGGATCAACTGCTGCGGCATTTAGTGCATTCAAACCGATATAACGCCCCAAACCCTCGCCTGCAGTTAGACCAAAGCGAATGTCATCTCGCGCACCCACTTTCAGGCGCCCTGAAACGCTTGCACCAAAGCCAAATGTTGCGTCATTAATCCCACCATTCTCAACGCGAAGTTGGCGACCAATACCTGCAAATGAGATATTTCCGTAGTCCCCTTTAAGATTATAACGAGCAATAACATCAGGAAGTGTGTTACCATCTGCCTCTATCCGGCCTGCGCCAGTTGCGGGAGTGACTGTCGAGTTGCCATTTTCAACTGCTATCTAGAAAGGTCCCGTTGTATACCGCAGCATGGCTTGGCGGTTAAACACCATGCCGTCCGACAAGGCTAAGAAGCTTGCGCTTTCCGGAATAGATGAGAGGTTCTGGAACGTCGTCCATTCTTGACCCGCCCTAAAACCCTTAAAGTCGACAAAAGCACGGCGAAGGCGGGGAGCGTAAGAGTTAGATACGCGTTGGTTACCCTGACTTGAGCCAAAGAAGTCCATTTCAAATAATCCTGTGATTTTGTCGGCACCAGACCCACGATCAGCATGAATTATTATCCGCGACCCTTGGGCCGTGAAATCTGTTACGGAAGAACTCTCACCCGACCCATCGGAGTTTGGCGTGACGCTTAGAATATAGAAATCGCGTGCAATAGAGTTCGCCCCAAATGGACCTCCCTCTGACATAACCGTGTGATGTGCATCCATATCAATGAAGCCACTAATTTTAAAGTTAGTACCACCAGCAGAAAACCCAGAATCTGATTTACTATCTTTCATTGCTGGTGCCGCAATTGTTGCAGCCTTTTTTTCTAAAAGAATAAGATCGCTATCGGTTTGCGCTTTTTCTTCAGCTAACTCCGCTCTAAGTTGGGCGACCATGGCCTCCAATGTCTGCAGCCGTGCTTCCGTCGATGCACTTTGTGCGGATGCTATCGGCGCAAAAGCTGTAGCGGCTGATACGAGCAGTAGCACTTTGAGACTATGTTTCATGAAATTCTCCCCTTGGTTTGGGAGGTTTGTCTCTCATG
>CALHXF010000110.1 GCA_938040095.1 uncultured Caulobacterales bacterium
ACGTGGAACACGACGTCGAGACCATTGTCCAATGTGATTTTCTCAAACGCCAGATCAAGACCTGCTTCAGCCGTCGCGGGTGCCTTGGTTTGTGCGGGCTGACAAGCGATCAACGCCAGCGGTGCGGCAAAGGCCAAAAGGCTCGTTTTGAAATGCCTTTTTAAATTTTTGGGGAATGTCGATGTCATGTGTGGCTCCATGGGTGTCGTGTGTTGGGGGTACGATACCGAGAGCGCGGGGGAATTGTTAGTGTTTTGTGGGAGTCTTAGAATTGTTGTGAATGGCAACATTTTCTCCGCAAGCGGACATTAGCCCAGTTTCTTACTTGGAGGGATTCTAAGATACTCGTAGTGTCAGCCCGATATACGCGACTAATCCTTCAATTAGTGATGGGATCATATTCGAAGTTTCTGCGATACACAGAACTAATTTATTTTATCAACAAACCGAGGCGCAATTTTACAGCATGCGTCGCTCAAGCTTCGGAAAATGATTAAATTGCCAAGACCTTGACTCTTTTTGGTCTCGAAAATTACAGCATTCGTGATCCCAATCACGCTCGGCCTGCAATAATTAGGTTACGGTACTATTGAACAGGAGGATTTATGTATTTCATTAATAGTGTGTACGCCGTACCATTTTTTCAAGAACTGGGTTTGATTGTCGCAGTGATAATCGTCGTAATTGTATTAATTGCCACCACTTGGCTCGGTGATGCTTGGAGATGGACAAAAAAGAAAGTTAAACAGCTTGGGAAATGGTTAGGGGATAGGCTTGTAATCGTTCCGCATGACCCGGATGCAGATAAGGGAGGGCCTCCCGATTGAGCCGATAGCATTTACGCAAGCCCCGAATAGAATTCAGGGCTGTGCTAATAACCTGAAAAATTCAAGTAGCTGTGAGCAGGCGTTTTGAGCCGCTGGGCAAACGCCTGTTTCGCCGCCAATGCGTGGATCACGAAGGCAATAACCCTCTAATCAAACCGCCCGCGTTCCACATCTTTATGTAAATCCGCTGCCGCGAATACGCGTCCATTCATGACGCCATAAACGCCAGCGGGTAGGAGGCGTGCGGCAACAATGGCACCGCCCAAATTGAAATTCCCGTCTGATCGTCCGAGAGACCAAGGGCGCATGGCACCGGTCAAGACGATGACTCTCTCGCTATCTGGACCCAATGCGGCCGAGAGAAACTGCGCCGTGATTTCCATTGTCCCTGTGCCATGGGTGATCACGAGGCGATTTTCGGGCGCTGTTGTGATAGCTTTCAAAATCTGCGCGCGGTTTTCGTCTGTCATATCCAGACTGTCGATTTGCATCAGGTTTTTAAATCGACTGATCCGTGCGCGGCCTTGGGTGAAAATATCTTGAACACGGGTGGCACCGTCCAGTACCAAACTTTCCGTGCTGGTATCATGGACTTTATCTAGCGTTCCACCCGTGATGAGGACGCCGACGGGTGCATTTGAAATCTGTGCGGTCATTAATCAGCCTGAAAAATATAGCGTTTACGGACGCCGAGGGCAGGAACAGCTTCCCCGTCAATTGTCTTTGGATGGAACCGCGTGCGCATGGCAGCGCGTTCTGCTGCGCGAATGAATTCTTTCTCATAACGATTAGTTTTGACCTCAACCAGTTCTGTGGAGGAGACCCGCCCTTTTTCATTTATATCGATGGCGAGTGTGATGATGGCGCCCACCTTTCGACGCAGTGCCGCGCGGGGGTAATTTGGGTCTACTTTTCGTCTGACCTTCGCCTCAACCACGACAGATTTTGGACCTGTATCGGCTTCATCAACGGGCGGTGGTGTGAAAATCGGAAAGGTCTCCGCCATTTGAGGCGGTGCGCCCGCCAATATATCTGACGGAATCGAATCGGAAATTGGGCTCTCGCCTGCCTCCAATGATCGATCAGGCAGAGGCGCAGAGGCGGCAGCCTCATTCATTGCGTTGCGCAGTGTGTCCAATTCTTCGCCGCGCCCACCCAAGAGGCTGCCGTTCCAATTTGCCTCGTAGATTAGCAAGGCGTCGATTTTCTCCTCAGACTCAGACCGAACATCATAGACGGCCCGCGTCAGCGTTTCCCACGCGCGCAGTTCGGCGGTGTTAATGACGTCCAACTGGTCCTGAATCGCGTCTTTACGGTCTGTATCGGGATAGACACGTTGATAATCCAGCAGTCGCGCGCGCCGAAGAGCAGGGGTGGTTTCACCCAAAGCCTTTAAGTAGGTCGCCCGTGATGCAGGGGTTTCAACGCTTTCCCCCGTAGATATGGTCTGTCCCGGACTGGCCAACCACACGAAGAAAAAGACGATACCCGCCAATAAGGCTCCGATGATGAAGGGCAAAATGGACCCGCCCGAGCGCCCGGCGAATTCCTCTTCTTCTGGATCGTCAATAACTTGATACATGCACGGGATTATAGGCGAGAAAATCGGGGGCGCTATTGAAATTCTGTCCCCTCATGCGCAGAACACACCCATGACAGCTACAGCCCCAATTGATAAGAACTCCCACGTCGTTTTGGTCGATGGGTCCGCCTATATTTTCAGGGCGTATCATGCGTTGCCGCCTCTGACGCGAAAAACCGACGGTCTGCCGATTGGCGCGGTGGCTGGGTTTTCAAACATGTTGTTCAAATTGATGAATAACCAGACGGATATGGACCGCCCCACGCATTTCGCGGTGATTTTTGATGCCAAAGGCAACACGTTTCGAAATGAAATCTACGACCTGTATAAAGCTAATCGCGGCGAGACACCCGAAGACCTGATCCCGCAATTCCCCCTCACGCGTGAGGCAACGATTGCTTTCGGGGCGGCGTCGATTGAAATGAAAGGGTATGAGGCCGATGACCTCATCGCGACTTATGCGCGGATCGCGGATGAAGCGGGTGCGCGATGTACTATCATCAGTTCCGACAAAGATCTGATGCAGCTGGTGACTGAGAGCGTCATCATGCGCGACCCAATGAAAAACAAAGACATTGGTATCAAGGAAGTCATCGAAAAATTCGGGGTTGAACCCGCCCGCGTGATCGATGTTCAAGCCCTCGCGGGGGACAGTGTCGATAATATCCCGGGTGTGCCTGGTATTGGTGTGAAGACGGCCGTCTTGCTGCTGAATGAATATGGTCCCTTGGAAACCTTGCTGGAGCGCTCAGGCGAAATTCCGCAAAAGGGTCGCCGCGAGAAAATGCTGGCGAATAAAGAACAGGCGTTGTTGTCCAAGGTGCTGGTGACATTGAAAACGGATATTGATCTGGAAGTCCCGCTAGAGGATTTGGGCGTGGCTGATCCTGATGTAGACGTTTTGTTCGATTTTTTGGAGAAGATGACTTTCCGTACTTTAACCGCCCGTGTCCGAGCCGCCCTTGGTGACGGCGCGACGGATGGTTTGCGTAAAGATGACGCGGCGTCCGAGGCTGTGCCCGCTGATTTGGACAGTCCCGAAAATGTCGTTTTCGATGCAGAGAAATATGTGTGCGTACAAGACGTCGCGACCCTTCGTGAATGGGTCGAAAAGGCCATGACCGCAGGCGTTGTCGCGGTTGATTTGGAAACGAATAGTTTGGACTCTGCTGCGGCGAAAATGGTCGGCGTGTGCTTGTCCCATGCTGATAATGAAGCCTGTTATATTCCACTGGGTCATGTGGGCGTGGGTAACTCTGCCGAAGGTGGTGATATGTTTGGGGCCGCCGCGCCAAAACAAATTCCGATGCAAGAGGCGCTCGATATCCTCGAGCCGCTTTTACACTCGCCCTCAGTTTTGAAAGTGGGGCAGAATTTCAAATATGATCTAGGTGTTTTTCAGCGTTATGAAGGGAATGGAAAAGTCCTCCATCCCGCGCCATATGACGACACCATGTTGATTTCCTATGGCCTCGAAGCAGGCTTACGCGGGCACGGTATGGACGCGATGTCAGAGCTCTATTTCGGGCACAAGGCGACATCATTCAAAGAGATTGCAGGCACGGGTAAAAAAGCGAAAACATTTGATCAAATCGAAATAGATGTCGCGACGAAATATGCGGCTGAAGATGCGGATGTCACTTTACGTCTCTGGAAGTTCCTCAAGCCGAAACTCGCGGCAGCGGGTGTCGCGACGGCTTACGAAACCATGGACCGCCCATTGCCTACCGTTACGGCGCAGATGGAAAACCATGGAATCAAAGTTGACCGCACAGAGTTGAACCGCCTGTCAGGACTATTCGCGCAGAAAATGGCGCAGCTCGAAGACGAAGCTTACGAAATCGCCGGGACGAAATTTAATGTGGGCTCGCCAAAACAAATTGGAGAAATCCTCTTTGACAATATGGGCCTCGAAGGTGGGAAGAAAACCAAGACAGGCGCTTGGCAAACCGGCGTCGATGTTTTGGAAAAACTCGCAGATGAAGGTCAGACTTTGCCGCGCGTGATCCTCGATTGGCGGCAATATTCGAAATTGAAATCGACATATACGGATGCGCTCGTCGCGCAAATTAACCCTGATACGGGCCGTGTGCATACGTCTTATTCCTTGGCGGCAACGACAACAGGGCGTTTGAGCTCGAGTGATCCGAACCTCCAGAATATTCCGATCCGCACGGAAATGGGCCGTAAAATCCGTGACGCATTCGTCGCCGAAACAGGTCATGTTTTGGTCGCGGCGGATTACTCGCAAATTGAACTCCGTATCCTCGCACATGTCGCCGATTTGAAAACGATGAAGCAGGCGTTTGCCGACGGTGTCGATATTCACTCGCTAACCGCCAGTGAAATGTTCGGCGTGTCACTCGCGGATATGACCCCCGAAATTCGCCGCAATGCGAAGGCGATTAATTTCGGGATTATCTACGGTATCTCGGCGTTCGGTCTCGCGAAGAATATCAACATCAGCCGCAGTGAAGCCTCCGCCTATATCAAAACCTATTTCGAAAAATTCCCGGGCATCAAAGACTATATGGAAGAAGCCAAAGCCGAAGCGCGTGAGTATGGATATATCACGACCATCTTGGGTCGAAAATGCCACATCAAAGGCATCCGCGACAGCAACCAAATGTCTCGTGCCTTTGCCGAACGCCAAGCGATCAATGCGCCAATCCAAGGTGCCGCCGCAGACATCATGCGGCGTGCCATGATCAAAATGCCAGACGCGATAGCGGGCGTCGAGGGCGCACGGCTACTGTTGCAGGTTCACGATGAACTCGTCTTCGAAGTCCCAGAAACACAGGCCGACGCGCTGATCGATATCGTCGTTCCAACGATGGAAAGCGCACATAGGCCCGCGATAGATATCAGCGTACCATTATTGGTGGAGGCGAAAGCTGCGAAGAATTGGAATGATGCGCATTAAATGGAAATGGAGCAGAAGATCCTCGCAGCGAAAATCTTGGTCGCCTTCTCTAGTATCTTGCTTGTTTGTGCGTTTATCTGTTGTTTCGTCGATCTCGCCGAACGGAGTTAAACGTTGTGTCTGCGCACAGAATAGCGGCGGGCTTTGTTTTTTTTGTGGGCTCCATTCTATCGTTCGGAGGTGCTTGGAGCTTGTTTTATGGGGCCAATGGCCATCCGCCCAATTCTCTCATTGAAGGCGTTCTGATTTCTCTCATGGGCATGGCATTTATCGGATTCATGATGCCATCGATGACGCCTTGGCATGACGTGGTATGGGATGAAATTAGTCTTGAGGGACCCAATAGGCTCTTTGGACCGACCTTAAGACTGTCGCGCATAAAGATAAGTTGGGACGATATCGTTGAGACTGGCCAGACTTTTACAAAATATTATTATGTAAGGACCGCGAGTGGAGACGTGATCTATTACAGCCCCTATTCGTCCGGTCTTAAGCAATTCGACGAAAGGTTAAGTCGATGTCTATCTCGCGAGTGGTAATATTTGCATGTATGTTTCTTTTCGGATGTAACCCAATGACCAACCTCACCTTCCCGACCCTCACGGGCAACCCACCTATCGTTATCGCCCATCGTGGGGCGTCGGGGGTTTTGCCTGAACACACCATCGCAGCCTATCAGCGCGCGATTGATATGGGTGCAGATTATATCGAGCCGGATCTGGTTATAACCAAAGACGGCGTATTGGTGGCGCGGCATGATCGTTATTTGTCTGGCTCTACGGATGTGTCCAAACATCCCGAATTTGCAGATCGCAAACGCCCGGACGCCAATCACGAAGGCGAAGACTGGTTCATCGAGGATTTCACGCTGGCCGAGATAAAGACCTTGCGGGCTGTGCAACCTCGCGCAGGGCGTCCGACAAACTATGATGGGCAATATGAAATTCCGACCTTCGAAGAAATCGTGCGCCTCGCGAAGATGAGCAGTAAATCGGCGGGACGACCGATTGGCATTTATCCCGAAACCAAACAACCCACCGCTTTTGCCGCTGTGGGTCTTCGTCATGATGAGGCGATGTTAGAAATTTTGGCGGCATTTGGATATGAGGGCGCGACCGCTCCCGTCTTTATCCAATCTTTCGAGATGGAAAACCTTCAGCGCCTGAACAGTAAGACAGATATACGCCTAATCTATCTGACCGAGATCCGTCCTGATTTCGCAGTGCTCGCGAAAACGGTCGACGGCATAGGCCCTTATAAAAAACTCCTGTTAAATGAAAATGGCGAGGATACTGGATTTATCGCGGCGGCCCATGCGGCGGGTCTTGCCGTGCATCCTTGGACGTTCCGAGATGATCAACTCGACCCGAAATTCTCAGATATAGAGACAGAGATAAAAGCCTATTACGCGCTGGGCGTGGATGGTGTATTTTCTGATTTCCCCGATACGGCCCTGCGCGCCCGGGACGAAAATTAGGCGTTACACCCTGTCACAGAACGTGAGTCTGTCTTTGCCCGTTGGAGTTCATGAACAATGTGATTGATTGATACGAGGCTCAACACCCCTTAGAGGTAGGTCAAATCATTAGCCTTCGAAGATAAATTTATGACCCAACTCATCCTCATTCGCCACGGCCAATCCCAATGGAATTTGGAAAACCGCTTTACGGGGTTCCACGACATCGACCTAACAGAGGAAGGTATCGCGGAAGCGCATAAAGCCGCGAAGTTGATCAAAGAAGAAGGCATCACCCTTGATGTTGGCTTCACCAGCTTCCAACGCCGCGCGATCAAAACGCTTTGGCTCATCCTCGAGGGTATTGATCAACTCCATATCCCTGTCACCAAAAACTGGCTTTTGAATGAACGTCACTACGGCGCGCTGACAGGTTTGAACAAGCAAGAGACGCGCGACAAACATGGCGACGAGCAAGTCCATATCTGGCGTCGTAGCTTTGACGTGCCACCGCCCCAGATTGACGAAACGTCTGAATTTCATCCGTCAAAAGACCCGAAGTATAAAGGCATCGCGCCAGATCTCTTGCCAACGGGTGAGAGTTTGAAGATGACATGCGAGCGTGTGCTACCTTATTTTAACGACCAAGTCGTTCCGCATTTAAAGGCGGGCTCAAATGTCATCATTTCGGCCCATGGAAATTCTCTACGTGGTATTTTGAAATCTCTGTTCAATGTGCCTGATGCCGACATTCCGGGATTTGAATTCCCG
>CALHXF010000111.1 GCA_938040095.1 uncultured Caulobacterales bacterium
GAACGCGGCGATCGTGAAGAACGTGTCATGGATAGCGGTGATATCGAAAAAGAACGCGGTATTACCATCCTCGCCAAGAACACAGCTATTGGTTGGAAAGCGCCAGATGGCCAAGATTGGCGCATTAACATCGTCGACACACCGGGTCATGCGGACTTTGGCGGCGAAGTTGAACGCGTGCTGTCTATGGTCGATTCTGTTGTGCTCCTTGTTGATGCTGTGGAAGGCCCGATGCCCCAGACAAGTTTCGTGACGAAAAAAGCGCTGGCGCAAGGTTTGCGTCCGATTGTTGTTATCAACAAAATTGACCGCGTTGGTGCGCGCCCTGATTGGGTTGTTGACCAAACATTTGACCTCTTCGACCGCCTTGGCGCAACGGATGAGCAGCTCGACTTTCCAGTTGTCTACGCATCAGCTCTTAATGGTTGGGCATCTGATACGGCCGCAGACGAAGGCGCAGACATGACGCCATTGTTTGAATCCATCGTCAAGAATGCGCCTGTTCCAGATGTTGATCCAAACGGACCTGTTCAGTTGCAAGTTTCTGCCCTCGATTACAGCACTTACACAGGTGTTATCGGTATTGGCCGCGTCGTTCGCGGCGTTTTGCACGCCAAGCAGCCTGTCATTGTGGCCACACAAGATGGTAAGCAACGCAAAGCTAAAATCATCGATCTTTTCGGCTTTATGGGCTTGGATCGTGTCAAAATGGACAGTGTCTCCGCTGGCGACATTTGCTGTTTCACAGGTATCGATAAACTTGGTATCTCAGACATGATCTGTGATCCTGAAAATGTAGACCTCTTGCCGCCACTTTCCGTCGACGAGCCAACGATTTCGATGACGTTCCAAGTCAATGATTCACCATTTGCGGGTCGCGAAGGTAAATTCGTAACCTCGCGTAACCTCAAGGATCGCTTGGACAAAGAATTGATCTCGAACGTCGCGCTTCGCGTTGAACAGCTTGAAGATGCCGATAAATTCCGCGTCTCTGGCCGGGGTGAGCTTCATCTTTCGATCCTCATCGAGAACATGCGCCGTGAAGGCTTTGAGCTCGCAATTTCCCGCCCAGAAGTGGTGAACAAGGAAATCGACGGCGTTCTCTGTGAGCCATATGAAAAACTAACGATCGACGTCGAAGCTGATCATCAGGGTTCGATCATGGAAAAAGTCGGCGAACGTAAAGGTAACCTGCAGGACATGGTGCCGGACGGAAATGGTCGCGTGCGTTTGGACTATGAAATCCCAACACGTGGTTTGATCGGTTTCCGTTCAGAGTTCATGACGCTGACATCGGGTTCCGGTCTTCTGTACCATAACTTTGATACTTATAAGCCACGCACGAAGGCGGGCATTGGCCGTCGTCAAAAAGGTGTTCTGATCTCGAACTCCACAGGTAAGGCTTTGGCTTTCGCGCTTTGGAACCTACAGGCGCGCGGCGAAATGTTCATTGGACATGCGACCGAAGTGTATGAAGGTATGATCATCGGACAAAACTCACGCAACAACGATCTGACTGTGAACCCGCTTAAGGGTAAGCAGCTGACCAACGTTCGGGCCTCTGGTACGGATGAAGCTGTGACGCTGACAACGCCAATCACGATGACGCTGGAACTGGCTCTGGAATATATCAATGACGACGAGCTTGTCGAAGTGACACCAGAAAGCATTCGCATTCGTAAGCGTCACTTGGCAGAAAACATGCGTAAGAAAGATCAACGTCGCATGGATGCACTTGAAAAAGAGAGCTAGGGTAACTTAACCTAGCTAGACTGCAGTCTAACTGACGATCAAATCTAGGTCCGCACCGTTTAGCGGGCCTGTTCCCCAAATATGGGTCGCGAGTTTAAGATATTCGCATTCCTCATCGTGTAATTCATAATCACAGACAGACACGGAAAAGATCGACGCCAAAAGCGTTCGTCTTAATTTAGTGTCTGTGATTTGTTCCAACAGGTCTGATTTGAATTTTTGGCTATCATCCGATGCCAAGCTCTCGCTTATGCTTGCCTTATTGTCTTCGAACCACTGTCGGATTTTCTTGTTTGACAGAATGACTTCTGGCCTGATGTCGTGATTAATATGCGTAACAGCATTCATGAATTCGATCATCTCTGCTTCGCGTTGCTCTTGATCGATCAAAACTGAAATCGCGAGGATTTTTGCGACGACCTCCATCAGGTGTGTCGAGTCGGGCATTAGCGATCTACTTTGATGGGTGGGCGCGGGAACCCCCAAATTGCGCCCGCGGATTTGATCAGCTCGCTCTCAGAGACGACATATTCTTTGTCACTCACAGAAATTGAGACCATCGCGTCATAGATCGCTTCGACGTCGCGTTCTTCTTTGAAACGCGAAAGCGCTCGTAGGACTAAGGTGTTGCGCCGTGCGCCTTTGAGTTTCGTCTCTAATTCTTTGGCGTGCGTTTTAAACCACGCATTGATGGCTTTATCTTCCATAGGCTCGAGTTCGAAGAGTTCAAACAGGCCTGTCGCTTGCCTAATTAGGCTCATCATTTCAGGGGACCTGACCTTGCGGTCAATGATCACCGTGATGGCAAGGGGAAGAAGGATGTCATCGTGGGTAAAGGCCATAATCGCCTCCATAGTCTTATGATTCGAATACGACAAGGCGTGGCTAGATGAAACGCACGGTAATGCGCTCTAATCCTTCAATTCCACCCGATAATTCGTCGCCAATGCGGGCCGGTCCCACGCCTGCCGGCGTTCCCGTATAAATCAAATCTCCGGGTTGAAGGTCCATATCTTCGCGTAAACGCGCGATAATTTCCTCCACGCCCCAAATCATATTGGACAGGGCGCTGGCTTGAACAATATCACCATTTTTGCGCAACACGATATGGGCTGCATCTAAATTGACAGTCTCCGCGCGTGTGATCGCCGAGCAGGGGGCAGAGCGATGAAAGCTCTTGGCGCGATCCCAAGGTCCCCCCCTTTTCTTGGCGGCGCTTTGCAAGTCTCGCCGCGTCAGGTCAATCCCGACGCCATAGCCGTAAATGCCACCATTTATTGTCTCTGGTCCAATCGCGACGACGAGTTCAACTTCATAGTGAAGGTCAGACGTGTTGGGTGGATACGGGATATTTGCGCCACTGTGCACGATCGTTTCGGCGGCCTTGGTGAAGAAAATAGGTTCCGAGCGCGCGATATCCCCACCCATTTCGACGACATGGTCAGCATAGTTCTTACCGATGCAGTAGATTCTGCGAACGGGAAAGCGAGCGTCTAGCCCCGCAATTGGTAAACTGATGGGATCGTGTGGTGGAAATACAAAATTCGTCATATCATCTCGATTGCATTCAGTGTCATCCTGCCTATCGTAATACCACATTAAATGGAGTTTCATATGCGCATTGTTGATGTGCCGATTGATAAAATCTACGTGCCTTCGGCGAAGAATAAGGCCTTAGACCAAGATAAAGTGGTCGAGTTGGCCGAAGATATTTTAGAAAACGGCCTGCAAAAGCCGATTTATGTCCGAGTCGGCAAGGACCGTTATGTTCTCCAAGAGGGCTTGCACCGCGTTGAAGCGGTGAAACTTCTCGGTGAAAAACTGATCGAAGCTCATATCGTTGCCGCCCAACGGAAATAAGACCTCTGCCATTTTGAAAGTGATCCAATGAAAACGCTTCGTACCCCAGATGCATGTTTCGAAAACCTTCCCGATTATGACTTTGACCCGACCTATTGCGAGGTAAAGGCTGCGGATGGGACGTCTTTGCGTTTGCAATATGTCGACACGGGCTCGCGCGAAGGTCGCACGATCATTCTGATGCATGGGGAGCCGAGTTGGTCCTTTCTGTATCGCTTCATGATCCGTCAGCTTAGTGAGGCTGGCTTTCGCGTGCTTGCGCCTGACCTGATTGGGTTTGGTCGATCAGATAAGCCGACTGAAATGGGCGATTATAGTTATACGGCGCATGTGGCGTGGATGCAGCAATGGCTGGACCATGTAGACGTATCTGACGCTGTTCTTTTCTGCCAAGATTGGGGCGGGTTAATTGGTTTGCGTTTAGTGGCGGAAAACCCTGATCGGTTTGCGGCCGTGATGGCGGGGAATACTGGACTCCCGATTGGTAAAGGCACGCCCTCTGAGGCATTTTTGAAGTGGCAGAAATTCTCTCAAACCGTGCCCGAGTTTCCGACTGGAAATATTTTGCAAGGTGCGACGGTAAGAAATTTGTCGGCGGCTGAAATCGCAGCTTATGACGCGCCATATCCTGATGAGAGTTATAAGGCAGGTGCGCGGATTTTCCCTGCATTGGTTCCAACGAGCCCAAAGATGGAGGGCGTTGCCGAAAATCTTGATGCGTGGAAGGTCCTCAAACAGTGGACGAAACCGTTCGTCACATCGTTTTCCGATCAAGACCCCGTCACAAAAGGTGGCGAGGCTGTATTTCAAAAATTAGTGCCTGGCGCGGCAGGGCAGCCGCACCAAATTCTCAAGGGTGGCGGGCACTTCCTGCAAGAGGATGTGCATGCCGAATTGAGCGAGATGTTGATCTCGCTCTGCGCTGAATTGGACAGTTAGCCTAAGACTCTCAGATTTAAGTTTTAGGTTTGCGCGTACTTTTGCGCGCACCTTTTTTCACGCCACCTTTGGCGGGACCGCCTTTGCCGTCTTTGGCAGCTGCGCGGGCCAGCTTTTTCTTATGCGGTTTCTTTGGCTTCCCGTCAGGACCCGTTGAGGGCATGTCTGAACTCGTTGTCTTACGAGACTTGCGTTTGAACGTGCCTTCTTCGAAGTTCGACTGTTTCTTTGGCGTATATTCACCACCATAAGACTTCTCACCGCCGCCGCCGCTCGAATTGTCTCGGTCGCTGCGGGCTTTATTGCTCGACGGCTTATCGTCATAGGAGCGTTTCTTATCACCCCAAGGCTTCTTATCGCCCTTAGGTTTGTCATCATATGAGCGCTTCTTGTCACCCCACGGCTTTTTGTCGCCGCCAGATTTACGCTTATCGCCATAAGGTTTGCCCTTGTTACGACCAGAATTATTATCGCGATCACGGCCGCGATAATTTTCGGTGGCTTGTGCAAGGTTTGGTTTTCCATCGACACGTGCCGCTGTGATAGCCGCTTCGATTTTCATGTCTGGGCCGATATTTTCCAAGAATCGTTCGACGCCTTTTGGTGCCATTTCGACAAAGGTTTGATTGTCGATGATCTTGATCGCGCCAATCTCGCCCTTCTTCAATCCGCCCGATTTCATCAACATCGGCAAGATCCATTTCGGCTCAGCCTTTTGCTTGCGGCCAACATTTAAGGAGAACCAGACGCCATCGTCGAAGTTTTCACGTGGGCCAGAACTGCGCGCATCTGGATGGCGGTCCTCTTTGCTAGGTTTGTAATTGGCAGGTAGGAGATCTTCCGGAGCGGACTGTCCGTCACGATATTTACGGATGAACGCCGTCGCGATATGTTCAGGCGAGTGGGCCTTTAACAGGCGCGCGACCATTGTGCGTTCTTCATCTGTCACGTCACCGTTCAGTGTCATGTTTTCCAACATGCGCTCATTGTCTTTTGCAATGATGGCTTCTGCACTTGGGGCTTCACCCCATTCCGCTGTTTTAATTCCTGCATCACGGAGCAGGCGTTCAGCATTGCGGCGACGGCTTGGCGCGACGATCAGAGCCGAAACACCTTTGCGTCCCGCGCGACCTGTACGACCAGAACGATGGAGAAGGGCTTCGCGATTACGCGGTACATCGGCATGAATAACGAGTTCGAGGTCTGGCAAGTCCAAACCACGCGCGGCAACATCTGTCGCGACGCAGACTTGTGCGCGCCCATCACGTAGAGCTTGCAATGCATTGCTACGTTCGGCTTGGGATAGCTCGCCTGAGAGCGACACAACGGAGAATCCACGATTGTTAAAACGCTGCGTCATACGGTTCACGGCAACGCGCGTGTCCCCAAAGACAATCGCGTTTTTCGCATTGTAATAGCGCAGGACGTTGATGATGGAGTTTTCACGATCTGCATTGGATACAGTCATGACGCGATACTCGATGTCCAAATGTTGTTTGGCTTCGGCGGCAGTGTTCACGCGGACGGCGTTGCGTTGGTATTTCTTCGTCATGCCGATGATGCTTTTTGGCACTGTGGCAGAGAACATCAATGTGCGACGCTCGGATGGGGACGCGTTAAGAATGAGTTCCAATTCTTCGCGGAAGCCCATGTTCAACATCTCATCAGCTTCGTCCAAGACGATAGCTTTCAGCTCTGTCATATCCAATGCGCCACGATTGATGTGATCGCAAAGACGACCAGGGGTTCCGACAACGATATGTGCGCCGCGGTTTAGGGCTGCGCGTTCTGCGCGGGCATCCATGCCACCAACGCAGCTAATCGTTTTTGCACCAGCGTCTTTATAGAGCCAGTCAATCTCGCGTTTGACCTGCATGGCCAATTCACGGGTTGGCGCGATACAGACCGCGAGCGGCGCGTCGGCGCGCAAAAATGCAGGCGAGTCGCCGAGCAGTGTCGACGCGAGCGTCAGGCCAAAGGCAACAGTTTTACCCGACCCCGTTTGGGCAGAGACAAGTAGGTCTTGATCTTGGAGTTCAGGCGCGAGAACCGCGTCCTGAACAGGGGTCAGGGTTTCATACCCCTTTTTTTCCAAAGCGAT
>CALHXF010000112.1 GCA_938040095.1 uncultured Caulobacterales bacterium
ACAAGGGCGGGCCACGCTTCCGGTTCACCAAACATCGCGGAAAGGGGCACTGTCAGACCGTGATCTACGTCCATCTCATTGATAATGGTCATATCGAACTCATCCATGATTAGGCTTTGGGCGATATGCCAGGCCATATCAGGATGATTTTTAACCGTGGGCACCGGGCGAGGTCCCCAACCTTCATCAGCAGATTGAAATTCTTCTGCGCACCCAATTGCAAAGGTCGGGATTATGTTTTGCCCAAAAGCCGAGGCATGATCGTTAAAAACAAGGACAACAACATCAGGTTTGTTCTCTGGTTTTTGAATCCAATCCTTCGTCCAGTCATAGCCAGCAAAGATAGGTTTGAAGTAATCTTCGTCCTGTTTGCCTTGATCGACCCCGACGCCAATAAGCGGCACATGGCTTGTCGCAATACCTGCGGAAATTTTGGCCATATTAATTGCCTTCTTTTATAGATCGCACGCCGTTTGGTGAACGGCCGCCGGCGGACATCATGGCTTTGTAATCGTCCACATTCATGCCTGTCATAGTTGATACGGCTTGGACGAAGGAAAGCCCGTCGGTCGAAAACACTTTGGCTAAATAATAAATATTACCGCCGAGCTCCAGTAACCGGTTATAATCGCGGGCAAGCAAAGCCTCTTTCTGATCAGCCGATATTTTCCAATCTTCAAGATAGGCTTCTACATCCGCTAGCCATCGCTTTCGATTTTCTGCCTTCATGAGTGTCATGCAGAACTGGTTTAGGTGATAGCCTTTACGGGCCAACTCGGTGGTAAACACACGCGTACCCGGAATGTCCTCAAACTCATCTTTGTAGCTTGTCAGTTTTTTATCCATTTTCAGTTTCCATGAGTTTAGAAATAATGCGGCGTGCATGTGTTCCGCCAGAGTCTATTGAAAGGACGCGTAATGGCATGTCTGGGTTGTCAGCTATTGACTTTTGCTGCCCCTCCAAGATGTCAATGTCTTCGTGGAATATTCGTTCCTGACCGCTTCTAATACGTTCCGTTAAACCTGGGTCTTCAATTCGAAAGTTCCGAGCCATACCCCAGAAATAGTGGCACGTATCTTCGGTCTCCGGTGTCATGGAATCGATCACAAAACCTCGGACGCCAGAATCGTGACTTTCGATAGTGTCGCCGTTTTCAACCGGTGAAACGCCAACATCTATATTGACTGAACAGGGCTCAATAAATTCACAAATTTGCCACCGATTGACAGGTACATTTTTCTGAAGCGCATCTCGCCAAAAAGGCGGCGGCATAATGTTAGGGATCCAGCGTGATAGAGTGACTTTTTCATCTTTGACGACGGTCTCTAAAGGAGCTTCTTGCAATTCCTTTTGCCCAATTGAACCAGCATGGACATAGGTTTCATGCGTAAGGTCCATGAGGTTGTCGATAAATAATCGGTAATCACAGCCGACATGCATATAGCCACCATCGAAGATCCAGCCATCTGTTTCGCAGGGCCAAAAATCAGGAATTGTTTTAATGTCCGCTTTTGCCTGATCTCCAATCCAAACCCAAATATAACGATATCTTTCAACAACGGCGTAACTTGGCGTGCAGACTTTTTTATTCACCCGTTCTTCGACCATCGGCATTTCTTCCGGGGTTCCATCTGGTCCAATCAACATGCCGTGATATTTGCACCTGATGTTATCGCCTTCGCGTATTCCCATAGAAAGAGGTAGTAGGCGGTGAGGGCAGGCATCACGTAAGGCAATCACTGTCCCGTCGAGCTTGCGGTACATCACAATAGGTTCACCGCAGATTTTTCTAGAAATAGGTTTATTGCCGACTTCGCCGTCCCATGCGGCTATGTACCAACGATTTCGAATAAAAGTCATAGGCCACGTGCCTTTAACTGCTCATCAAGACGGGGATAAACACGGCGAGCATTGCCTTCGAATATATTATGCCGAATATCAGCGGGCAGACCGAGGTTTTCCACATAGCGTTTCGTATCGTCAAAATAATGCCCTGTCTGCGGATCTATACCGCGGACAGCGCCGATCATTTCTGAGGCGAACAGGATGTTCTTTGGGTCGATTACATCAAAGAGAAGATCGATTCCTGGCTGGTGGTATACGCAAGTATCGAAATAGACATTGCTCATGACATATTCGTCAAGCGAAGGTTTTTTCATCATGTCCGCGAGTCCGCGATAGCGTCCCCAGTGATATGGCACAGCGCCGCCGCCATGAGGAATGATGAAGTTCAGCTCAGGGAAATCTGAAAACAAATCACCTGTCATGAGGTTCATAAAAGCATTGGTGTCAGCGGCCATATAATATGAGCCAGTGGCGTGCAGGCAATCATTGCACGATCCAGAAACATGAATCATGGCGGGAACCCGGAGTTCGACCATTTTTTCATAGAGCGGATACCAATAGAGATCTGTCAAAGAGGGCGCCGAGAAATGGCCCCCGGATGGGTCAGGGTTCAAATTACAACCAATAAAACCAAGCTCGTTCACACAGCGTTCTAGTTCTTCAATTGCATCTTCCAGTCCAACAGGTTTTCCGTCTTTTACCTGTTGAGGGAGCTGACAAACGCCGACAAAATTATCAGGGAACAAATCGACGGTACGCCTAATCATATTATTACAAGCATGGGCCCAATCGACAGAAGTCTCGCTGTCTCCAATGTGGGGCTCCATGCGGGATGCTCTGGGAGAGAATATTGTAATATCTGCGCCGCGCTCTTGTTGGAGCTTATACTGGTTATTTGCGATAATTTCCTGAAGTTCGGCGTCGTCATAGCTTGGCAAGCTTGGGCGGTGTTTCGTAGGGTCTTCTAGGCGCGCCATTTGGGCGGCTCGGAAATCCAAGTGAGCTTGAGGCACTAAAGTTTGATGGCCATGGCAATCGATAATCAAGCTCATAGGGGTCCCGCAATTATTTCTATAATTGATACGTAGCCAATTTATCTATTGAAGCCGAATTAGGAGTCCACATTTGGTATAAGAAAATGCTAATAAGTTGTTATGGAGACTTGGCTTTTTAATATCAGGCATTTGCGTGCTTTCGTCAAAACAGTTGATCTTGGCACTTT
>CALHXF010000113.1 GCA_938040095.1 uncultured Caulobacterales bacterium
GGCGCACCCAATACACTGCCCGTTGGACATATTCCGACGCTCTCTAATCATGTTGTTTTACGCGCCAGCGCAGGACCAGAATGGGAGGCGCTCTCTGATGCGGGCAAACGTTATCTCTTTACGACGCCGTTTTACGCCACCGCCGCGACCGACCGTATGGGAGCGCGATTGAAAGGCGATCAAATTACCTTGGACACCCCCGTCAAAATGACGAGCAGCCCGCTCTTGCCTGGCAGCCTCCAAGTGCCGCCAGATGGTCAACCTATTTTGGCACTTGCGGATGGTCACTGTACGGGTGGCTATGCGCGTGCCCTTCAAATCATTCAGGCGGACCTATGGCTCTTGGGTCAAATTGCGCCAGGTGCAGCCGTCAGTTTCCGTCGATGTTTCAAGGACGACGCGCCCATAATTTTGCGTGCCAAGAATAGCTTTTATGCGGGTTTGATCCCCGGGTTTACGTTCTAATATGACCTACGTCCTTCTGGACGATCAGGGCACAGGGACCCAATTTCTATTTCGCGATCCAGACCGCGTAATTACAGCCAAAACGCGCGCTGATTTACCTGCCGCATTTCAAGCCATTGAAGCGGCGCAACAAGACGGGAAATGGCTGGCGGGGTCAATGTCCTATGAATTGGGTCACACCCTCGAGCCGTATTTTGACGAGGTCGAAACAGACACGCCCCTCATTCAATTGGGTGTGTTTAATGCTCCTGACGCTCACCCACCTGCCGAATGGCTTTATACCCGTGATGTTCCCGCATTGGATTTTGCGCCAAGCTGGAGCGAGGCTAATTATCTGTCGCGCTTTAAACAGGTTCAACGTTACCTCCGCGCGGGCGATTGTTATCAAGTCAATTTGACTTTCCCAATGTTCGCCGAGAGCGACGCCTCCGCCACACAAATCTACGCTGCCTTTCGCCGTCGCCAACCTGGCCGATATGGCGCTGTGGTGAGCTTGGGCGGCACAGAAATTGTCAGCTTTTCACCTGAATTATTCTTCGAACGTCGGGGGCAAAATATGCGCATGCGTCCGATGAAAGGCACTCGCCCCCGCGTAGCCGACCCAGAAGCCGATGCTGCGATCTTAGCCGAAATGCGCGCAGAACCAAAAAGCCAAGCTGAAAATTTGATGATTGTTGATTTGCTTCGCAATGATCTCTCGCGTCTCTGCGAGGCGGGGAGTGTAAAAGTCCCAGAGTTGTTCACACTAGAGACCTACCCAACGCTGCATCAGATGACGTCTCAAGTGACGGGACAATTACGGCCCAATGTTAGATGGGCAGACATTCTGCACGGCCTTTTCCCGTGTGGTTCGGTTACGGGCGCACCGAAAATTCGAGCGATGGAAATCATTCAAGACCTGGAGAGAGGGCCACGCGAGGCCTATTGCGGCAGTGTTGGTTATATTGCGCCAAATGGTGACGCGAGTTTTTCCGTTGCCATTCGCACCGTTCAAATGCGCGGGGGGAAATTACGGTATGATGTCGGATCAGGTGTCGTATTGGACAGTGATGGCCCAGACGAATATCGCGAATGTTTGCTGAAATCACATATCTTTAAAACGCAGCCCGAAAGTGTTTTTGAAACCTTCAGACGAACGGCAACAGGTGATATTCCGCACAAAGATAAACATGCTCGCCGTATGGCTAAATTTAACAAGGTTACTCTGAAAAAAGTTCAAACTGAATTAGATGAAATTCGGGAGATTCGTCCAAAAGAAGATTTGCGAGTCCGTTTGGAGCAACGCGGTAAGGGGTTTGAAACCACCATAACGCCCTACGCCGACCTCGATACACCTTTAAAACTAGCCCTCTCCCGATATCCGTTGACAGAAGCGTTGCAATCAACCGCCACCAAAACAACACGTCGCGATTTTTATGACGGTGAGCGCGCCCGCATTTCCGCCTCAACATTTGCCGATGAGGTTATTTTCCTCAATGCAAATGAAGAGCTCTGCGAAGGCTCATTCACCTCCATTTTCATAAAGAAAGACGGCCAGCTCTTTACGCCACACCTAACGAGTGGACTACTACCAGGGGTGTTGCGGCAAGACTATATAGAAACGGGAAAGGCACAGGCTACGATCTTAACCTTGAACGATGTAATCACGGCCGACGCGATCTATGTCGGCAATAGTTTGCGCGGGTCAATGCCTGCAAATTTCATAAATTTACTGCGACATTAAAGCGAGACCATTGACGGCCTTTTCCTGCTCGCTAAGGTGGTGACAACAAACCGAGAGCTGACACACCACGTGCCACTGATTTTATATGCCTATCATGTCGCGCCAACTGGCAAAACGACCCGTATTCCAGACGCTGAACTTGGGCTGCCCCGTCCAATTGGGGATGGCTATGATTGGTATCATCTCACGCGTAATGATCCGTCCATTCAATCCGTCTTCGAGGCCGACACTTACTTAGACAAAGTTGCAGAGCTGACCTTGTTGGCAGAAGACTCACGTCCAAGAACGATTCTGAGGAATGAAGACGCACTGGTGAATTTGCGTGGCGTAAATTTGAACCCTGGTGCAGAAGCCGAGGACATGGTCGGTATAAGGTTCTTCATCCAGCCGACGCGCATCGTCAGTGTCGAAAAACGCCCCTTGCGCGCAACCAAAGACATCGCAGAACGGTTGGACCGACAGGTCGCACCGAAAACGCCGGGCGGGTTTATATCAAGCTTTGCCCAAGCCATGATTGACCGAATGGCCCCTACAATTACTAACCTAAATGACCAAGTTGACGACCTAGAAGAAAAAATTGAAACAGGTGAAACAGAATCTGCTCGATCCAACGTATCAAGCCTCCGCCGTGAAGCCATCATGTTGCGTCGATATCTCGCGCCGCAACGCGACGCCCTAAATTCTCTCTCACAGCAAACACTTTCATGGATTTCTCATGAAGATCAGCTTCGTCTTCGCGAGGCCGCCGATCAGGCTACCCGTGTCACAGAAGAGCTCGATGCCGTTCGCGAACGTTGTGCGATTGTCAAAGATCAGATGACGGATATTCGCGCGGAACAAATGAACAAAAACATGATGATTTTAGCTGTTCTATCTGCGGTTTTCCTGCCGCTAGGTCTGATTTCAGGCATGATGGGAATCAATGTTGGTGGGATGCCTTGGGTCGAGAATGGGATGGGCTTCTGGTACGTCACGGCTATCGTGATGGGCGTTGGCTTTGTGCAACTCCTTCTATTTCGCCTCTTAAAGTGGATATAGCAGCGACGTGATTCGCTTTTTTCATGCATTATTTGTGCTATTTTGCCTAAACCTGATCGGCGGGCTAGTCGTCGCCAATGTCGCGGCGCAAACCAGCGAAACAATCGCGGTTGAAGACACGCAAATCACGATGCCGTCGCAGGCAGAGGCGGATATTGAATCCGCTTTCCGAACGATCAAACGCAATGAGGTTTACCAATATGAATTAGCAGACCCCATTCCAAAACGTCCCCCGTCTCGATTTTGGCGGTGGGTCGGCGACCTATTAGAATCTATCTTTAAGGTCTTGGGGCCTCTTTTGAAGATAATATTTTATCTAGGCATAGGCGGTCTCGTGCTTGGGGCACTCTATCTCATCGGACGGGCAATCTACGAAACACGTTTCGCGAAATCTGACGCCGAAGAGGCGGAAGAACCTGAGATACCGCTGTATCAACCTGCCCAAGCGCAGGCTCGTATTTTACTGGATGAAATTGATAGGCTGGCCGAAGAGGGTCGATATGGCGAAGCCGTTCACACGCTCCTCTTCCGCTCCATTCAAGACATTGATCGCAATCGCCCAAATGTTGTTCGCCGTAGTCTCACCGCGCGCGAAATTGGGGAACTTACGGTTTTGACGCGCGAAGCCCGCACAGCGTTTTCAACCATTGCCGGCGTGTCTGAACTCGCGCATTTTGGCGGAGAGGCCGTGAATAAAGTAGGGTTCGAAATTGCACGCGCCGCATATGCCGACCTCACGGGAGTTGCCCCAGCGCAGGCTCGGAGAAGACGGTCATGAGTGCGTCGTCCCGACATCGAGACGCGGTTCTGTCAAAGAGCTTAGCAGGTCGACAATCTGCCGAACGTCGTCCTGGCGCGGCCAGTGTTTTATTCCGCCCGATTACATTGATCAGTCTGCTGTTGATCGGACTATTCGCCTTTGGCGCACTGATCGTTCTGAGTGGGTTTGCCAAAGACCTGCGCAAGGCTCCGCCTGGACAAGCCACGCCACGCTCTGTGTCTGCTGTTGGCTATCAGGCACTCACAGATTATTTGGCTGAATTAAATTTTGACGTCGCAGAAACGCGGGGGGATCGAGATTATTATGATCGTGAAAACCGCCTTGTCGTCTACACGCCCTCAAGCCCTTACTCCCGTTTGAAACGCACGATGAAAGACACAGGTGATGAAGTTCGTTTGATCGTCCTCCCCAAGTGGTCAGTCGGTCAAATGGTTCCGCAAAAAGGTGAAACTGGCCGCAATGACTGGGCGCGTAAAACAAGTGAGAGTGGTTTGTACTCCGCAGGAACCTATCAATCTATAATGGACGATATGCCCGTTGTCCGACGGCATGATGAACCGTCCGTTGATGCTCAGGTCTTCTTTAACACACCGAATGAACGTAGCCTCCCGCCCAAATTATCGCCCGATTTTAAAGACCTACAATATTTCGATCTAAATGCCTTCTGGACCGATTATCAGACCGAATTGCGTATCCTCCGAGAAGCCAGAGCGGAAGCCCGCCGCCGCGAGGTCGCCGAAGCAGAAGGCCGCGAATACGAGCCTGAAGCGCCAGAAGAAGAGGCGGACGAAAGCGAGGACGACACCTCGGAAACTGAATCCGAAAATAAAACACAAACATTGCCCAATCATGAAACCTTGTTGAAAATAGACGGCAAGGTCGTTCTCATTCGTCTTGAGAATACAGAAACTTATATTCTATCAGAACCTGACCTCATCAATACAATGGCGTTTCAAACGCAATCAGGCGCCCATCTAGCAGGCGCAATTCTCAATGAAGTCATCGGTGTGTCCGGCTTAGAGTGGCAGGTCGTCGATTTCGACGTCAGCTTGCACGGGATTGAATCCAACCGAAACATAATTAAATTAATGGTTACGCCGCCTTTCTTGGCCGCCACGCTTTGTTTGTTGGCGGCTGGCGGATTGGTCGCTTGGCAAGGATTTAACCGTTTCGGTGACCCTGCGCGCGTTCGCCCTGATTATGCACAAGGCCCTGTCAGTTTAGCGAGAACGGCAGCCGAATTTATGGAAATAGCAGGTCGCGCCCACGGTACAGGCGAAGCTTATGCGGGATTAATCCGACGGCAAGTGGTGGAGTCCTTAGGCTTTGGCGCGCGCTCGACGGAACATACCGATACGCTACTAAATGCGCGGGAAAAGCGCCTTAAACTACAACCCAATTTTGCACATTTGAAACAGGCGATTACGGGGGCCGATCCCCAAAGCTATCCGCAATACGCAAGAGCCCTGACCCAATGGCGCGATGCGATGACCGCAACAGACATAACACCGACTGACACGACCCATCAAGATCTTGGACAAGAGGACTTATCCCTATGACCGAAACTACAACGCCAGATAATCGCCCAGATGAGAGCGCCTTATCCGAAATTCAAACCCTTGCCGGGGCTGTCCGGGCCGAAGTCGGCAAGGTCATCATTGGTCAAACAGATACCGTCGACTTGTTATTAACCGCACTCCTATCGCGCGGGCATGTCCTCCTGGAAGGTGTGCCCGGAACAGCCAAGACATTTTTGGCACAGGTATTTGCCCACGCGACGAAATTAGATTTTGGCCGAATTCAATTCACACCGGACCTCCTGCCAGGTGATCTGTTGGGGACGAACCTGTTCTCTTTTCAAACGAATGAATTCAGCTTGATCAAAGGGCCTATCTTTTGCGACATGTTGCTCGGGGATGAAATCAACCGAACGCCACCAAAGACACAAGCCGCCTTACTTGAAGCTATGCAAGAGCGCCAAGTCACGATTGACGGGGAACGCTTTCCCCTTGGTGAGAATTTCATGGTTGTGGCGACACAGAACCCCATCGAACAACAAGGCACTTACCCCTTGCCAGAAGCCCAATTAGATCGCTTTCTATTCAAACATATTTTGTCCTACCCAACGCGTGACGAAGAAATTCGGATCGTACATCAACACGGTCAGCGCGCAGGCACACCAAGTCTGAGTGAGTTGGGCATTAAAACGGTTCTGACAAAAGCAGCGCTTAAAAAAGCGCGCGCCTCAATCGGGGCTATTCATCTTAACGATGAAGTCACACATTATGTCGTCGATCTTGTTCGAGGCACACGTGACAACCCTTTATTTGAAACAGGTGCCAGTCCCCGCGCCGCTGCGATGATCGCCAGTTCATCTCGCGCCTATGCCGCGTTACAAGGCCGCAATTATGTCATCCCCGATGATGTCAAAGCCATTGCCTTGCCCGCATTACGTCACCGCGCTGTTCTCTCACCCGCCGCAGAAATTGAAGGTCGTACAGCGGATGAAGTCATCACCACCGTTATCGAACAAACGCAGGCGCCACGTTAAGGCTTTGGCCAAAACGCTTTTCTCGTGACATTTCGCACCCAAACATATCCCACACGTGCCGCCGTTTTTGCTGCGGCGCTTGGCTTGCCTGTAACCTTGCTGCTCGCCTTGTTTCTCCCGTCGCTCTGGTTGATTGGGGCCGCGTGGGTTGCAGGTCTATTAGGGCTGATGGCGCTGGATATATTGCTGTCGACCTCCATCAAACGCATGGCACCTGATCTAGAATCGCCCGGCTCTGGCTATGTTGGGCATAATTATGATGTCCGGATCACAACAGCGTTCGGCCCAGGCGTACCACCTCGATCACCAGAGCAAAGACTCAGCGTTAATGACCGGCTGACGGTCACACCTTCAACCGCGCAAGCGGGTCAAGGCGAAGGTGGCATGTTGGCGCTGTTCAGTATTCGAACGGAACTCCGCGGCACCGCAGAGTTGGAACGACTTTGGACCCGTTGGCAAGGTCCGTTGGGATTGGTGTGGCGTCAACGTATTGACCCGCTCACCCACGAAATTCCAGTGACGTCAGATACACAAATGGTCCGTGACACTGCCGCAGAAATATTCACCAAAGACGCAAATATCGGGCAGAAACTGCAACGACTTCGTGGCGAAGGTACGGAATTTGATGGCCTGACCGAATGGGTCGCAGGCATGGACAAACGCTCCATTGATTGGAAACATTCCGCGCGCCACGGAACGCTCCTATCCCGAGAGTTTCGCACAGAACGCAATCACAATATCGTCTTCGCTTTTGATACGGGACATTTAATGGCGGAAGCCGTGGAGGATGTCGAAACGGGCGAAGCGATGACCAAATTGGATCGCGCCCTAAACGCAGCCCTTTTGATGTCATTCGTTTCTTTGAAAATTGGTGACAAAGTCGGCCTCTATGCCTTTGACCAAAAACCTTATCTCTATGCGCCCGCCATTGGGAATACGCGGAGCTTCTCGCAAATTCGTCGGGTGTCCGCGCGCATTGACTACTCAACCGCAGAAACTAATTTCACCTTAGGCCTCAGTCAACTCGCGCAGAACCTACAACGTAGAACTCTAATCGTTGTTTTCACCGATTTCGTTGACAGCACCCAAGCCGAACTCATGGTCGAAAATATGGCGCGCCTGTTAAAACGCCACATCGTGATCTTTGTCGCGTTCCGAAATACGGCGCTCGACAGCCTGATATCGCAGGATGCGAAAACGCCCGAAGACGCAGCCGCGAGCTTGATCGGAGACGGCCTGATGCGCGAGCGGGAAATCGTCTTGAAACGCCTGCAACGGATGGGCGTCAATGTGATTGATGCGAATGCCGATACGCTGAATATGAAAGTCCTAAACACCTATATGATGCTAAAGGCCCGCAATGCGATTTAAGGACCACATCAGAGGGGAGACCTCATGAGCCCCACGAGACACAAAACGCTCACGCTGAAGTCCAAGCGTTTTCGAGAGGAACGCCAAGACGTCTGGAAAGAGATGGAAGCGCTACTGCAGCGCATTGAAGCGCGTTCTGTTCGCGGATTGAGCGATGAAGAATTGATTAAATTACCACGCCTCTATCGCTCGACGCTATCCTCGCTGTCTGTGGCGCGATCTACATCTTTGGACCAGAGCGTTGTCACCTATCTCGAATCCCTCTCCACACGCGCCTATTACGTTATTTACGGTAGTCAGCAGCGTTTGCGGGATCGAGTCTATAGTTTCTTCACCCGTGATTGGCCGCTTGCCGTTCAGAGTGCTTGGAAAGATTTGGCGGCCTCTAGTTTTATCTTTGCCCTTGGTATGCTGATCGGGTTTGTTTTAGTGACCAATAACCCGGATTGGTTCTACTCCTTCATGAGCGCAGACATGGCAAGCGGACGAACACCTGCTGCATCAGAAGACTATCTACGCAGCACGATTTATGGCTATGACTCGGACGATGGGGGCTTGGGACTATTCGCGGCGTCCCTCTTTTCAAATAATAGTGGTGTCGCAATATTTGCCTTTGCCCTTGGGTTTGCCTTTGCCCTGCCGACAGTTGTTCTTTTGCTATATAATGGCTTGTCGATCGGAGCCTTCATTGCAGTATTTGTGAGTAAAGGCTTAGGCTTTGAAATTGGCGGGTGGTTGTCAATTCATGGCACAACGGAGTTATTCGCGATTGCTCTCGCGGGCGCGGGCGGGTGCCTGATTGGGCGCGCCGTTGCTTTTCCCGGCGAAATGACGCGCATGGAATCCTTGCGATCAAAAGCAGACCAAGCCGCTATTATTCTGGGTGGCGTCGTCGTTATGATGCTCGTCGCAGGCTTGCTTGAGGGCTTCGGTAGACAATTAATTGATACCGACTGGGTGCGTTACACTGTTGGCGGGGTAATGCTGACCTTCTGGATGCTCTATTTCTTCTTGCCGCGTAAAGCCATCGAAGGCAAACCATCATGAGCACCGCAGGCGCTCTATCTGCCGATCAAGTTAAGGGCGGTCGCCGCCATTTGGTCACGCCAGAAGGTATCGATTTGCAGATTGAACTCGCCGATGTTGGATCACGGATCGGGGCTTTTGCTATCGACCTCATCGTAATGATTTTGATTCTACTCATGATAATTTTTGGAGCAGGCTCTATTAGTGCCTATGATGGCGAGGTAGCTGTGACGATACTCGTCCTCGTCGCATTTCTTCTCCGCAATTTCTATTTTACCTTATTCGAAATGGGGCGTCGCGCGGCGACACCAGGAAAAATGCTGATGAAAATACGTGTGGCGGCGCGCGGGAAAGCCCGCCTGTCAGCGACAAGTGTTTTTGCGCGCAATGCCCTGCGCGAGATCGGATTTTTCCTCCCCATCGGTTTCATGTTCGGTATCGGGCAAGGCGGCGTAGATGGTTGGATGAGTTTGCTGACGTCGATATGGGCTGGTATATTTTTGATGTTTCCGCTTTTTAATCGGGATCGTTTGCGGGTCGGTGATCTTGTTGCGGGCACATGGGTTGTCAAATCCCCACGTCCAATTTTGGCGGCTGACCTTATCACGAATGATACCCCCGAGGTTGAAGCCGCCTTTGCAAAATTCGTCTTCACACCCGCGCAAATCGATATGTATGGCATCAAGGAATTACATGTTCTGGAAGATGTCCTACGGGCCAGAGACAGAGAAGTCATGTCAGATGTCGCGACGCGCATTCGCACGAAAATCGGATGGGTCTGGGAAGAGGGCGAAAGTAACGCGACGTTCCTCCGCGCTTATTACACCGCCCTGCGCGGACGCTTGGAATCCAAGATGTTGATGGGTGTACGTCGTAAGGATAAATTCGACCGACGTTAAATTAATGCCGACCCAAGCCTTAACACTCAATCACATTTACGGCTAAGCCGCCTTGGCTTGTCTCTTTATATTTAGAATTCATATCCAGCCCCGTTTGCCGCATCGTTTCGATCACCTGATCCAAACTGACCTTACCGTGACCCGTGCCATGCATCGCGAGGCGCGCGGCATTGGCAGCTTTCACAGCGCCAATCGCATTGCGTTCAATACAAGGAATTTGGACTAACCCCCCGACGGGATCACACGTCAGGCCAAGATTATGTTCCATGCCTATCTCCGCCGCAGAGGTAGCTTGCAGAGGCGTTGCGCCCCACACTGCGGCCAGACCTGCTGCGGCCATGGAACACGCCACGCCAACTTCGCCTTGGCACCCCATTTCCGCACCAGAGATCGAAGCGCGCTGTTTATAGAGCAATCCAATCCCGCCTGCCGTCGCGAGGAAGGTCCGAATTTTTTCATATTCAGGCGCACCATTTTCATCGCAACAATAATGTCGGATAATGGCAGGAATGATGCCAGCAGCGCCATTTGTGGGCGCCGTCACAACTTGCCCGCCCGCTGCATTTTCTTCATTTACGGCCATCGCATAAACATTCAACCAATCGAAAAGTGTCTCTTTTTCATTCGCTCCTGGGGCCGCAATTAACTTCGCCCAAATATCGGGAGCCCGTCGTACGACATTCAATCCACCCGGTAAAATTCCTTGGGTATTTAATCCACGATGGACACCTGCCAACATCACATCCGTCACGCGATCTAATCGATTACAGGTTTGATCACGAGGTCGCCTCGCGTCTTCATTCGCAAAAACGATCTCTGCAATCGTCAATTTATTGTCGTCACAGAGTTTAAGAAGGTCGGCTGCTGACCCAAAGCGAAAGGGGACATCTGGGCCGCCTGTTGTCACGCGATCATCTTTGGCTGGCCGAGACAACTGACGATGACTGGCTGTAAACCCGCCACCTGTTGAGTAATATGTGCGCTTATACAACAAGGCACCATCTGTGTCGAAGGCCCGCATTTCCATCTCGTTCGGATGTAGGTCAGCAGGCTGTTCGTAATCCAGAACCATATCAATTTCAGGATCAAACTGCACCGTGATCCCATCGCGAGTAAAAGCCTTGCTTGAATGAAGGCTGGCGAGCTGTGCCTCTGCGGTGTCTAAATCAATCGTTTCAGGCTTAAATCCGAGAAGGCCCAATTCACCAGCGCGTGGGGTTCCATGACCAATGCCGGTGAACGCCAAAGACCCGCGAAAGATCATTCGTATTCGACGTGTTTGTTGGCGATGACCTTGTATTTCGAGGCGGTTCCAAAAGCGTTGTGATATCCGCATCGGACCCACCGTATGCGAGGAGGACGGGCCAATGCCGATACGGAAAATGTCGAGTACAGAAAGCATAGTTTCAGCCAATCCCACGTAACGAAGTTGCCTCCGTCATACCTCAAATCTATTCAGAACGTCTTTTGATTATCGACAGTCTTTCGTGCGGCTTAAGAAAAATTATCCAAAGAGACGCTATCTAAAGACAGGATCATCCAAGCTGCGGAGTTTCCGTGAATGGAGCGTTCCCGTTTCGGCCCCATTCTTCATAATACGCATCGCTTCCAACCCAATATTGAGATGTTGTGCAACGCGTGAGCGATAGAAAACAGCCGCCGTGCCGGGGAGTTTAATCTCCCCATGCAAAGGGCGGTCGGAGACGCATAAGAGCGTTCCGTATGGTACGCGGAAGCGATAGCCATTGGCGGCAATTGTTGCGCTTTCCATATCAATCGCAATCGCGCGAGATTGGTTCAGACGCGGGCGCAGAGCCGCATAGCGCATTTCCCAATTCCTATCGTCAGTCGTCACAACCGTTCCTGTTCGCACGTGGCGTTTCATTTCTTGCCCAGACAAATCCATAACGTCACTAATCGCTTCGGTCAGCGCGATTTGGACTTCTGCGATTGTCGGCAGAGGAATGTCTGGTGGCAGGACAGCGTCCAACACTTGATCGTCACGCAAATAAGCATGTGCCAGAACGAAATCGCCCAAAATTTGAGAAGACCGCAACCCGCCACAATGACCCAACATCAACCAACAATGGCTGCGGAGAACCGCGATATGATCGGTAATCGTTTTCGCATTGGAAGGGCCAACGCCAATGTTGATGAGCGTGATACCCATGCCGTCTTCGGCCATGAGGTGATAGGCAGGCATCTGCGGCAATTTATAATTTGGGTTTTCCTCATAGTCAGCCCCATCCGTAATCACCCCCTGTCCGGGTGCGCAGAAACCTGTAAATTCAGAGTTCTCGCCAACAACTTCCCGCGCATGCTCAACAAATTCGTCGACATAGCGTTGGTAGTTCGTGAAGATCACAAATTTCTGGAAACACCCAGGCTCTGTACCTGAATAATGCCGCAGGCGTTGTAGCGAATAATCCGTCCGCAACGCTGGAAACAAAGCCAAAGGATAAGGCTCGTCAGACGCACGTTCCGTCACGCCATCCGCAAGATCGTCATTAATGTGGGTCAGGTCAGGCAGCGGAAAATGCGCGCCAATCGCAGCCGAGCGTTCAGCCGTTAATTCGAAAGAGGACGGATCAATGGCAAAGACAAGTGGGATGGGCGTATCCGAGGCCCCAACATAATATTCAACTTCATTGACGACTTCGATACGAGAGAGCTGGTCGAGTAAATAGCTCTCAAAAATATCGGGAGAGGTGATGGTCGTGCCATACCAACCCGCACCACGGATGGAGACAAAGCCAGAGAATTTCGTTTCACCCGGATGGCGCTGTCCGATCCGCAATAACAGATAAGGATAGCTCGGTTTTGGCCCGAGCGGGCCTTTTCCCGTTTCTGCATAGGTTTTGAAGGCCATATTCAGGCCTTCTACCGCACCATTATAGAGCGTCCCTAATTCACGAATAGCAGCCTCCTTGCTGTCGCACGGGGAAAGGTCGTTAAAGAAGGACGGTATGTGGCCGAGCAATTTCAAATCAAAACTCCAAAGTCGAAATAAATTTTTCAGGCTGTAATAGATATTTCTGGAATTGACCAGAACAATCGACGTGCGCCTGAAATGTTGTCGTCTCTGCCCTCTCCTAGAATGGCGTCATCCCGGCTAGGCTCGCGACGGCAATGACAACGGATGCAATCGCCGCACTCATGAAATTCGACAGATTACCCGCCAAAATCGTTCGCAAACCAAGCTTTGAAATCTCTGTCTTCCGCTCTGGGACAACCGCACTGAGACCTGCAATCAAAATGGCAAGGCCGCCGAAATTTGCAAATCCGCAAAGCGCCAATGTGATAGCGATTTGACCTTGCATCGAGAAGTCTTCCTTCACGCCCGTGAAGTTAAAATATGCAAGAAACTCATTGAGAACGACTTTCTCGCCAAGAAAACGTCCCGCTGCAGCGCTTTCATCCCAAGGCACACCAATCATCCACGCCACAGGGCGGAACAACACGGAGAACATTCCTTCCAACGAAATGTCAGGGTGACCAAACCATCCGCCCACGCCGCCCAAAATGCCGTTGAGTAGAGCAATTACGGAGAGCACTGCGACGAGTAACGCCATAATCGCGAGCATGATTTGCAAACCGGTCATAGCGCCATTGGTGAGCGCCTCGATCAACGAACCTGCGCGATCTTTATCGACGTCTTTGGCCTCCAAACTATCAATATCAAACGGCGTTTCGGTTTCTGGAACTAGAATACGACCCATCAAAAGCCCGCCCGGCGCAGCCATAAGCGCCGCTGTAATCAGAAGTTTCGGATCAATCCCAATGGCGGAATAGGCCACCAGAACCGTACCCGCGACGGAGGACAGGCCAAGGCTCATCATGACGAAAAGCTGCGAGCGTGTAATTTTAGGCAGATAGGGTAAAATCGTGAGCGGGGCTTCGGCCATGCCAACAAAGATATTGGCCGCCGCGCAGGTGCTCTCCAAGCGGCTCGCCCCTGTAATACGGCGGACAACGCCGCCAATACCCCGAATGATCCACCCCATCACACGGAGATGGAACAGGATCGCAAATAATGCGGCGATGAAAATAATGATCGGCAAAATTTGGAAGAAGAAGATCACATTGGTGCCGCCTTTCGCGTCGCCAAGGTCCCCGAACATGAAGACTGTGCCTTCTTTGACGAAGCCTTGCATGGCCTCTACACCTGCGGACATGCCACCAAGAACGATATCTCCCAAAGGCGTCAGTAACGCGAAAATGGCAATGGCAATTTGGAGCGCAAGGGTTCGCGCGGCCAGATCATATCTGACGGATTTTTTCGCGTCAGAGAACAACCACGCGACGCCTAATAAAACAAAAATGCCAATAATTCCGGTCATGTGCCGTCCCCTTGAGGTCCGTTATAAAATAGATCCTAAAACCTAGAACAACTTGTCACCCACGCGGAAGGTGGGCGCAAGGGGGCTAGCCTATGAGCATCTGTGGATGACCCATCACATTCACGCGGAAAGCGGCCATCTGAAATTTAGAAAGCCCAAATGCAAACAGGGCGCCCCGAAGGACGCCCTGTTATAAATCTTAAATCTGAGGGGTTAGCCTAGAAGTTATATTTCGCACCGAAACGAACTTCCCAGGTCGAGACGCCTGTTCTAGTTTGGCCTTCACCAGCACTTTCATTAAATCTCGATAAAACATACTGACCTGCATCGTTAATATTGATGTTCGTCAAAGGCGCACTTCCAGGGAAACCATTCTGCTTCAGAACGCCCCAGTCGCTATCGATGAAGTTACCGACATTTTTCATCACAGCAAAGATTGAAGAACGGTCACCGTCACGGAGACCTGGCAATTGCTGACTGATACGAAGA
This sequence comes from uncultured Caulobacterales bacterium, assembly GCA_938040095.1. Lineage (GTDB taxonomy): Bacteria > Pseudomonadota > Alphaproteobacteria > Caulobacterales > Maricaulaceae > Litorimonas. The sequence goes on from CALHXF010000113.1 coordinate 14,684, forward strand.
TCAACTTTCCCAAACCAATCATCGTTGAATGCGTTGCGCGGCGCGATTTGGCCTGCGTATTCATTCAAACCTGAGTCATCAAGGAAGTTAAAGAATGCCTCGGTATCAATACCGTCAAAGACTACATTCGGATCGTCTACACCTGTTGGGACGTAGAACAACTGATTGTCAGTCCGGAAGGCTTCACCAAACGCACTTGCGTCGTTGAATGTGTACGAGAACGGACGTCCTTCATTCAAGGTCGCAACAGCAGAAAAGCGTGTTTTGTAGCCTTCAATGATCTCCATATCATAGCCTGTACGGAATGTGAAACGATGCTTGATTTCGTAGTTACTCGTCGCCACGCCTGGATCTTGCGGATTAGAACGCGAAATGTTGTTGTAGTTAGAGAACGCAACAGATGATGTCATTGGGTTTACGTCTTCTGCATCAGTGTAAGCGTAAGCCAATGTCCAATCTAAACCGTTATCATACTCTTTCGCAATGGAGCCTGACAATGTGTAGGACATTGCTTTGTCTTTCGCATTTGTCAAAACGAAGTTATTGAAACGTGGGTTATTATTGAAGATCGGGCGACCATCGAAAGTAACGCTTGTTTGCTCCAAATCTAGGTTTTGATAAAGGGCTGCAGCTTGAGTGAATGACGCGAGAGCATCTAAATTCACGAAATAACCATCGCCCAAGACACCTGTATTCAACTCAAATGATGTCCCTAACGATGCTTTCAACTCAGTTGGGATATCAAAGTCTTTGTCAAGCGTGTTAACTGGACCGAGGCCTTCAGCGGCAGCAACGGCAGCGATAGACTCATCGGTAACATCAAAGAATGGACGTCCAGAACCACCGCCATATGTAAAGTCAGCGAGGTTACCGCCGCGTGTGCGAGATTCGAACAACGTTACGCCATTGTTGGAGTAATTATTTGACAACCAAACATTCGGGTTACCGCCTGTGTAGAGACCAAAACCACCACGGAATGACATCGTGTTCGAGTGGTCATAGTTAAAGGCGAAACGTGGCTGTAACACAGATTTTCCATCTAAGTTCACATCATTACGGATACCCGTTTCGTCGAAGAAATTTTGGTTGAACGTTGGAACATCGTCAGATGTGTAAGCGTCAAGACGCAAGCCAGCCGTCAAAGTCAGCTTATCAGTTACGAAAATTTCATCTTGAACATAGGCCGTCCAAATTTGATATCCAAATTCAGCCGCGCCGTCGTTGATGTCGTTTGATCCAGCCGCATTTTCATAACGGTAGTCAGAGAACACGCCATTGCGGAAGTCTTCGATAGAATCGAAAGCCCATTCGCCTTCAGCTTCTTGGATGAAGAGGTTGAAGACTTCAAAATCTTCAAGTTCAGCACCAATCGTGAGGTTATGCGCGCCAGCAGAGTAATCAGCCTTCGCTTTGTAGGATGTTAGCTCATAGTTCAGTTGGTTAGCGTGACGGGAGTCATCGGCACCAAGATAGACTGTTGTTCGGCCAGCATCACCAAGGTTGCGAATTTGGACTTCACCAAACTCAAGTCCACCCAAAGGAATTTGGCGGTTTTGAAGGTCAAGATGAGACACACGCAACTCAGTAGAGAGCTTGTCGCTCCAATTAGAGTAGAGGGAACCACTGATAGCGTTTAATTCCGCGCCGCGCTCATAAAAGTGATTTCCGTCTGACAAACGTGTTGTTCCAGAGTCAGAGGGCGAAATACTGAAGCCATCATTATAGTTATACGTTGCCGCAAAACGATGGTTGTCATTGATGTTCCAATCTAGCTTAACGAGGAGTTTTTCATCTTCGTTATCGACTGTGGAAGGCAAACCACCAGAAACGTAACCATACTGCCCTTCAGCAATACTGATGACTTCATCATAAATCGCTTGTGTAATGCCAGTCGCTTCTGGCGTGTTAGCGCCAAACAGGTCAGCACCCTCAAGTTTTTCGTAAGAGGCGAAAAGAAAAAGCTTATCTTTGATGATCGGTAGACCAACATTGATGCCGTAGCGAATTTCTTCAAAACCGCTATTGTCTAGTGTCTGACCGTCAGCTGTGTCGCCTTTAAAGTCTTCCGATGTATAGTCGATAAACGCGCTGCCGAACATCTCGTTGGCACCAGATTTCGTGACAGCGTTGATATTACAGGCTGTAAATCCGCCATACTCGACGTCATATGGCGCAAGCTCAACAGCAACCTGTTGGATTGCGTCGAATGAGAATGGCAAGCGCTCTGTTGGGAAACCGTTGGAGTTAAGACCAAAGTTATCGTTCAAGCGGATGCCGTCGACGGTTAGTGAGTTAAAGCGTGGGTTGGCGCCTGCACACTGTACTGCGTTACCGTTTGTTTCATCAACATAGACACGTGGGTCGAGACGAATGATGTCTTTAATGTCGCGGTTAATCGCAGGCGCATTTTCCAATGTGTCCAAACCGAAGACCGAAGACGGTCCTGGCGCAACTTCGCCTAGGACTTGGCGCTGACCAACAACAACAATTACGTCGTCAATGCTGCCGCCGCCGAGAACAAAGTTCAAAGAAGAACGGGAACCAACGCTCAAAGACAAATCTTCGACGCGTTCGCCTTGAAAATTATCAGCGCTCACACTGACGTTGTAAAGACCAGCTGCGTTCAAGTTACGCAGTTGAAAAGCACCGCCGGAGTCAGTCGTGACAGTACGTGTCGCGCCTGTTGACGTATTTGTTACTGTGACGGACGCGCCCGCGATCGGGGCGGCATTGTCATTCGTGACATAGCCACCAATTTCTGAGGTAATGACCTGAGCGTGGGCGACACCGGATGTTGCGGCGAGAGTCAGCGCCAGGACTGAGGCTGACATAACGGCGCGGGCGCCGAAGGATGCGATAATTTTATTCATTTGAAAAAATCCACAATGATGAAGTTTTGGGCAAGATTGGCGGCCCCCTATTCCCCCTTTATGACAGTTTAATGACACGTAAACGTGACTCACTGTCACAAATACAGTGTGTTTTGAGGGGCTTCATGACCGTTTGTCCACCTAAGCCCTTATAAACGTGGAGATTCTGTCATCTTTGTATGTGACAGCTCTGTGAAATTCATCTGTGTATGAATCTGAATTCGTATGTTTTTTTGGACTCTGTTGCCCTAAAAGCACACATATGTTGAAGATGCACCCCCTCCCCGATTCTCCCCGTATCCTGGCGATTGCAGGTGGTAGTTGTTCTGGAAAGTCCACCATAGCCGCCTATTTACGCGACTATGTCGGTGCGGATAACTGCCGTTTGGTGCGACAGGATGATTATTACCACGATATCCGCGAACGTGGTGGATCACCGATGGTCAATTTTGATGTCCCCGAAGCGCTGGACTTTGACTTGCTTCGCGAAAATTTGATGGCGTTCAAACAGGGTGAAGCCGTAGCTCTGCCCAATTATGACTTCACAACCCATCAACGCCGTACACCGACAGAACCGCGCAACCCGAGGCCTCTCATTATAGTAGAAGGTATTCTTTTGCTGGGGCAGCCCGCCTTGCGCGACGTCTTTGACCATAGCGCCTTTATGCGCTGCGCCCCCGAATTACGGCTCTCGCGACGTCTCGAACGCGACACGACGGAACGCGGCCGAACGCGCGATGATGTCTTACGCCAGTTCCACGGCCAAGTTGAACCCGCCCATCAAGCCCATGTCAGCCACTCTCAAATCTACGCCGATCTGGTGATCGACCAGACAGAATATATCACTGATATGACACGAGTCGTCGAATCTCTCGTGGCAATGGTGAATACAGGCGCGTAAGGCAAAGTCCGACTTTAGTTAAACCGACGTAAAAGAGCCCCAATGGAACATCGCGCCTTTGGTATTATTGGTATTATCCTGATCCTCTTCATTGCGTGGATCGCTTCGGATAACCGTAAAGCCATTCGCCTGCGCACAGTGGGCGTCTGCTTCGCCCTGCAAGTCGCGATTGCGGTCTTCGTGCTTTATATACCTGCGGGCAAAGGCGTGTTGGAATTTATGGCCAACAAAGTCTCGACGCTGCTGTCCTATGCGGATTCAGGGATCGGCTTTGTCTTTGGCAATCTCTCCAGTTTGGACGGCTTCTCATTCCTCGTGCGGGTTCTCCCCGTTGTCATCTTCTTCGCGGCATTGATGGAAGTTCTCTATCATCTACGGATCATGCAAGTGATCGTCAAAGCGGGTGGCTCTGCCATTCGCTGGTTGACCGACACCCGCCCCGTCGAAAGCCTGAACGTCATTGCAAACATTTTTGTGGGACAGACCGAAGCGCCGCTGTCCCTGAAACCCTATCTCTCGGGCATTGGGAAACCAGAGCTGTTCACGATCATGGTCTCTGGCCTTGCCTCTGTGTCGGGCACTGTGCTGGGCGGCTATATCGCGCTGGGGATCGAACCTAAATATTTGCTGGCCGCGAGTTTCATGTCCGCGCCCGCAGGTCTCCTCATGGCAAAAATGATCATGCCCGATAATCGCGCGGAAACGGCTGCGGAAAAAACCAAAGAAGCGAAAGCGGTCTACGCTCTGGCAGACGAAGGTCCCCGCCACGCCAATGTCATTATGGCGGCCGCCGAAGGCGCACAAAATGGCGTAAAACTCGCGGTTGCGATTGGGGCTATGTTGATTGCCTTTATCTCGTTGATCGCTTTGCTCAACGGATTACTCGGCTGGGCAGGTGGATGGTTCGGACATGGCGACCTATCGATGCAAACTATCTTGGGCTGGGTGTTCTCACCTGTAATGTGGTCCGTCGGCGTGCCGTGGGCGGAAACCCAAGCCGCTGGTGCCATCTTTGGCGAAAAATTGATCATCAATGAATTCATCGCCTTTGGGTCCCTGATTGAAGCCGAAAGCGGGTTAAGCCCGAAGACCGTCGTTATTCTGTCCTTCGCCCTGTGTGGTTTCGCCAATATCAGTTCGATCGCGATCCTGCTCGGAGGCCTCGGCACACTCGTCCCAGATCGTATGCCAGACATCGCACGCATGGGCGTCAAAGCCGTCTTCGCCGCCAGCCTCGCAAACCTCATGAGTGCAGCCTTGGCGGGGATATTGGTGAGCCTCTAAATCAGTCCCTCAACCCTTCACACCCACCCGTTTCCTGCGTAGTGTCTCAGGAAACGGGAGTCCTCTGAATGCCAATTACACCGCCTAAATCTCACGTCCCATTTATGTCCGACAGTGATGTTGTGGATCGGGTGCTGAGGCATATTGCGGCGGGTACGACGGATCGCGGGACAGAGGTCTGGCAAGAACCCGTCGAGAATTACCAATCCGAAGACCGCCTCGCGCAAGAACTGTCGGTATTCAAATCTCTCCCTACCGCCTTTTGTCCCTCTATCGCCCTCCCCAAAGCCGGCGATTACATCGCGCGCACGGCGGCGGGTACGCCCTTAATCGTGACGCGCGGTCATGACCGCAAAGTCCGCGCCTTTAAGAACGCCTGCCGTCATCGTGGCGCGGAATTAGTTGCTGGCAAAGGTTGCGCGGGGGCCTTTGTCTGTCCCTATCACGGCTGGTCCTATGGGTTGGATGGCGCGCTGCTCGGGATCCCGCATCAAGACGGCTTCCCCGATATCGACAAATTGGCAAATGGCCTCGTGGAAGTCACCGCGATCGAAACAAAGGGCATCATCTTTATTTGCCAAAATTCGGAACAAGACGAAGCGAACTTACACGCACACCTGTCGGGAGTGCCTGATGTTCTGGCGCCTGACCAAATGATCTTCGCTGAAAATGAAATCATCGTGGAGGCCAATTGGAAACTCCACCTCGAGAGCTTCCTCGAAGGCTATCATATCAAAGCGACCCATAAGGAAACCTTTTTTCCCTTTGGATATGACAATCTGAATGTGATCGAATTTAGCGGTCCACACGCCCGCGTGACTTTCCCCTTTCAGCGGATCGAAACCCTTGCGGATGTCGCCCCCGAAGACCGACAGGTTTCAGATAAGCTGACTTATTTAAATCAACTCTTTCCAAATGTCGTTTTGGCCGAACTCTCCCATCATCGTACCTTAGGCATATTAGAGCCGCTCGGCACGGACCGTACCCGCATCAAAACGTATCATCTGACCAAGTCAGAGACGGTAGGGGATAAAGACACAGTCTTGAAAACGGCGGCGCGCGATTTGGAATTTGTCAACGGGACGGGGCAGACTGAGGATATCGCGATGGTCAGCGGCATCCAAAGGAGTCTGAACTCTGGTGCAAATACAGCCTTCACCTTCGGACATTTCGAACCCGCAATCGTAAATTTCCATCGGGAACTGGCGGAACGGTTGTAGGGATTGTGGTGACACAAAGTGATATAAAAGCACTGACTCCCAACCAATTATATCGAGCAATTCGAGTTCGAAAGACAATGTATATTGGAGACACATCAGATGTGCCCGCTACAATCTTTGAAGCTTTGCGTGGCGAATTTCTGAGCTACGGCCTGACGGATTTTACTTTTGAGACAACCCCTGACTTGTATATTGTTCGGGCTGCAACGGACTGGATGGCCTCTGACACCGTGCAACTCACCGAGTATTTCACGGCGATACACACTGACCCCGCATTTATACCAAATTCGATGAGATCAGAAGTTTTGTTGCCCGCCTTTGAAATTGAGTTTTTTACGACAGGTAGAGCGGGGGAATTTGGATCACCTAATTTCTTGACCACAGAGGAAAAGGATATTGTTGAAAACCATAGAAGTCAGGGACGGATTTTAGTGTTCAAAAGAGATCGATTCAGGCAGTGAAAGTCGCGAATGTCCTATCACCTGAACATTTTTTACTCAGACGACCTTATTGGCGAATTCACTTTGGAAGAAGTGATATCAAAGCTTGAGGAAACAAAGTTGAGTGTTTCCGTCGCGGAACACCAAACACATATTAAAGAACTGCTGATTCAAGAATTGGATATTGGAAAACTATATTTTTCAAACGGTTTGTTTTGGTCGATTTATGAGTCAGATAATCAATTGAAAAGGTTGATAGGTGCTATGAAGCCCTTAGAGCTGACGGTGATGGGAGAAGAAGGCGAGACATATACCGTAAATGGAAGCCGCCTAGAGTGGATAAATTCCAAAGAACCAGTTTCACGAGGCGCAAAAGTACGTATTTTAGACTTTTTTGGTCAAAGAAAAATTGGCCTCATAATACTATTAATTTTTGGGCTTATGGCTTGGACGATGAACTAAGAGTATCGTCAGACTGACGCAACTTAGCCACAACAACAATGATCCCCGTTAATAGATGTTCTATTTTAGGCATTTTCAATGCCTTAGATCAAATTTCAACAACATGATCCCCGCCCTTCGAACCCGTGATACTGTGGACGGGTTCTTTCGGACATGGGACAGGCGGGGCCTCGCTTGGTCTATGTATTGTTCGCAATATTATGACACTGTGCATTTTATCTTCGATAAATTGCATTGGCTGGTTCGGAAGACGGTGGGTCTGAGCGTTGGGTGGTGAGACATCTGGAGGTGCCGGGACTTTTAGAGCGAGCGCACGACAT
>CALHXF010000114.1 GCA_938040095.1 uncultured Caulobacterales bacterium
GCACTTTCCGGGGACTGACTATCATGGCGAATGTGAAAAATCGGCAGACCCGCCGCGCGCCATGCCATCAACAGCTTCAACGCTTCCCCTTCTGCATCAGGATTATTGCGCGTGCCACCCCATAAAGTCCCGTCATCGAAACCAAGTTGCCAATCAATCAGGAGAAGTGCGTGGGTCATACGCGTCCCTATCGCCAGATTCCCCAATTGGCAAAGCGATTAAAACCTGACGCCAAGAAATTTAAGCGATAAAGAACCCCATGACCCCTGAGCTTTTCCTTTCTGGCTTTGATGCCCTTGGTATGTTTGTCTTTGGACTCTCTGGCGGGCTGATGGCGGTCCGTCAGAAATTTGACTTGTTGGGTGTCATATTGATCGCATTTTTACCCGCAATTGGCGGCGGCACCTTGCGGGATCTCCTGTTGGATCAACCTGTGTTTTGGCTGACCCAACCCGAAATTCTCTGGATTCCGACTTTGGCGGGCCTTTTGGCCTTCCTCTCTCCCGATCGCCTGTCCCGCATTCGCAGCTTGAAATGGTTAGATGCGGGTGGGCTGGCGCTCTTCGCGGTGGTGGGCGCATCCAAAGCCTTCACGCTTGGCTACGGCCCCAGTATTTGCATTCTGATGGGAGCGATGACCGCAACGGCGGGCGGGTTGATGCGCGATGTTGTATGTAATGAAACACCGTTGCTGCTGCGCAAAGATATTTATGCCACAGCCGCCATCATTGGGGCGGGCATTTTCGTGGCCGCTCGCAGTTTTGGCAGCGGCGAACTCGCGGCGCTTTCACTCGGCGCTGTCATCTGCTTTATTGTGCGGGCGCTCTCGCTGCGCTTTGGGTGGAACTTACCCATCCCGAAAGAGGATATTATTAAATGAAACGCTTTCTAAAATGGGTCGGAATTCTGCTGCTGTTAATCCTCGCAGGGGCTTACATTTATCTCACGCAAATTTTGGGACCCAAAGTTGATGCGCAAATGAATGGCGTGGTCGCGCATAATCCCTATCCTGTATCAGAGGCTGCACAGACATTGCATGATGAGCTTTGGATTGCCGATCTTCATGCCGACAGCCTTTTGTGGAGACGCAATCCTGCCAAACGTCAGGACCGTGGACATGTTGACCTCCCGCGCTTGCGTGAGGGCGGCGTAGAATTTCAAATTTTCTCTGCGGTAACAAAATCACCAAAGGGACAAAATTTCGACGGGAATGATGCCTCCGCCCCCGATCAAATCACCCAATTGGCGATGGCGCAATTCTGGCCCGTTCGCACATGGGACTCGCTCTACGAGCGCGCCGCCTATCAGGCGCAACGTCTGCAAAAACTCGAACGCAAAGGCGAAGTCCATATCGTCCGCACCGCGTCAGATATGGATAAAACAGACCGTGTTTTGGGACTGCTTCTCACCGAAGGCTCTCACCCCCTACAGGGTGATTTAGAGAAAATTCATCGCCTGTATCGCGAAGGCTATCGTGCGATGGGACTCCATCATTTCTTTGATAATGAGTTGGGCGGATCACTACATGGCCGTAGCCAAGCAGGGCTGAGCGGATTTGGCCGCGCCGCAGTCATAGAAATGCGCCAAAAAGGCATCATCATCGATGTCGCCCATAGTTCCGTTCAAACCGTCCGAGACGTCCTCGCGCTGACACCTGATCCGATTTTTATCAGTCACGGCGGTACAGTGGCGTCCTGTCCGAAGACCAAAAACCGCAATCTCCCTGATGATGTTTTACAACAAATTGCTGCGCGCGGTGGGCTGATCGGGATTGGATATTTCGACGGCGTGATTTGTGACATCACCCCCGATGGGATTGCCGACGCGATTATTGATGCGGCTGTCCTACTGGGCCCCGACGCGGTGGCACTTGGTTCTGATTATGACGGGACGGTCACGGTCACCCTCGACACCTCGGAACTCGCCGCGATCACCGACGCTCTGATGCGGCGCGGTATGAACAAAGCAAATATCCGAAAGGTTATGGGTGGAAATGCAAGGCGGTTCTTTACGGAGAATTTGCCGAAAGAGTAGAACGGAATGAAGGCCCTCCTCTCAAATCCCCTGTATAAATACGGGCTAATCTTTGCCACCATTCCCGTTGTCGCGACCTATGTCATTGGGCATATTTTCAAATTCGCCTTTCAAGACGACTTAAGTTCAATGGCCGAGATGCCGCTAGATGACCCAGACAAGAGCATTCTTCCCATCGTCGAATATATTTTTCCGTTCGCACTTATTTGCGGATTATTAGCTTTCATTATTTGGGTGATACTGATGAAAAACAAGTCCACAAAGTTAATGGGTATTTTCGCGGGTTTGCTAACGGTCTTTCTAGCTTACCCTGTATTGGGCTTGGCCATGGGATTGATCTATCCCGATGCGACATCGCCTATTGAGTCAGCCTTCACCAGCGTATTTTTTCTTACCTTTATGGGCAACGTGATAACGTTTTGGTTCACTTACCCTATCGGCGCGATTTGCGGGAGCTTAATCGCGAAACGTATGTTAGCGCAAAGCAACGACGCGGCGGAGGTGTTTGCGTAAGCGCTTATAAAACTCAATCCGCGTTTATGGTCCATTTTTCGAATAGATAATTGTTCAATTTCAATATCTTAAATTTTTTCCCAAGAGATGCATCCTCGGTGTCGAAACCTGTGTCATTTTAAGGTGTCTTCTTTCAACGGGCGGTCATGTGCACATTGACCTGACTGGAAAGAAGTGACGTTTGTCATTGGGAGCGATCGGGTAATGTCGATCAATCTGGGTGGCCTATCGCGAGCTGTTAACCCCAAGACTGGGTTCATCGGCCGATAGCGGAAAAAGGCGTCGTCGCGTGGGTCCCTTTGGGGTCGAAAACCTATTAGCTCTTTTTCCGGTTCCGCCGGGCCCCAGAATACCCACGCGAACATCCCAATTTTCCGACACTAAGAGATACAAGAGGTAGCAACCTCCGAGGTTTGATAAGGCCAGTGCCTAAACATCACTGTCATCCCGCACGTAAAGTAGTGAAGATGCAGGACCTGATGGCGGTGAGGTAAAGTTTGTGTCCTGCACGGGTTAGGTTCCCGCATCAGCGGACTGCGTCCTCGTGTGGGATGACAGAGGTGTGTGGATTCAAAGGTCCGCGCAGCCCGTAGACCGCTGCCTAAAATGCAGTCCCGTTCACTTCGGCGTCCAACTCCGCGAGTCTATCCTTCACAGCCTTCAATTCAGGATAAAGCCTGTTGGATTCACGGTAAGCTTCCAGCGCGTCGTCGGGTCGGTTCAGCACTTCGAGGACATTGCCCATTGTCCAAAGCGTATAGAAATGGCGGGGTTCCAGTTCGAGCGTCTTGAGGCTCTCATTCAACGCGCGATTATATTTCTTTTGCGTCAGGGCCAATCGCGCAGACCGCGCCCAAGCTTCCGAAAATTCGGGGGCAAGGTCGACGGTGTGATTATACATAATACGCGCGAGTTTTGGATTGCCTTTCGCCTCTGCCTCAGAGCCACGACGCAGGAGGAGGTTCACCGAGGCGGAGCCGCTTTCGGTCCAAATTGCATAGATTTCTTCCGCGACCAGATTCGCGCTTTGCGCGTCTTCTGTCTCGGCCAATTTCACGAAGAGATCGTCCAATCGCGCGGCGCGTTCCGCCGAAGGTGAGAGTTTCGAATAATCGGGTACCAACACCTCGGGAACGACATCCTCACCGTCTATTTCGACTTGGGTGTCAGATTGGTTCTCTGGCGTAGATTCTAGCGGCGTGTCTATTTGCGGTACCGTCAGAGCCTCTGGCGCAGGGAGAATAATAGCCGCCCCATCATCCTGATCATCACGGTCAGGTATATTTAGTTGATCAGGCGCATCTTGCGCCGAGGCGTAAACAGGGAGCGCTGCGAAAGGCAAAGCGAGAAAAAGAGCTGTAAATAAAAGACGCATCTTAAATAGAATGAGGCCCCTCACCATCGCTGGCAAGGGGCCTCTTTGTAAATATTCAGTTAGACGATAAATCGTCTTATGAATGTCGCTTAGCCTTGACGGGCTTTAAAGCGGGGATCAGTTTTGTTGATCACGTAAAGACGACCCTTGCGACGCACGATTTGGCAATCACGATGGCGGCCCTTTAGCGATTTCAGCGAGCTGCGAACTTTCATGGCAAAGGCTTTCGTCAAAAGGGTTTTAAATTGAACGCGGCCTATACGGAGGAGTCTGCGAGGTGTCAACGCCAGAACTGCGGGCGACGTGAATGGACACCCTGACGGGCATTACGTTCATAAATCCTAACGTAACTTAACCATGTTATCTGGATTGTCACACTCTTCTATCTATCGGGAGGCTGTCTGTTTTGTTAAGGTAAAGCCATGAAAATTATACTCCTTGTCTCCACGGCTCTTTTCTTGGCCTCCTGCGCGAATGCCCCCATCGCGGAGGCAGAACCCGCGCCAACACCCGAAGTTGCGGCAGAATCGCCTGCAACGGCCCCCGTGAAGCAGCCAGACGCCGCTGAATTTCAGTTCACGCAAGAGCAGCGCTACACGAATTGGAAGTCCGCTTTTATTGATCGCGCCATTGCGAAGAATTACGACCCTGCCCTTGTGCGGTCGGTTATCATGCCTGCCAAGATCAATCCTTTGGCCCTCGAACGTGACGCCAATCAACCCGAGTTCACAAAGCCCGTTTGGTCTTATGTCGATAGCGCCGCCAGTGATGCGCGAATTTCGGGTGGACGGAACAAGATGACCGAGGTCGATTCGACCTTTGATACGATTGAGGCGCGTTACCGCATCCCGCGCGAAGTCTTGACCGCGATTTGGGGATTGGAGACGAGTTACGGTAAAATCTTAGGCCGACATGACATCATCGATTCGCTCTCGACTTTTGCCTTTGAAGGTCGTCGTCAGAAATTTGGCGAGACACAACTTTTTGCGCTACTTGATCTTTTGGCGACAGGCGACGTGAGACGTGAGCAACTCGTGGGCGCTTGGGCCGGCGCAATGGGGATGACGCAATTTATCCCAACGACCTTTCGCGACTACGCGGTCGACCTCGATGGGAACGGAAATAAGGACCTTTGGACCGATCCGGGCGACGCCCTCGCCAGTGCAGCCAATTATATCTCTCGATCGGGATGGCGGGCGGGCGAACCCATCATGACCGAAGTGAAATTGCCAAACAATTTTGATTATGCCGTCACGGACGGCAGCAAAAAGACGATCAATGATTGGACCGCGATTGGCGTAGAGCCGATCTCTGGCCAACGCTGGAGTCCTGCCGCTGGATTTTTAGATGCCAAGCTGATCGCACCGGGCGGCGCGCGCGGACCTAAATTTTTGACGTTCAAGAATTTCGACGTTTTGAAGCGCTATAATAATTCCACCAGCTACGTGATGGGAATCAGTATTCTCGCCGACGCGCTGGAACGTAAACCTGGCATCCAACAAGATTGGCCACGAGATGATGTAGCGATTTCTTTTGAAGATAAGAAAGCCATGCAACAAAAGCTGACAGATTTGGGCTATTCCACGGGTGGCGTCGATGGACGCATTGGCCCAAACAGCCGCCGCGCCATTCGCGCGTGGCAAGCCGCCAATGGTTTGACGGCTGATGGCTATATCGAACAACGTCTATTCAAAAAGTTGATGGCACAATGAGAACATTTGCTCTTATCGCGGCGGCAACATTATTAGCGGCCCCTGCATTCGCCTCCGAACCTGCGTCAAACCCCAAAGATGTCCACGGATTGTGGAAAGTCGAAAGTGGAACGGCCCTCGTGCAGATCACAGATTGTGGTGACGGCACACCATGTGGGAAACTTGTCCATGTTGTCACGCCAAACCCAAAAGCCCTGTTGGATGATCAGAACCCTGATCCA
>CALHXF010000115.1 GCA_938040095.1 uncultured Caulobacterales bacterium
GCTGGTGCAAAGCGATCCAACTCGACCTCAGCAGCCGCTTGCTGGTCTTCCGCCGTTTCACCCAAGAGACGTAGCAAGCTCTCAGCCAATCGCACCATATTCCAATGCGCCATTTCTGGCTGCTTGTTCCATGCATAACGCCCACGGCGATCAATAGAGCTGAAGACTTTCCCAGGATGAAATTCGTCCATAAAGGCACACGGCCCATAATCAATCGTCTCGCCTGAAACGCAGGCATTATCTGTATTCATGACGCCGTGAATAAATCCAAAACCCATCCATGTCGCAATCAAATGCGCTTGAGCCCCGATCACCTGCCTCAGAAAATGCCGATATCTGTCGGCGCCTTCCACAGGTGCATCTGGATACAACCGTGCAATCGCGAAATCCGCCAAGGCTTTGACGTCATCATTCCCCCCCGCCTCGGCGGCAATTTGGAACGTTCCAACACGGACGTGACTGCGCCCTGACCGGCAAAGGATGGCCGCAGGTTCCGCTCCTTTTCGGATAATCGTTTCACCTGTCGTTAGGACAGATAAAGCGCGGGTTGTTGGCACGCCCAATGCGGCCATCGCTTCGCTGACGATATATTCACGGAGGGCAGAGCCGAGCGTGGCTTTCCCATCGCCGCCTCTTGAAAATGGCGTCAGACCTGCGCCTTTCAGATGCAATTCATGCACCGATCCGTCACTGCCTTTAACCTCACCGATTAATCTGGCGCGGCCATCGCCCAACATGCCGGACCAATGGCCAAATTGATGCCCGCCATATGTCATCGCGAGTGCGGACCCACCTCCAATCGCGGAGCGACCCGAAAGAACACCTTTTCCACCTTCAGAACGCAGCCATTTCGAGGTTAAGCCTAAACGCTCACCCAAGGCGGTATTTAACGCGATAGTTTCAACAGTCTCAAAGTTTGACCCCTCGACATCGCGATAGAAAAATTCAGGAAGCTGACGGTATAGAAGAGAAGGTTCTGGTGATGACATGCCGCTGCCTTATATCAGGCCGAGCAAAGAAAAAAGAGCGCAGACAGACCGTCAATTTTGCGGTTATTATAACGTCACGGAGGCTTCCGCCAACCACGTGAAGAAAGCGCCCATCTCATCTGGTGTTTTGACAGCCATGACTCCCATCGCGATTTCCATCAACGTCACGGCCCGTAAGCTGTCCCTGAAGGCCATCTCCGCCGTTAGAAAACTCGCCGCAATCGCGCAGGGTGTTTTGCAGTTTTCTGTCTTTGCAGGACACGGCCCATTTTGGCGAATTTCCATACACCGAAAAGCAGGACGACTGCCTTCAATGGCGCTCGTAATATCCCACAGATTGATCTCCGCAGGTGGCTTTGCCAAACGATATCCGCCTCGGGCCCCACGGATTGATTTCACTAAACCTGCTTTACTCAAAGCTTGGAGTTGTTTCGCCATATAGGCTCCAGGAACCTCATGATAGGCTGCCAAGCTCTCAGCCCGCAACGCTTTACCCTCAGGCAATGCAGACATCAGCGCGGCGGCGTGGCAGGCCCACTCTACACCTTTTGAAATTTGCATGGCTTGACTCTTGTTTTTATTCGGACAATAAATATCCGAATAGTATTTATCCGTTGATCGAGCTTAGCCATGAACCAGTCCTGGGTCAAAACCCACCGTATTCTTGCACTGCTATTGGGTGTTTTCATACTCTCGCATCTCGGAATCCATCTCACGGCGTTGGGTGGCGCAGATATGCACATCAAAGTGCTGTCCAACGTCCAGCCCCTATATCGAAATTGGGTCATCGAACCCTTGCTCATCGTGGCAATCATTGCTCAAATTTTCATTGGCTCGAAACTCCTTTGGCGACGATGGAAGCAACCTCAGAAAACGGCATGGGGATGGGCGCAAATCCTAAGCGGAATATATATTGCGATCTTCCTCTCAATTCACAGCAGCGCTGCTTTGATCACACGATATATTATTGGCCTTGATACGAACTTTTATTGGGCATCTGCGACGTTAAATGTTGCGCCCTTGCAGTATTTTTTCACGCCTTATTATTTCTTCGGGGTTTTCTCCATGTTCGTACATTTGGCAGCCGCCATCCATTTCGGGTGGGAGAAAAGCGGTAAAATTCTATCGTCATTAATCACGGTTTTAGGGATCCTCATCGGCATACTGATTGTCTTGGCTTTTAACGGCTCCCTATTTGCCATCGATTTACCGCCCGAATACATTAAACTCTTCACACTGACTGACGGCGGTTAAAGTACAAAGATCAGTTTAGGTTCAACAACAACACCTCCATTGCCACGCGCCTAAAAAACACCGACATAGCCTTCATGTCAGACACTTCAAAAATTATAGTCACGGGCGCGACGTCAGGACTTGGACGTGAGATAGCCCTTCAACTGGCCGCGCGTGGGGACTCTGTTTTGGCCTGTGGTCGACGAGCGGAACGTTTGGCCGAATTGGAAGACCTAAAAGGCATTACAGGGCTATCTTTAGACCTGTCCTCAAAAACCGAAATCGATAATTTTTGCACCAAATTCGACTCGCTATCGGGAGTTATCCTCAATGCGGGCATCACCTTTGTGGATCGCTTTGATGCAGGGGATGTGGCGACAGATATGTCCCTGATCCAAACCAACGTAGCCGCGAATGTGCAGCTTATCCGCGGTCTTCTGCCCGCGCTAAAAAAAGACCAAGGCCGTATCTTGATCGTGGCCAGCGTCGGCGGTTTGACGCCCCTGCCCTATCAAGCGGTCTATGCGGGCACCAAAGCCTTCATGGTCAATTTCGGATTGTCCCTGCGCGAGGAATTAAAGTCAGACAGCGTCAGTGTGAGCGTCTTCGCCCCGGGTGGTATCAAAACAGAGATGACGGATATTCCCGTCATGAAAACGCTCGAGAATGACTTGGCTCCCGTTGCCGATGTCGCGCGCGCGGCGATTAAAGCCTATGATAAAATGCCCGCGCTTCATGTTCCAGGCGGACAAAATAAACTAATAACACTCGCGGCGAAAGTCTTCCCCCGTCACGTGATTGCCGCCCAAGCCGAACGCATTTATCGCAAGGCGCGCGAAGACAAAGCCTAAGTCGTCACATCATACCCATAAAGCCAATCCATCCGACGATGGACAATACTGGGTAGGATTTTCCCCGCTAGCCACATCGGGCCATATGTCGCGAGTTGCGAGAGGCGCGTGCGTTTATGAAACAGGCCCATATTCGCGCGAGAGGCCACTTGGACTTTGGATGTGCGGGCTAGACGTTTATTTTGATACTCGATTATAGGGGCATCCTCCGCGATGACTTGCGCCAGAACATAAGCGTCTTCGACAGCCATTGCAGCACCTTGGGCAAGAAATGGGAGCATTGGATGCGCTGCATCCCCCATCAACGCAACACGTCCATCTGTCCATTGCGTGAGCGGCGCACGATCAAAGAGCGCCCAACGGTGGAATGTATCCGCCGCTTCAATCAACGTCGTGATCGTCGGATGCCAGCCTGCAAAATCTGCGAGGACATCTTCCTTGGAGCCTTGGATGGACCAGCCTTCTTCTTGCCAATTCTCACGCTCGACGACGCCGACAAAATTAGTCATTTCGCCATCCGCGCCCAAACGATAGGTCACCCCATGTTTGCAGCGCCCGAACCATGCACAAGCCGTTGGGCGCGGCGCTAGGTTTCCTAATTTAGCGGTTGGAACCACAACGCGCCACGCCACATTCCCTGTAAAGCGCGGTGTATCTGGACCCAACATTTGCGTGCGAAGGGTTGATCGAATACCATCTGCGCCAACTAAATATATCCCCGCGACTGTCTCACCCGTCTCCAAAATCACATGCATGCCCAATTTGTCTTGTGCATAGGATTGCACGCGCACGCCAAGGCGAAGGACGCCTTCAGGCAACGCATCTTGCAAGGCGGCGATATAATCCGCGCGATGAATATGCAGATAGGGTGCGCCCCAACGCGTGAGGGATTGTGCCGCCAGAGGGATGTTGAAAACCTCTCGACCCGTCTCGCCCATGCGCGCCTCTATGGCAGTGGGTTTGAAAGCCCGCGTCATAACGGCCGTGTCTAGGTTTAACGCCCGAAGGACTTTCATAGCATTGGGAGGAATTTGGATGCCCGCGCCGACCTCGGTTAGCTCTGGGGCCGCTTCGAGTATTTGCACATTTATACCGTACCGCAAAAGCGCATGCGCCAATGTGAGGCCGCCGATACCTGCACCGACGATCAGGACAGGCAATTCGCGTTTGACGGTCTCTGTTTTCATGTCTTGTGGTTTTAGGTCAGGCATATTTAGCTTTAACTGTCAAATTTACGATGGACCACCCGAAACTATCAGAACATTTGGCCTCAGGTTTATTCGTGCTAGCACGAGATATGTCTTTAAAATCTCGCATCGCCCTACATATTGCCGCCCGTCTTCTGGGACCAGAGCGTTTGGGACGACAACGCGCCAAGGTAGAGCGGCGTCGTATCAAGGTGGGAAAGCCGCATCTGGTTGAAGTATTCTATGACCCAGCTGATCCCTACTCTCAGCTTCTCATGCAAGTTCTGCCCGAATTCGAGGCGCGCTATGATGTCTATATCCGCACTCATATTATTGGCGCACCGGGTGATGATGCCGTTCCGGAACGCGCATTGTTAAAAGCCTATGCGCGGAAGGATGCGCAGATTTTGGCGCGTAAAGCGGGGATCGACTTTACATATATGGACGCTCCGACGGCTGAAAATACCGATGACGCGGATG
>CALHXF010000116.1 GCA_938040095.1 uncultured Caulobacterales bacterium
AGACGTAAAGACCATGGGCGATACTGGCCATACAACAGGCGTAATATTCTCTATTAGTCCAGACGGCACTGAAGCGACGATTGATCATCAGGCCATTGACGGCGTTGGCATGGGGGCGATGACGATGGGATTTGGCATCACATCTACGGTCGATCTGTCCGGGTTTGCAAAAGACGATAAGGTCAGTTTCATGGTCAAAAAAGGTCGTGATGGAAGCTACCGCATCACCGCGATTTGCAACACAGATACAGATGGCACAGACTGTCTCAATGCAAAGATGGACCATAGCGGTCACTGATTACGTACGCCTGCTATCTTTATCGTAGGCGCATTCGCTCTTGGGAGGGCTTCATGAATAAAGCGATTTTAAACCGAAATTTGCGTAAGCTCCATTTGTGGTTCGGCATTGGCATTGGTCTGCAGTGAGGCCTGTGGCTCATCTCCGGATTGTTCATGACCCTTTTTCCAATTGACCAAGTTCGCGGCACGCATTTACGCGCCGAACACGCTCCGCAAATTGTAACGCCTAATTTAGACCTTCTTGGCCCCGCAGACATCGTTTCAAAACACACACTTCGCCTTTGATTGTCCCAAAGCTCACCTGCAAAGCCTTCAACATTGAAAAAGCCATAATTGGATGGAAAAGCTCTCGTGAGTCCACACGGGCCGCGTTCGACAGTGTCCCACTCCTCAAATTCACAAATGAGGTGGATGTCTTAGCTGTCAACTCGAAATCAGAGACAACCAAAATTGAATCAATACCACAATTTGATATGGCGGAATCTTTGGCGCGGCATGGCTTGAAAATCAATGTCCACTCGATAAATGATGATCGCAAACCAGGATTGGTCATTCTGGACTTTGCCAAAGAGCATCAGGCAGACCTACTTATCATTGGGGCTTATCGCTGCTCACGCCTTCGCGAAAAATTACTAGGCGGCGTGACGGAGTATATTCTTCGTCATGCGACGTTGCCCGTGTTACTGGCGAATTGAATATAAAAAGGCCTAACGTAACCTCATGCGATTTATAAAAGTTAATTTCCCTGCCGACAAAACTGATGCTGTCATCGCAGCGATCGAAGCTGCAAAGCCGATAGATTGGTCTTTAGATAGTGGTTATGGCCAGTTTGAAAAAGCGGCCGAGATTGTTGTCGCCAAAGGAAGCGGACAAAAGCTGCTCGACGACCTGCAGAGTCTTTTCGGTAGTTCTAAGGATTGGCGCGTCACGGTATTGCCCGTCGAAGCCTCCATACCGCGCCCGCCGGAGCCAACCAACGAAGAAAAAGCGGCGGAAAAAGAGGCAGCCAAGGTCGAAGCACATAACACAAGCCGTCAGAAAATGATGTCCTTGCGAGAGGAGCTTTATCAAAAAGTTGAAGCGGGCTGTAACCTCAATCTTGATTTCATCGTGCTGACTATTCTTTCGACTATCGTGGCGGCTATTGGGTTGAACTATGATAATGTCACTATCGTAATCGCCGCTATGGTGATCGCGCCTTTGCTCGGGCCAATTCTCGCTTTTTCGCTCGCGACGGCATTGGGCGATTTATCCTTGATGTGGCGCGCCACTAAAACGGCGCTGGCCGGACTCGGTGTCGGTTTCGGATTTGCTGCCGCCATTGCGCTCATCATACCGATAAATTTAGAAAGCGTGGAGTTGATGTCCCGCACCATTATCGGTCCTGAAGTCATGATATTGGCGCTGGCGTCCGGCGCCGCTGCCGCACTCTCTATGTCAACCGGATTATCCTCCGCGCTTGTCGGCGTGATGGTCGCCGTCGCTCTGCTCCCGCCCTCCGTAGCCTCAGCGGTTTTCCTTGGGGTTGGAGACTATACCAATGCCGCAAGCGCCGCGCTCTTGCTGGCTATAAATGTCGTCTGCACAGTTCTCTCAGCGCAATTTATTTTTGTTTGGAAAGGCGTGCGCCCAAGACTCTGGATGGCTCAGCAAAAAGCCGCGAAAGCGGTAAAAGTCAACGCGGCCCTTTGGCTTACGTTACTAGCCGTGCTGGTCGTCCTGGCCAGTCGTTTAACGGGATAAACGAGCCCGTAGATATTTGAACATTGGGAGCCAATATCCCCATTACTGACCTCAGTCCAGCGTCTTACTTTGCGCGATTTTAAGACGCTAAATTTCGCTAACTTTAGATGAAAATTTGATAGTGTTGAGTTTATCATCTGCGAGGGTCACACGCTAAATAAGAGAGGCTGGCAATAAACAAAAGTATACCGAAAAACTGTAAGCGCGGTTTGTAACTTACAATTAGTGTGCCTCTACTATCGGTTCTAATCGACGAGACGTTTTAGAATGAAATTCATTTTTATAAATGTGAATGTGAAAGCCGTAGCGCTATATACTCTTCACACCGACTGGACGATGAGTTCTTAGAAAGACGATAGTAAAATGAGGAGGACAACGCAGTTATGCTAAGACATATTCCATTCAGTTTTCTTCTATATGTCCTATTTTGTCTTAATGCCCAACTTGCTAATGCGGCGGAACCTCTTGCCAGTATCGAAGGGGAGTTACCTGAAGCCTTAAAGACGTTAGTTGAAGATGTCATTGGCGAGGCTGAAATCGCTCCGCGTTCACTGTCCCAAGCTCGTCGCCGCGTCACCAAAGCTAGCGAAAGCGCCATGTCTGTGATGCGTTCTCAAGGCTATTATGGGGCGGAAATTGATGCCCGTGTGATTGAAGCACCTGCAAGTCGTGATGCCGCTACGCGCCTTCCACCACACCCTGTTCTGACGATCACATTAGGGCCGCAATTTACGATTGGTTCCGTGGATATCGTTTATTCGGATAACCCGCCTGACATCGCTCAGAAAACCTTTGATACTATTAAGCTACGCTCAGGAGATGACGCCTTAGCCGTTAAGGTCGTGGCGGCGGAATTGCAGACGGTCAATTATCTGAACGCCAATGGCTTTCCAGACGCCAAGTCCTCTAAGCGCAAAGTTGTTGTTGACCACAATTTGAAAACCATGGCCGTCACTTATAATATTCATGCTGGGCAGAAAACGCGGTTTGGTGAAATTGAACAAATAGGCACAGCATACCTAACGAAAAGTTGGCCGATGATGGTTGCGACATTCAAGACAGGCGATGAATTTGATGCCCGAAAGCTAAATGCACTTTCCTCTCGAATTATTGGGACAGGGGCTTTTGAAGGTGCTGCTGCGACACTCTCTGACGACGCCACACCAAACAACGACGGGACTGTGACGCGCAATGTTTTGCTCAATGTCGAACAAGGCGCGATCAATACTGTTAGCGGTGAACTTGGCTTTTCGACGACGGAGGGAAGCGGCATTGAGCTTAAATATCAGCGTCGTAACTTTATCGGCAATGCGCAAACACTCACATTATCATCGAGCTTAAAAACTAATCAAATTGGCTTTGGCGCGAACTATAATATCCCCTTTGCATGGCGGGTGGACCGCGAGCTTGATTTGGGCGTCGAAATGGCGCGCGAAGACACAGATGCATTTTCGGGCGACCGTATTGGCGGCAGTGCTTTGATGACGCAGAAACTGACCGAAAATTTCAAACTTGGCCTTGGCCTTGGTCTTGAAGCTTCGCAGTTTGAGGAAAATGGACTTAAGACGACGGCTTACCTGTTTGAAGGTCTTGGCCGCTCGACATACGATTCCCGCAACAGCCTTTTTAATCCGGAAACGGGGTATTTCTTAGAAGCAAATATTATCCCGACTTATAATTTTGGTGAAGAAGACGGTTTGTTTACAACTGCGACTTTGGGCGGAAGCACATATCGACGCCTGTCAGAGACATTAGTCGCGGCTGGGCGTGCAAAGGTTGGGACCATATTTGGAGGAGACTTATCGACGATACCGCTGAACCGTCGTTTCTACGGCGGCGGCGGCGGATCGGTCCGCGGATTCGGTTATCAGAGTATTTCTCCGATTAACGCCGCAGGAGAACTGACCGGTGGACGGTCCATTTCAGAGATCGGGGCCGAGTTACGTTATAAAGGCGAAGGCCCGTTGGGTTTTGCTGCTTTTGTTGATGCTGCATCTGTCACGGAAAAAGAACGCCCCGATCTTGACGACATTCGCGCTGGAGCGGGTTTTGGCTTACGCTATCACACAAGCTTTGCGCCCCTTCGGGCCGATATCGCAATCCCGCTGAACAAGCGTGAGCGTGACAATGCGTTCCAGATTTATATTAGTATCGGTCAGGCGTTCTAATGTCTGATAAAACAAAACAAAAAAATCCATGGATACGCCGCAGTATCTGGGGGTTGTCACTCTTAGTTTTACTGATTGTCGTCATAATTTTCGTACTGCGCGTTTTAGTGACCACTGATGGCGGTGCAAGGCTCATTGAATCGCAGATCAATAAACGTAGTTTTGGCGCTATCGAAGCTGTCGAAATATCTGGCCTTTCTGGTGATCCCCTCAATAGTTTCACCATAGAATCTGTAAAAATTTCTGATCAAGACGGCCCATGGTTGACCGTCGATGCGTTAGAGGTTGAGTGGAGTCCATGGGCCTTAAGACGTAAAATATTAGATATTCAATCTATAACGGCGCAAGCGTCGCAGCTTGCGCGCAAGCCCGTTTTGAATATCACAGGACCTTCAGGAAAATCACCCTACACGCTGCAACTCGAAAAGGTGGCAATAGGAACCTTCAGTTTGCATGAAGCCGTTATCGGTCAATCTGCTGATTTCTCCCTATCTGGCGGCATAAACACGGCGGACGGCGGCGGGATCAAAGCCATATTGGACGCCGTGCGGACAGATGCGTCGGGCGATAAGATTCACTTAGACTTCACACGAAATGTGGCCGGAGACATGGAAGGGGCTTTCGATTTAAACGGCCCACCCGGTGGGACATTGGCGACATTACTCCACGCCCCCATTGGAGTGAATGTAACCGGAATCGGGAGAATCAGCGGAAGTCTTAATAGCGGTCAAGGCGATCTTGTTATCAGTTTCAATAAGGCTCCAAAGATAAACGCAAAGGGCAATTGGACGGCAACCGTAATGAATCTTGATGCCAACATAAAAACATTGGATTGGTCTATTTTTGATAAAGTACGGAGCAGTCTCGGGAATGACGTTGACATCATAGCGTCCCTTAATCGCAGCATCAGCCCCGCTGGATTTGAGGTCTCGCTTATGTCCAACCAATTCAAAGTCCAAGCCTCTGGCGTGTTAAACCCTGATGGTGGCGCGCCGAAGGCTGTACAAATTTTAGCGAGCTCTGATAATTTTGGAGCGGTCCTACCGCTTCCTGATGGTTTCAAGCTAGGAGTAGGGCAAATAAAAGGGCTTATCGAAACTGCTCCCACATATAAATTTACGGGCGATGTTGAGGTCCGCAATGTTTCCACACCCTATGTTCAAGCCACATCAGTGATAGGACCGATCAGCATCACCCAAGACCCTCAGGCTCAATATCGTATTGATGGAGATTGGGCATTTTCGGATTTAGAAACAGATATCAACTTCCCGATAACACTCGCGCCCAAAACAAAACTTAAAGCAAAAGTGTTGCTTAACCCACAGACATCACAGGTGACCGACATCACAGGGGTGCTCTCCACGGGAGACAACCAACTAAACCTTTCAGGCAAAGCAAATTATGGTGTGCCAAATTATGATCTCGCAGGCATGACAAAGCTAAACCTCTTGCAAATGGGTGCCCTGCCCTCTGGAAGTTTGCAATCTGATTTTGAGGTCACGAAGACAGTGAACTCCCTCTTGGCGCTCACTGCCAACGGAGGGTTTAAACCGGATTCTGCTATCTCCGCACCCTTTGACCAATTACTGCAAGGCGGTGTAAATTTCGATGTTGATATGTCTCCGATTGAAAGCGGACTACGCATTACCACTGCCAAGCTAACTGGCGATAATATTCGTGCAGCTTTGTCAGGTCGCATCACCGATCAATTTAATATTGACGGCGAAGTCTTATTGTCCGCGCCATTCACTTATGCCTCTGTTTCGCTTTCTGAAGAAACTGCGGCGAGCTTTACACTGACAGGCAATCGCGAAGATCCAAATTTACGCTTCGACGCCCGCGCGGATATAGTCGACGTCAATGGTTATGAATTGAAAAATGCAAGACTTAGAACTGAATTGACCGATATTAGTGGCGTACCCAAAGGCCCTATTCGCCTGACGGCGGAAACAGGACAAGGCGATCTGGATGTTAAGGCAAACTTTGCCTCTCGCGAGCAAACCTATGTCGCAAATGACATTGCTCTACTATGGGGACCTTTGTCAGCATCGGGCAATGTCTCTAAACCAAGCGTAGGTCCCGCCACGGGACAATTCAGCCTAAACCTCCCCAGAACAGAGGATCAATATGCAAAGGCCGACGTAGTTCTCACAGCCAATGGAGATATTCAGGGCATCTCACTTACAGCAAACGCGGAAAATATCGCCTATCGTGACTGGGAATTTGATCGTTTCACCGCCAATGCAAGCGGTAGCTTGTCGGCATTAACCGGAGAACTGGAGGCCCGTGGACAGCGGCAATTGGATGTTTTGGAACGACAGTTCGAAATCAAAACACCGCTCACCTTTACTGGGAGTGCAGACGGAAACTTTCTCGCCTCGATAAATCCTGATGCAAAATATGGAAATATCATCTTGGATACAGCTACCCCAATTTCCGTTAATTACAAAGCCGGTGACATAAGCCTCCATGCACCACTCATCCTTGCTGAAGCACCGGTCACGATCACCTATGACCGTCTAAGCGGCGCAGAAAGCTTTGAGTTGAGGGCTACAGACTTACCTATCACTGTTATCCCGATGCCAGGAAGTCTTGCCGATACACGTGGCCGCATCAGTGCTGATATCAAGCTCTCGAGTAACACTGCTGCTGCGGGCGTGTCAGGTGATGGAACCATAACATTGTCAGATTGGCGTGGATTTGAAGTCGCTAGTGGTAGCGGTCTATCGGGCGATATGGCGATAGCCCTTGCGAGCACCCAATTGGATTGGATTTTAAAAGCGCAATCACCGAACGGTTTTTCTGCCCGCGGCAACGGCGCTTTACCCATTATACAAATGAGCACTCTCGCTGATCTTAGGCTTAATATGAATACATCTTTATCAGGGCAATTTACCGCCTCTGGTCAGGCTGCCGCTATTCTCGGTCTAGTGACCCCGAGTGATGCTAAACCCAGTGGAGAACTGAGCGCTAATCTCAAATTATCAGGCACGGCTGCAAACCCCAATATTGAAGGCCAGGCCAGCGGCCAAGCCTTGCGAATGGAAACGCCGCAACTTGGAACTCAACTACGTAATGGACGTTTTACCGCCCAATTTACAAATGACACGCTTGATGTCCGCGATGTTTCAATCACGGACGATGGTAAGGGAACCATAACTGGTCAAGGCCAATTCAAACTAGGTGAGTTTGCACGGCCAATTGGTGAATTAAAACTGACGGCCAATAATTTTCGGGCACTCGACAGAAAAGATTATGAGGGAACTATTTCCGGCCAGTTGGGCTTAATAAGTACGCAAGAGCAGGCAACACTCAGTGGGGACGTCACGTTGAACCGCGCTGAGGTCAAACAGTTTGTAAGAGGTAGCGCCACAGTTGTCGAAATAGAAGTCGAGGAAATTAACAAACCTGAAGGCCGTAAAGTGATTTCAGTTAAGGCTCCCGCAACACCTATTGATCTGGACATCAAATTGCGGGCCCCACGTCAAATTTTTGTCCGTAGCCGTGGTTTAGATGTTGAGCTCTCAGTCGATGCCACGATTAAAGGCACATTAAATGACGTCGAACTCTTTGGTGATGCAAAAGTTTTAAGGGGTAGCTACAAAGTCGCAGGTAAAGAATTGGCCTTTGAAAGCGGCGGTATAAAATTTGACGGGAAACTTGAGAATGCGCGCGTCAATCTGATCGCGAATACTGATACCCAAAATCTCTCTGCGAAACTGAGCATCAGTGGCACCGTGGCCGATCCAAAGATTGAACTCTCCAGTACGCCAGAGCGCCCACAAGATGAAATTTTATCCGCCTTATTATTTGGTCGATCAGCTACAGATCTTTCCGTCATAGAAGCCGCGCAGCTAGCTGGTGCTTTGGCTCAATTTTCAGGTGCAGGCGGTGGATTCGACTTAATGGGAGGGCTACGCAATGCCCTCGGCGTCGGTCAACTAAGTATTGGGGTGAACCAAAATGGCGGCGCTCAAATCACAGGCGGCCGTTATCTTGCTAAGAATGTTTATCTCCAAGTTTTCTCGGGTGGCGGCGCCGGACAGACAGGCGCTGTGATAGACTGGGAAGTGCAAAAAAACATTTCTCTGACGTCAAAAATACAAGCCGATAATGATCAGAGCTTTTCTTTAAAATGGAAAAAAGACTTTTAACTCGTCAAAATACCCAGAAACGTTCTCGTACATCCTATTTGATTTTGTATCTTGTGGATGAATTTTGATTTAGACGCCGCGTCTATCTCAAATGTCGATTTGGGATGATGTTTGGCCAAGCGTCAGTGCTCACAGCCCCCGTTGAAACTATGGTTTCAGCATCAGGAACTACCGAATTATGCGACGCCTCAATAAAATGGGACTGTCCGCGTGGCCGATACTCGCGACGGAGTACCGAAAGGAAAAAGTGTTTTACGCAGGTATCGAAGTGGATCGGACCATAAGTCCCTTCCACCCCCCGTGTAATTGCTTGGACAACAAATACACAAAGCCACGCGGCGGTGCTCTCAAACGGCGGCCGGAATTTATATCCTGTCGTTACAGACAGTTCAGCTCACACCATCAGGCTCCCCTACACGCGCATGACCACATATAGATAAGCACACCGTCCTTCGAACCAGCCAGCCATTGTACACGTGCCTGTCCCATGTCCGAAAGAACCATTTAAACATAGGGGTCAAATGGAGGACGGGGATCAATCTCTTTCAAACCTCTGTTTTATTGGGTTTGCGGTGGTTTTATGCGAGGAAAGAGTTTGGATAACCCCGCATTTAGACAAGAGCGTACCGCCCTGACGACCTTTTGGCGATTGCCATGTCTTTGGCAAGACGCTTCGTGAAGCTCATGCCCCCGCCAGAAAGACCGCCTAATTTAATTGCAGGTTGAGACCCGTCGCCGTGAAAATTTTGGGGTGGGTGCACTCAGTGCATTCTTGCAAGTAAAATTGTACTGGCACAAGGTGATGTAAAAAGGCTGTCCCGTCTACGCCGCCTCACCTCACTTCGCGCGGCGGCTCCGCCCCCAGCAAATTAGTCGTCTGTCTTGCAAAACCTGCGGTTTGCTACGGCAGACCAGTGGTCTGCGAAGCAAGACTGAGACCAAAAAACAGAGCTTTAGCGCTTTGGAGACGGTCAGCGCAGCTGAACAATCGGTTTGGGAAACCGATTATAGTCGCAGAAGGCCACGGTAGTGGCGTAGTGGGCCACAAGGCACGCTTCGCTTTATCTTGCTCTACAACTTTTTTGGCCCATTCTTTTAAAAGATATTTATTTCATTCAAAGTTGCAGGAATTTTCCACTTCAATTTCTAAACTTGAGGAACACTTCACCTACACTTAACATTTCATATGCAGGCCAGCCCCGAAATTGTGAACTCTGAAGCTTAAGAACATCCTCACAATTGTAGACTCTAAAATCGTATTGAAATGAGTATGTATTCGTTTTCGTATTGGTAGGAAACCTCACCATCTCCGTTAGGTTCATCTCCCTTGTGATAACTTCACCGTTCTTGACTATTAAGAAGTTCTTGATCGCAAGAGGATTCGCCTGAGTGTTTAGAGAAACTGAGACAAGTTCAGGAGCTAAGTTGGCTAATGGAACTCCAGTCCGAGTATCCAGAATTTCAAACCACCTACGTGGCAAGTTATCTTTAATTGGAAAATCGAATGAGTTGATACATGCATCGTATCCTAGATCGTTCATCCATTTAAAATCCAGATGTAAATACTGATTATACTTCCCAGACACTTCAACACTTGATGCAGAATTTTGGTCAACAACCTGCTTTACTTCCATCACTGCGATAGGCGAGGCATCGCGAATCGACCCACAACCTGAGCAAAAGAGCAATACAAATAAGGCTAGTTTTAGACGCATCAACAACCTCCTGCTCCAACTTGAACAACACAGTCAAGTATTCCCGGATCACTGTATTGCTTGCTCGCGGAGTTACTATTCCAATATGTCCTAGCTTTTATCCTATATAGTGGCCCTGTTGTATATCCTCCTTGGGGCCCATTTGCAGCTGGAATATCATTGCCGCCAGTTTCGTGCCCGCCCTCATGAAACATTTTGAATACTTGGCTCTCAAAACTACCTGCGTGGAAATTGTAGTGGTGTAAATCTTTCCTGAACTAGGTTCAAAAAACCCACCAGTCCCTGCGCCAAACCCATACTGGGCCATTTTCGCAGCGTCTGCTCGGTCAATTACCGCACTACTGCTGGCCGACAAGGTGTTTGCAATGTCGGTGAGAGCACTTGCAACAGCGGACACATTCGCTTCATTGTAATTCCCAGTCCCATATGCTTGAGAAAACTCAGACGTCGCATCGGAAGCTCTTTGATCCCAATTGCCACTTTTAATCGAATTCGCTAGATGTGTATAATTTCCCGCTTCTGTCGAAGCTCTTGTACTAGCCTCACTGGCTGCATTTTTTGCCTCGACCCACTCCGGGTCTGTATCTGACTGAAACCCAGCTCCCCGTACAACTTGGCCATCTGGGTCGATCATATTGATCGGGTCATTGAATGTATATGCATAACGATTGAAGTAACCGGGATTTCCGCCGCTACCCACAAAGTCCATCGGATCTATGCTCAAGAACCGCCCAAACACGGGATCATAATACCGTGCCTGCATTTCGTGTAATTTGCGGACCGCAAAATACACCAGGTCAGGCCTGAGCCTGTGTCGCGGATGTGGCCTGTGTAGTCGCCTTGGTTATCATTGGCGGGGGGTGCGATGAGGCTGTCCCCGAATGGCGTGTGGAAGTCTTCCCATAACACCGTACCCGTATCATCCGTTCCCGCACGCGCGGTACCCTGATGGTCCGTGTGGAGATAGGTCACCGTATCGAGCGTATTGGTGCCGTCCCAAACCCGCTTGATCCGTGCTAGCGGTCCTGCGGGGCCTGGGATGTAATCCGTGCGCGTGTTCTGCGTTGCGTCATACACCTGTATGAGATCGCCGTTCGCATCAAATATATTATAACGGACGGTACCGTCAGCCTCGACGGATTTGACAAAGGCCCACCTAAGAAAACCCTAAGAAAAGTCTAAGCCAAACAACAGGACTTTCGGGAGGGGGCATTGCTAACGGTATGATGCAAAGTGGGCTCCCCCAGACGAAGGTTCGTTTTGCCGAAGGCTGAAACAACATTTCCATAAATGAAATGCCCGTTGAGTCTTTTGATTGAGATGATTCAATGAATTTGGGTCTCTTAGAATCCATGGCGGCAGAACCACGGCAACTAATTTCGTCACAAAAAGGTTTAAAGGAGAGAGTAATGACAAATACGCAAAGTCCGACAACGACGGAAATCCTAGCTTCAATACCGCCCAACGTAACAGACCCGACGGCGACCGCTGATGCCTATTTTCCGATCAATAAACTTGTTGGGACGTGGAACAGTCCAGCGAGCACGCCGACTGGATATAACGTCATGCCTGTTCCTGCCGGGAACAAGCAAATGCAAACCTCTTCGGGTTCGGATGATTGGCAGAACAAGAACTTTTACTATTATGAAGAGATGACCTTCACTGCCCCAGGCGAAGCCCCAAACCGAGGACAGTTTTTCCAACAGGGGTGTTATGGACTGACCTATGAGCAGCGCGTGTATTTTGCACCCAATACTGCGGGTCTTGGTGGACTTAATTACCAACCAGCCGTCGCGCTGGCGAAGGAAAACGCGCTAGTTCATTATGAAAACGGGCTATGGTTACATAGTCAATTCGAGGCGCAACCTGAAGGTGCGTATGGCGCAACATTGCCCTATCCACCGCTTGACCCAAATACCGGTCAACCTTTCCCTGTGCCTACACCTCCCGCCAACCCAATTGTAAAGCAAGTCTCGGTGCCGCACGGTAACTCGATTTTAGCGCTCGGGACTGTGACGAATATAGACGGTTTACCCACGCATAACGTCGGAACGCTCAATGAACGTCCGTTCTCGCTTGATAGCTCTATTCCTAATCCTGCGATTGTTTTGCAGGCGGTTGTTGATGATCTGGCTGCGATTCCTGGAAAAACATTCAAGACGACGCTTCTGTCAGTTTCAACAGACGCCGCATCTGGCGGTAGTGTGACGAACATCCCGTTTGAAGTCGGCAATGCTGATGTCAGCGGCTATGAAATGGACTTGTGGATCATCGAGGCTTTTGACTCGCCTACCTCGACAATCCCTAGCCGTACGATTCTACAATACGTGCAAAAAATCCCTATGACTTTCTTCATTACGCAATCGCCAGCAGCTGATGGGGAAGGCAGCGATGGAATCCAAGAGACATTCTATCACATCACGGCAAACACATTAGTCAAAGTGCCCGGCGCATAATTGATCCACCCTATTAAACAGGAAATAATCATGACAACCACAGAACACTCCTCCGTTCCAGCAGCGACAATTGCAGCGATTGAATCGATGCCTCAAGATGATGCCGTAGCAACGCTCAAGACAGTTTTGCGCGCCGCCGTTAAACTAGAAATGGCGACGATACCGATCTATCTTTACACCTATTATTCCATTTGCCGTAAACCCGGACGGAACAATGCGCCAACGGGTGCTCCACTTCCTTCCGTCGAAGCTTTTCCTGCCGAGTCATCCCTATACGGAAATCAGGCTGGTGCGACGGTCATGAGTGTAGCGGTTGAAGAGATGCTACACATGTCTTTAGCGATGAATTTGCTATCGTCTACGCTGGGTCGGGACGAAGACCTGCCACAAATCTATGACGGTCTGATATTTGGTAATAGCGGAGGGATCGTATTGCCCGCGCTTAGCACCTTGACGGCGCAGACTGGCGGGACCCTCGCGGCGCCGATCGAAACTGTTACTGGCCAAGCCTTAGAAATTCCTTTGGCTAAGTTAAGTTTGGACCAACTCCAACATTTCATGCGGATTGAATATCCAGGTAAAAGAAACTCTGTATCTCCGACGACGGACCCCAGTGTCCCCAATTGGGCAACGATCGGAGAAGTTTATGATTACGCTAAGGCTTTGATCCAATATGGTGGCGGTAACGGAGCGCAGATGCCCGACACCGTTTTTTCAAACGCTCTAGCCACTCAGATTGGGTCAGAAAATTACTCTGCCAGCAGCATTGATACAGTCTCGTCCGGTACTCATACATTTACTTTCGATAATCCGCCTGTCGTTGGCGCGCCAACATCGGCCTCCAGAGTCGCGGTTTTTGAGAATAACGATAATAACGACCACGAAGGCAATGACGCTTTATTCCGAATTTCGACGGCGGCCGACGCAATCAACGCGATCAATACAATTTGCGAACAAGGCGAAGGCGCTGATTTTACTGAGTATGTTGAGGCAAATGAATTAGAAGAGTCCCATTATTACAAATTCTGGTCTCTTTGTGCTGACCTCAAAGGGTATCCGGCTCAGATGAAAACCCCGCCGCAGGTTGCGGGCATGACCGCACCTACTCCGAGGGGCAACCAGATCGCTGATCTTAGTGAGCGCTTCGTTTACGACTTTCCGACTAACCCAAAATCAACAGATTACAGCGACGCTGCACGCGCACTTGTGGATGTTGCGAACGGGTTGTTCCAATATATGTTGATCATGACGGAAACGACGCTGCTAGTCGATGAAGGGGATCAAAAACTCTACTTCAACAAAACCATGCATCAGTCCATGATTTGGGTGATGGACAAACTCTATCAAGCTATCCGAGGTGTGCAGGATAGTGGCCGTCAGATCGTCCCAACTTTTGAGAATCCGTTCCCCACAGGCACGACGCGTGAAACTGCTTTTTCCGCGTTGCAGGAACTTGTCATACAGTGTCAGGCAAAATCTTCCGTCCTACATAACTACAATGCGTTTAGCTGGGTTTTACCAGAAGTTTCGGCTCTGCCGGACGTATCGCCATTTTGGAGCGGAAATAAGGGTCAAAAACCTACAACGATGCCTGCCTTTCTTATTCCTCCAATTGATGTGCCCGCGTCCCCTGATTCATCAAATGCTGGCGCGGCCGATACGGTCACGACTGTAGGGTCTGCCTCTACCGTCTATGTTGGCACGCAATCCTTCCCGGAATACCCACCGACTGACGCCGCGCTTAAAACCGCTGCGGGGGCGGGAAACTGGGTCCGCCATTCTTGTATGGGACTCAATTCCTGCAAAAATCAGGGGCGCACTTTGAACAATAATTGTGCGGGTCAAGGATGGTGTGCAACATCGCTTGCTTACAATCCCGCGAACCCATCTCAGCCCAAAGTTTCGGATCACCAATGTCATGTTACAAATGACTGTAAGGGCCAAGGCGGCTGTGGGTTATATGGCACCCAAGAAGAGTTGAACGCGCCGGGTGGAAACTCCTGTCAAGCGCAGGGGTCGTGTGCGACGCCAATCAACGCCGAAAGGTTCATCACCGAGGGCGATAATCGGGGTAAAAGCGTATGGAAACAGGCGCGTAAACATTTCGAAACGGCTGTTTGGCCCACTCTAGACGCCTCTAATCATGGTAGTGATTTGGTGCCTGCCGCTGGAGCAAACTATCCAACGAATGAACAGCTGTTTGCGAATGGCCCCACTATCGAATGGATCAAAGCCAGTGGTCAGGGCATGACCGCTTGTGGTTCTAGTGGCATGAGCGGCGCGGGAAGTTGTGCTTAATGCCTGATGCTGCAAAAGTTGCGTCTCAAGTCAGCGCCTTGCCCAAATTGGGTTTAGGCGTTGGCCTACGCAATGAGCATTTCAATCACATCCTTTCAGAAAAACCCGATGTGGATTGGTTCGAAGCGATTTCTGAAAACTTCATGGACTCGGGTGGTCGTCCGGGGTGGATTATTCGGCAGATTGCCGAACACTATCCTGTAGTCTTGCACGGAGTTTCTATGTCTATCGGTAGTACCGATCCGATCAATGAAACCTATCTTCAACGGCTTAAGACTTTAGCGGATGACGTGCAGGCCAGATGGGTCAGCGATCATCTGTGCTGGACCGGCGTACAAAGCGTTAACAGTCACGACCTGCTGCCTTTGCCGTTAAACCAAGAAACACTAGATCATGTCATCGCGCGCGTTCACTATGTTCAAGAAGTTCTAAAACGGCCACTGATCTTAGAGAATCCGTCAACCTACGCCAGTTTTCAAAACTCTGACATTCCTGAACCCGAGTTTTTGCGCGCGCTCTCGGACGCAACGGGTAGCGGCTTACTCCTTGATGTGAACAACGTCTATGTGTCGTGTTTTAACGACGGGTCTAACCCTCTAGACTATCTTGAGAGCATTCCCTTCGACCGCGTCGTGCAGATGCATCTTGCAGGGCATACACATTGCGGTTCCTATCTACTGGACACTCATGACCAACCTGTGACGCGCGCGGTATGGGAGCTCTTCCGATTGGCGTGGCAACGCAGCAATGGTGCGTCGACTCTCTTAGAATGGGATGGCGATGTTCCTGATTTTCAAAGCCTACATCAAGAAGTGTTAAAGGCCCGCGATTTCATGCAAGGCGAGCTAGACACGACCCTCGTTACTCAAGAGCAACCTGTTCAAAAGCATACAAATGTCTCCAACCCCGTAGACTTTATGGTGCCAACAATACGCAATCATTCGCGTCTAGGCACATGACTGATACAACACTGCGAAATATGCAGGAATGGATGCAGAACGCTCTCACCCAACCTCATTTGGTTCAAAAGGAAGAGGTAGCCGCCCGGCTGACCTCGTCCAACCGTCTCTCAGGCAGCCAACGTTTGGCGATCTATCAACGCAGCTATATTTCGCGTCTATGTATGTGTTTAGCCGAACAGTTTCCTGCCTCTCGCGAGGCCTTGGGTGAGGAGTTGTTCGACAATTTCGCTCGCGTATTTCTGGCTCGCGATCCATCGGACAGTTACACCCTATATGAGCTTGGGCGTCGTTTTCCTGCATTTCTTGAAGAGACGCAGCCTGATGGCGTTGATCCAGATTCTCAGCCCGAAACCTGGGTAAACTTTATGATTGATTTGGCAACATATGAGCGGGCATTGTTCGTACTCTTTGATGCTCCGGGACACGAGGGAAATTTGTGGCCAACATCAGACACACCAGACGAAGACCTCGTACTACAACCCTGTTTCAACCTAGGGGCATATCGATTTCCTGTCGCGAACTACTACCATAACGTCTTGGAGAAATCCGGGTCCGGTTTGCCACCACTCGCGGAAAGTTATGTGGCCATTACGCGATATGATTATTTTACATCCTCAATTCCAATTACGGGCCCGCACTATAAATTCCTACAGGCTATGCAAGAAACTCAAAGCGTTGATGCCTCTTTAGGGCAATTGGCGACGAGCATAGGTGTTCCGAAAGAAAACCTTCAAGAAACATGGGTAACTCACATCCGTGATCGCTGGATTGCAAACCACTTTTTTGTCGATCGAAATACACTGAGCAAAGAATAGTTTAGAATTTAAGCCCTGCACCGATAAGCCTCCCGTCGTCTTTGTAACGTTAATGCCCATTTTCAGACAATCCGCTAAGCTCTTCCGATGAAAACATCAATTTACACTCGGCACCGCTTCCATCCAGACAACATCAAAAGGGTTGTTTGACTCTATTGCCGATTCAACTTGAGTTTCCGCGATGTCGAGAAATTCATGATCGAACGCAGCGTCGATGTTTCTTATGAAACCATTCGCAGATGGGTTGATAATGTTCCGCCTCAGCTTTCGCGACGGCGGAACATTATCGGCGAGGCCCCTGTGGCGTCACAATACACCCCAACACCCAGATCAATTTTGTCAGGCCGCGTGTTAGTGGGATAACGTGTCATGATGCCATGCAAAGCATCCTCGGGAGGTATCGGAAGTTGATTTAGCATGAGAACAAGCCTTCAATACAAAAAATCAATACAGTCCTAAACACTCATGATCAGCATGAGTGCACCTAGCGCAAAAATCGCTAGAAAAGCTGTTTGTAAGGTTAAAACTAAAACTGGTCTGATACCTACTCCGATAAGGTCTTTAAGGGATGTTTTGACGCCCAACGCGGCGACGGCGGCGATCAGCGCCCAGCGCGATCCGACACTTAGTACGCGCGCGGCCTCAGTAGGAATATAACCCGCACTATTAATTAAAACGATGCAGATAAACCCAACCATAAAAACAGGAAGCAGCGGTGGTTTTTTCGTCGCGGTTGATCCATCATTCGCTTTCTTGGTTTCGCCTCTAAACATGAGTTTAATGATCACAATCACTGGCACAAGACAGGCGACACGCATGAGCTTGACAATCATGGCGATCTCTCCGGCTCCGTCTGAGACCACATAGCCTGCGCCTACAACTTGAGCGACGTTATGTATGGACACGCCCATGAATATTCCAGCCGCTGCGTCGCTCAGGTTCAAGAGCATGGCGATGAACGGATATAACACCATTGCGATTGTGCTGAGCGTGGTCACAACAATCACAGTCATTATTGTGTTACACTCGGCATCTTTACTCTGCGGCAAGACAGAAGAAATTGCCAGAGCCGCAGATGATCCGCAGATGGCCACAGCGCCGGCAGAGAGAACGGAATGGTCTTTTTTGAGTCCTAAAACACGCCCTATTCCCGTGCCGATTATCATTGCAGCAGTGACACCCGCCAGAACAAGCGCGGCCGTTCCTATCCCAAGGTTTGCGACATCAACTACTGTAATCTTAGCACCCAGAAGCGCGACACCGACCTTCAAGAGATGCCCTGCGGAGAAAGACAGCCCGGCTGCAAAAGCAGGCCGCATAGCAGGTAAATGGCACATGACACCCAGCACCAAAGCATAAAGCATAACTGGCCCGCCCAACCGACCCTCTATAAAAATAGAGAGTGCCGCAATCGCAAGTGATAATAGAAAGCCTGGTAGGAGAGTTCCTATTTTTCCAGTATTTGAAAGTTTGTAGAGTATTTGGCTAGGCTGCAGTCTAAATTCATTTTTTTTCGGTTCTTCAGCACCCAATGCCTCAGACAAGGTTGACATTTTTGTCGTCACAAGGGGCCACTCGCTTATCACGATGCGTCACCATATTATGGTGTAATTTATTGACGGTTTTACTACCTGTTTTCACACAGAGGAAAGGGAAAATCCCGTGCATGAAACAGCCCAACGAAGCCACTAACATTTTTGATCCAAAACGGAATGACACGCCCATGTGTTGGAAATATGTTTCGCCAACAGACTCAGGATGCTCGGTAAAGGCTTTCATGTGGGTCCCCGTTTTAATATTCACTTTATGAACGCCTTGAATAGCCCAAGCACATGGTTGCGAATTCCCAAATATAGCTATATAATGTACTTTTTATGGGACAAAATCATGCATCGTAAAGAATATGTAGAACTAGATGATACGGATGTGAAAATCCTTAGGCTTCTACAATCCGATGCCACTCAATCGATTCAAGACATTGCAGATCAAGTCGCATTGACTAGCAACCCCTGCTGGAGACGTATTAAGCGGCTAGAAGAGAATGGCGTCATAAAACGACGAGTGGCGGTTGTTGACCCACGCCGCGTAGGCCTCGGCATGACCGCTTTTGTTACAATTCATACCGATAAACATACGAAAGACTGGCTTGAGCTATTCAACAAAAGCGTCGGTAAAATCCCCGAGATTGTGGAGTGCCATCG
>CALHXF010000117.1 GCA_938040095.1 uncultured Caulobacterales bacterium
GCCGAAGCCTTAAAGGTTATCAACGAACCCTTGGATAGCCCAGGTGAACCGTGGATTGCCGCGCGCAATCAAGCCGTTCTAGCGCTCTGTTATGGTGCGGGATTGCGCATCGCAGAAGCACTCTCATTGACGGGGCGGGACGCTCCCCTGAAACGACAGATCATGCTGACGGGTAAAGGTGGCAAGACACGACTCGTCCCAATCTTGCCTGTCGTCTCCGAAGCGGTCAGCGAATATATGCGGCAGTCGCCTTTCCAACTCGCAGCCGATGCACCGATCTTTCGCGGCGCGCGTGGTGGTGTTCTACGTCCGGAAATTGTGCAAGCCGAAGTCCGGCGATTGCGCGGTGCATTGGGATTACCAGAAACCGCGACACCTCATGCCCTGCGCCATAGCTTTGCAACACACCTGCTGGCAGGGGGCGGTGATTTACGGACGATCCAACAATTGCTCGGGCATGAAAGCCTCTCAACAACGCAGCGCTACACCGATGTCGATGCGGCGCGCTTGATAGATATACATGCAGGTGCACATCCGAGAGCGTAAAATATATGCAAAAAAAATCCTCGACCCAAAGAGTCGAGGACAGGATTTAGATTCACGAAACTTGCGAGAGATTTAAGACGGTGACGTCGGGTTGATCATATCAATGCTCAATGTCGTCCCCATACTCGGAACACTCACTTTAACATCGTCAAATGTCGGCGATGCATTTTCAGGAGGGGTGCCAGACGCCCCCCAACTGTCGAGAACTTGATAGGTTTCCGTCATAGAAAACCGCCCGTCATCATCACGGTCATGCCAAATACTAACGGAGTACTCACCAGGTTCATCAACATGATAGGTTCGTGTCATATCGCCAGCTTCAGCATGTTTAATCACGCCGCCAAAGCCTTTCATGGATCGGTAATCTTGACGCGTTTGGATCGAAACATAGATCGTTCCGCCAGACACACCTTCTGGCAGGACATCCGTCAGCTTCACAGTCACAGGTATATCGCCTGTCTTTTTCCAAGCAGGTGCATCCGCCGCAAAACCAGTCGTGGCACCGACCAGTAGAATTGAGGAAGCCAGTGTGACGACCCTTAGGGTTTTCTTTTTCTTAGATATAACAAACATTTTCGTCTCTTTTACAATCTAGTTTGCATTTCAAACTAGACAGAAACAAGTTTGTATGTCAAACCTATTTTCAATTCGAAGTCCTTTCGAAAATTTGAGGAGGCAACAATGACACAGGAAAAGATCGGGGTGCCACCCGAACTCACCGCTCTAAAGGCCCGACTGGCAGAACATCGTTTGGCGCAATATATTCGCCTAAATGGAGGCGTGCCCATTCCAATGGCTGGGGCGGTTTATTGGTTGGCGCTCGCTTATGTTGGAACACGGACAGGGTTAGAAGGCTGGGTTGGATTAGCCTTACCGCTATCAGGGGCAATTTTCCCACTGGCGTTATTGTTCGCGGCGCTAATGAAGAATAAATTCATGTCCAACAAATCTGCTGTGGGTGACGTCTTATTGCCAACTTTCATTGGCATGCTTTTATTCTGGCCGATGTTGATCGTGGCCATCAAAAGCGCGTCACCAGAACTTGTCGTGCCTATTCTCGCCATAGGCATGTCGATCCACTGGCCCATGATCGGATGGAGCTATAACCGTACACCCCTGTTCGCGGCACATTCCATTTTACGCGCCGCCATGACGTTATTTGTTTGGTTCATAGCTAGGGACAACATGTTGGTCCTCATCCCGCTTGTTGTTGCCGTGACTTATATTCTCACAATCATCGCCATCTATTTGGATGTCGCACGGTTGAAATCTAAATCCTTAAACACTCTTTCCGGAGCCCCATCATGACATCGAGCAAACTTCTCTCAGACCTAGAAAACGCCACCCGAATTGCGAAAGATGGTGAAGATACACCGCTTGTCGGGGGTCCTATCGGCTTGTGGTGGGGTGTTCTACTGACATCAACCTTCGCGATTCACTATCTCATTTTGACGCAAATTTTGGCGTTACCCATGTGGTCCTTCTCAATTCTTTGGATAGGATTTGCCATCCTTGGCGGTGCGGGTTCAAGCCTATTAGGCCGTAAGGTGAGTAAACGCGCTGGTGCATATTCAACCGCCAACCGTGTCGAGCAATATGTTTGGATTATGTTTACAGCGGCGATGGCCTCCCTCGCGGTCGGCGTTTTCCTCAACCTAATACTGGGGTCAGGAACACATGAACTGTGGACTTTGGTCCTCATTTTCGGTTTCGCGGGTCAAGGCATAGCCTATGGAGTGACCGCCAAAATGACGGGGCAAAATTGGTTGCATTTTGCAGCTTTCAGTGGGTTCACGCTCGCGGCAATAACGATGAGTTTCTACGGCGACAATATCGTCTATCTCATCGCCGCAATTGGTAGCGTGATTACAATCATCATCCCATCCATTCTTTCCATTCGGAAGGCGGCCTAAAATGGCTGATACGCCCAATATAGATTTAGATGCGGTGGATGATGTCATCCACGGGCGCCTTCGCCTTGGCGTGATGGCTTATCTATCCGCGGTAAATCCAGCCAGTTTTCCAGAATTGATCGACAAAACTGGGGCAACGAATGGGAACTTGTCAACCCATTTAACGAAGCTTGAGACCGCTGGATATGTGCGCCAAGAAAAAGGATATAAGGGCAAACGTCCACAAACACTGGTTCACCTGACGCCCACAGGACGAAAAGCTTGGATCGGATATTTGGAGGCTATGAAAGCGCTCCTCGGCCATACGATATCGGATGG
The DNA here is from genome assembly GCA_938040095.1 of uncultured Caulobacterales bacterium. GTDB lineage: Bacteria > Pseudomonadota > Alphaproteobacteria > Caulobacterales > Maricaulaceae > Litorimonas. Next base: position 2,778 of record CALHXF010000117.1, read on the forward strand.
TTGAGATTTGTGAATTTTGCCCCCATGTCTGGATTTGAATTATAAGGAGCTAGACATGTCGAATACCCTCTTCACGCCATTTAAAGTCAGAGGCATGACAATGCCAAACCGCGTCGTCATGGCCCCCATGACCCGTAGTTTTTCACCCGATGGCGTACCAGGTCAAAATGTCGTCGACTATTACGAGCGTCGCGCCAACAGCAATGTCGGGCTGATCGTGACTGAAGGCACAGTTATTGATCGTGCAGGCTCTGCGAATGATCCAAACTACCCAAAGTTCCACGGTGAGAAATCATTGGCAGGCTGGAAAGCTGTCGCGGATGCCGTGGCGAAAACACCCGGTAAAATTGCGCCACAACTTTGGCACGTTGGCATGGTCCGCAAACCCGGCACAGGCCACAATCCTGAAGCGCAATCGGACAGTCCCTCGGGTCTGACTCATACTGGCAAAGCTGTCTATTCTGCGCCTACGGATGAAGAGGTTGCTGACATGGTCAACAGCTACGCCCGCTCTGCTGGCTACGCTAAAGACTTGGGCTTTGACGCCATCGAAATTCATGGCGCACATGGCTATCTCATCGACCAATTCTTCTGGGGGGTGATGAACCAACGTGAAGACAAATATGGTGGAGACTTAAATGAGCGCGCGACATTTGCCGGCGAAATCATCCGAGAATGCCGCAAAGCGGTTGGCGATGACATGCCAATCATCTTGCGCTTCTCGCAATGGAAACAGCAAGATTACACGGCACGCCTTGCCGATACCCCGCAAAAGCTAGAAGCATTTCTCAACGTCTTCGCCGATGCGGGCGTAGATGTTCTACATTGTTCGCAGCGCCGTTTCTGGGAACCTGAATTTCCAGAGCAAGACGAAAACGCGCACCTCAACCTTGCGGGTTGGGCGAAGAAACTCACGGGCTTGCCGACAATTACTGTCGGATCAGTTGGCCTCAACGGCGATTTTTTCGAAGCGTTCCAAGGCAAAGGTGCACCTGCTGCGTCATTGGATGAATTATTTGAGCGCATGGACAAAGGCGAATTTGATCTCGTCGCAGTCGGCCGCGCCCTGCTCCAAGATCCGCATTGGGCAACTAAAGTCAAAGAGGGGCGTTTCGACGAACTAGGCAGCTACGACGGCAAAGCCCTCGCAACACTCTATTAAAAACAAAACCCCCGCCTGAAAGGGCGGGGTTCGAGTTCGTTCGCACTAACTGAATGAAATTTTTCCTCAGACTAGGCGTTCAGCGAAAGGCGGTAGAAAACTACCGTCGAGTATCAACAACGACGCTCTGGTGGAAAACGTCTTCAACTACATTTGTGTCGCCCAGCCTTCGACGTCCATCGCCGCCTGACGAACAGCTTCGGAAACTGTCGGATGAGCATGACATGTGCGCGCGAGGTCTTCGCTAGACGCTTTGAATTCCATCGCAACAGCCACTTCATGGATAAGATCGCCCGCGAGTGGGCCCAGAATATGAGCGCCAAGAATTTCATCCGTCTCGGCATGTGCCAAGATTTTTGCAAAACCTTCGGCTTCATGGTTACATCGCGCGCGGGAGTTAGCCGTAAAGGGAAACTTACCGCGTTTGAAGGGGATCCCCGCTTCTTTTAACTGCTCTTCCGTCTGCCCCACACTTGCGATTTCAGGGTGCGTGTAAACCACATCTGGAATAACGTCGAAATTAACATGACCGGATTGACCCGCGATCGTCTCCGCAACGGCGACGCCCTCTTCCTCGGCTTTATGGGCCAACATCGGACCGTCGATTACATCGCCAACTGCCCAGATGCCGTCAACGGAGGTCTTCCAATGGTTTTGAGGAATCTTACCGCGTTTATCCGTTTCGATTCCCACGGTTTCAAGACCGAGGTTTTTCGTGAACGCATTCCGTCCAATGCAAACTAGAACAACATCGGCCGCGATGTCTTTCGGTTTCCCGCCAGCAGCGGCTTCGGTTTTCACCGTCAGGCCCGCTTTAGACTTTTCGACACCCATAACCTTACGAGACAACTCAAACTTCATGCCTTGCTTCTTAAACATACGCAGGGCTGATTTTTGGATTTCCTTGTCAGAATTGACCATGATTGATGGCATATATTCAACAACAGTGACTTTTGCGCCCAGACGTCGCCAAACGGAACCCAATTCCAGACCGATAACGCCGCCACCGATAACAAGGAGATTTTCAGGGACCTCTTGAAGATCCAACGCGCCCGTCGAAGACACAATCGTCTTTTCATCTATTTCAACACCTGGAAGGGCTGCGACTTCTGATCCTGTGGCAATGACAATGTTCTTCGTCGTGTAAATTTTACCGTCGACCTCGACTTCGCCTTTGGCTTTGATTTTACCGTAGCCCACAATACGCTCGACATTGTTCTTCTTGAACAAATAATCGATACCCTGAGTTAGGCCTGTTACGACCTTATTTTTGCTCTCGATCATAGCGGGAATATCGGCTTCAACCGTCGCCTTGATCCCCATAGCTGGGAAGTCCTTTTGCGCCGTTTCGTAAAGCGCTGTCGCATGCAGCAAGGCTTTCGATGGGATGCAACCAACGTTCAAACAGGTTCCCCCCAACGTCTTACGTGTCTCAACGCATGCAACCTTCAGGCCTAGCTGCCCGCATCGAATTGCGCAATTATAACCACCGGGTCCGCCACCAATAATGATAACGTCATATTGTTCTGCCATTGGAAGGTCCTGTCAGGCGAAGTTAAGTTGCTCAACAGATAAGCGCCCATACTGAAAATATCAACGCGACAATGGTAGGAAAACGGGTAAGATTTTTCTAATGGATCAGTGAAATTGAATTAACGCAACCAACCGTGATCACGAGACAGGCGTGCGAACATATATTCTACTATCGCCATGACCGTAACAAAGCCCATGATACCTAAATAGGCATTCCCCAGAACTGTGAAGGTGCCGCCAATATAGTCAAAGAAGAAACTGAGGATAACGAATCCGACGCTCGCTAAATATACAGGAACTGCCAAACGTCGCCGCAGTAACAATAAGACTGCGGCCAACAAGCCCGACCATACAGCCAATGCAAATGCCGCCGCATATAAGGGTGGCATACTCAACAAAAACTCAACCTGGTCCGAAGAATAGTTTTGTTTCGTCAAACTCTCCGGCGTCGCCATGACAGTCATAAGATAGTTACTGACGCCGACAATATTCCAAAGAACGAAGAGGACGCAGATACCCCAGAACCAAATGGGTGGCTTCGCAGAATATAGCTTTTGTTGGTCTTCTGACATAACACTCTCCCCCGATTTGGAGTTCAGTATACGTCAAAATGTCGCAACTGTCCAATTAGTCAGAAAGCTGTCCATCGTAAAAGGCTGAATATGATGCCCAGAACAAGAATACACCGACGATAATCATGGCCAAGCTGACACCGGATTCAATCCCGCCAAGGATTTGAAAACCACCACGCAGGATGGAATCAACCATCGTCAGGAGTGTCCCGACAAGGGAGATCATAAACCAGTGATAGGCGCTTTTTTTCCGCAGGAGCAAATAGACTGCCCCGCAGATCAACCCGATTGCGGTCATGGCTTTCGAGAAACCAACCCAAGCTGGTGTTGCATCAAGGTAAGCAATTTGTTCAATCTTGTAATGCAAGGCCAACTCTTGCGGCGTGGCGCTAAGGCTCAACGTAAATGCAATGATGCACAGCAAACCCCATGTCACGGCAAAGGCGGCCAAAATACCGAGCATTCGCTGCTCCATCTTCGACCCAGTGTTGGACGGACTCGTGACAGGTAATGAAGGTAAAACTGCTGTATTTGCGCTCATCTCTATGTCTCCCAACCAGATGTAGGGAGGGAATTATCAGAAAAGTATTAGGCTCAGTTTTAGAACCAAGCCTAATCAAACCTTAAAGATCGAGGAGCATACGCTCTGGATCTTCGAGACACTCTTTAACACGTACAAGGAATGTCACAGCTTCCTTACCGTCAACAATACGGTGATCATAAGACAGTGCCAGATACATCATCGGACGAATGACCATTTGATCATCAATCACAACTGGACGCTTTTGGATCTTATGCATGCCCAAAATTCCAGATTGCGGAGGATTGAGGATAGGTGAAGACATCAATGACCCATAAACGCCGCCATTCGAAATCGTGAATGTGCCACCGGACATGTCATCCATAGACAATTGACCGTCACGCGCTTTCGCGCCCAAGGCACCGATCCCTTTTTCAATCCCACCAAGGGACAGCTCATCACAATCGCGCAACACAGGAACAACGAGGCCCTTTTCTGTGCCGACGGCAATACTGATATCGTAGAAATTCTTATAGATGATATCTGTGCCATCAATCTCCGCATTTACGCTCGGAACGTCTTTCAACGCTTGGACACAGGCCTTCACGAAGAAGGACATGAAGCCAAGCTTCACGCCGTGGCGTTTAATGAAGAGCTCTTTATACTGCTTCCGCATGTCCATAATCGCGGACATATCTGCTTCATTATAAGTCGTTAGCATCGCTGCCGTATTTTGCGCGTCTTTCAGGCGGCGTGCGATTGTTTGACGAATACGTGTCATACGGACGCGGTCTTCGCGCAGTCCATCATTACGTGGTGCCTTAGGCGCAGCAGCTTTTGGTGCAGATACAGCTTTTGACGGGGCGGCTTTGGGAGGATTAGCTTTCGCAGCCAATGCGTCAGCTTTCGTGATCCGACCATCTTTGCCAGTGCCCGAAATCAGAGATGCATCCAATCCGCTCTCGCGAATAATCTTTGCCGCAGCCGGCATTGCAATCGCGTCACCAGACGTCGACGCGGAAGGTGCCGCAGTTGCGCTTGGCGCAGCAGATGATCCACCCGAGGCACCTGCAATCAATGTCGCAATAGTTTGGCCCACAAGGGCGACTTCGCCTTCGGCAACCAAATGTTCGCCCATCACACCCGCTTCTGGCGCGACCAATTCTTGCGCCGCTTTGTCCGTTTCCAGCTCAACAATGGCTTCATCTTTAGCGACCGCGTCACCCGGCTGTTTCATCCAGACCGCGACTGTCACTTCAGAGACGCTTTCGCCGACATTCGGGACATCGATATTCATAGCAGAACCACCAGATGCGGCAGGGGTTTCTGCTTTTGCTTCAGACGGAGCAGCAGCAGCGGGCGTCGCCGCAGCACCAGCGCCAGTGCCAAGACGCGCGATCAATTTACCGATCTCGGCGTTTTCGCCTTCTGCGACAAGAATTTCTTCCAGCACGCCATCAGCAGGCGAAACAAGCTCTTGCGCCGCTTTGTCTGTCTCTAGTTCAACAAGCGGTTCATCTTTTTTGACGGTGTCACCAACAGCTTTGAACCACTGCGCGATTGTAACTTCGCTGACGCTTTCGCCAACGTTCGGAATTGTGATATCGGTCATAATCAGGTCCTACTTCGCAAATGCGCCATCAAGGATGGCTTGCTGCTCTTTCTTATGTTTCGTGCTGATACCTGTCGCGGTCGAGGCAGCAGCAGGGCGGCCCACATAGCGGGCGCGCGTATTTTTCGCACCAATGGCAATCAGGCTCTCTTCGAGGAATGGATTAATGAAGCTCCAAGCGCCCATATTCTTCGGCTCTTCCTGACACCAGACCATGTCGGCATTTTTGAACCGTGATAGCTCTTCTTGAACCGCATCATCGGGGTAAGGATAGAACTGCTCTACCCGCAACAGATAAATGTCGTTGCGACCGTTCTTCTCGCGCTCTTCGAAGAGGTCGTAATAGACCTTACCTGAGCAGAGAATAACGCGTTTAATTTTGTTGTCGGCGGCCAATTTGATTTGGCTAACCTCAGGCTTGTAATGCGCATCATCCCAGAGAAGACGATGAAACTCGCTGCCAGGTCCCATTTCTTCGAAGGTGGAAACGCAGAGCTTATGACGCAATAGGGATTTTGGGCTCATATTGATGAGCGGCTTACGGAACTTCCGTTTAACCTGACGGCGTAGCGCATGGAAATAGTTCGCAGGCGTCGAGATATTTGTCACTTGCATATTGTCTTCGGCGCACATCTGCAAATAACGCTCGAGACGCGCAGAGGAATGTTCTGGACCTTGGCCTTCGTAGCCATGTGGCAAGAGCATCACGAGGCCCGACATACGTAGCCATTTTTGCTCGGCTGAACTGATGAACTGATCGACCATGACCTGCGCACCATTGGCGAAGTCACCGAATTGCGCTTCCCAAATCGTCAACGCTTCGGGCGCAGCCGCGGAGAACCCATATTCAAAACCGAGAACAGCTTCTTCCGAAAGATGAGAGTTCAAGACCTGATAATACTCTTGATCAGGGCTGATTTTATTCAGCGGCGTATATTTTTCTTCCGTTGTCTGATCGACGAAATTTGATTGACGTTGCGAGAATGTCCCGCGCTCTGAGTCTTGCCCTGACAGACGAACAGGGTGTCCTTCTGTAATCAATGTCCCGAAAGCGAGATGTTCCGCGAGGCCCCAATCAATATCCGCGCCGCGTTCGATCTTATCCGCGCGAGCCTTGATAATCCGCTTGAGCGTCCGATGCATATTTAGAGAATTAGGCGCACGTGTGATCGAGCCACCAATCTCTTTCAAACGCGCAAAATCAACAGCGGTATTACCGCCACGTTTGCCGTCTTTTTCCGTGGGCAAAGCCATGCCGTGCCAGACACCTTTTAGCCAATCAGGTTGTTTCGTTTTGTAGGATTTAGCATCCTCAAAATCTCCATCCAATTTGGCGTAGAAATCGTCCATACGTTTTTGCGCATCTTCAGCCGTCAAATCACCCTGCGCGATCAAACGATTGGCGTAGATTTCACGCGTCGATGGCATATCACCAATGGCTTTATACATGATCGGTTGCGTGAAGGACGGATCATCGCCTTCATTATGGCCGTAACGGCGATAGCAAATAATATCGAGAACGACGTCTTTGCCGAATTTCTGGCGATATTCAGTCGCAACGCGCGCTGCGAAAACAACCGCTTCTGGGTCATCGCCATTCACATGGAAGACTGGAGCTTCAACCATGAACGCCACATCAGAGCAATATTGACCCGACCGATATTCGTCTGGCGTTGTGGTGAAACCAATCTGGTTGTTGACGATCACATGGAGCGTCCCGCCCGTGCGGTAGCCAACGAGCTGGCTCATTTGGAAACATTCCATCACTACGCCCTGCCCCGCAAAAGCAGAATCGCCATGTAGGATCACGGCCATGACTTCTTCGGGATTATGCGATTGATATGTCCCAGACGCCATTTGCTGCTTCGCACGGGTTTTACCCATGACAACGGGGGAGACGACTTCGAGATGTGAAGGGTTGGGCGCGAGTGAGAGATGGACCTTATTGCCATCAAATTCACGGTCATCCGAAACCCCGAGATGATATTTCACATCGCCAGAGCCAAAGTCTTCTCCGCCAGCCGCAACGCCGCCAAGGAACTCATAGAAAATCGCAGAATATGGCTTCTGCATAACAGACGCCATCACGTTCAAGCGCCCGCGATGGGGCATACCGAAGTTGATGTCTTTTAGACCCAGTTGGCCACCACGTTTGATGATCTGTTCTAACGCAGGCAGAAGGCTTTCTGCACCATCAATACCAAAGCGCTTTGTGCCAGGATAACGTTTGTGGATCAGTTGCTCAAAGGTCTCGCCTTCAATCAATTTTTGGAGGATCGCGAGACGACCTTCTTTCGAAAAGCTGATTTCTTTTTCCGGGCCTTCAATTCGTTGTTGTATCCACGACTTCTCTTCGGGGTCAGAAACCTGCATGAATTGGACGCCTAGCGTTTCGCAATAGGTCCGCTTCAGGATTTCCATGATCGTAGCGAGCGTGGCATATTCGAGCCCCAATACGCCGTCGATATAGATATCACGATCCATATCGTCTGATCCGAAGCCATATGTCGTTGGATCAAGTTCAGGATGAACATCAGGTTTTTTAAGGCCCAATGGGTCAAGGTTCGCGATCAAATGTCCGCGGACGCGATAGGCCCGAATGAGCATAAGCGCATGTAGTGAGTCTTTGGCGGCCTGCTTCGCATCGGCATTTGAAAGATTCGGGTTAGCCGTCTTGACCTTTTTCTCGATGACCGCTGGTGCGTCACCCCAATCGCCCGTTAAGGCCGCCGTCAATTCTGGCGTTGGATCAGACGTATAAGCCGGACGCTTCCATGATGGACCCTCGGCGTTCTTTTTCGCATTTGTGCGATCTTCGCCAAGTGACGCAAAATAAGCACGGAATGACGGATCAACACTGGATGGATTGGCTGCATATTGCGCCTGCATCTGCTCTAAATAGGTGGCGTTGCCCCCATCTAGGAAGAGTGTGTCGAGAAGATTTTGGTTCTGGTTAGAACGCTCGGTCATGCGGGTAAGCCTTGGCTTGGATCAGACAAATTCGGGGTCCGCTCTAGCAGTGTCAAAACGCAGTGTCACCGACAGATATGCGTTGATTCAGTAAATATAAGCCTGCGTGAAAACACGATCAAATACGGGTCACGCACAAAAAAGCCGCCCCAAATGGGACGGCTCAATATTTTGTAGTGTGAGAAAACCTAGCCGTTCAAGACGTCCATCATTGTGACACCGAGCTTCGCAGGAGAAGCTGAAACACGAATGCCCGCTTTTTCCATAGCTTCGATCTTGTCTTCTGCGCCACCTTTGCCGCCAGAGACAATCGCGCCAGCATGGCCCATTGTGCGTCCTGGAGGCGCTGTGCGACCCGCAATGAAGCCGACCATTGGCTTGGAAATGCCTTTTTTCGCCATATGCGCGATATATTCTGCCGCTTCTTCTTCTGCCGAGCCGCCGATTTCACCAATCATGATGATTTGCTTTGTGTCGTCGTCATGAAGGAACAACTCAAGGCAATCGATGAAATTCGTACCGTTGATTGGATCGCCGCCGATGCCGATAGCCGTTGTTTGACCAAGGCCAACCTGTGTGGTTTGGAAAACGGCCTCATATGTAAGCGTACCTGAACGTGACACCACGCCACATGTTCCTTTTTGGAAGATTTTACCGGGCATGATGCCGATTTTGCACTCTTCTGGGGTCAGAACGCCGGGGCAGTTCGGGCCAATAAGACGAGACTTAGAGCCAACCAATGCACGTTTCACAGGGATCATATCTGCAACAGGAATACCTTCCGTGATCGCAATGATAAGTTCCATTTCCGCGTCAATCGCTTCCATGATGGAATCCGCGGCGAAACGTGGTGGAACGTATACAACAGAGGCAGTTGCGCCTGTTGCATGTTTAGCTTCGGCCACAGTGTCAAAGTTCGGGAGGCCCAAATGGGTTGTTCCGCCTTTGCCGGGCGTGACGCCGCCAACCATTTTCGTACCATATTCCATGGCCTGTGCCGTGTGGAACGTGCCGGTTTTACCGGTCATGCCTTGCGTGATAACTTTTGTGTCTTTGTTGATAAGGACTGACATACTCTTAGCCTTTCACCGCTGCGACAATTTTCTGTGCGGCGTCATCTAGGTCGTCGGCAGCAATCACGTTCAGACCTGAGTTTTTGATGATCTCTTTGCCAGCTTCAACGTTGGTGCCTTCGAGGCGTACGACGAGTGGAACTTTGAGACCGACTTCTTTGACAGCGTCAACAGCGCCTTGGGCGATGATGTCACATTTCATGATGCCGCCGAAGATGTTGATGAGGATGCCTTCGACTTTGTCGTCAGATGTCAGAATTTTGAACGCTGCAACGATGTTTTCTTTCGTTGCGCCGCCACCAACGTCGAGGAAGTTGGCTGGCTCTGCGCCGTAAAGCTTGATGATATCCATTGTGGACATCGCAAGGCCCGCGCCGTTGACCATACAGCCGATGTTGCCGTCGAGGGCGACATAGGAGAGGTCATATTTGCTGGCTTCGATTTCCTTGGCGTCTTCTTCGGTTTCGTCGCGAAGTGCAGCAATATCAGGATGACGGAAAAGCGCATTAGCGTCGAAACTGATTTTCGCATCGAGGCAATGTAGGCGCTGATCTTCTGTCACGATCAACGGGTTGATTTCCATCATCGCCATATCTTTAGCGATAAAGCCGTCATGTAGAATTTTACCAAGCTTGCCCGCTTGCTTCGCGAGATCACCTTTCAGGTCGAGCGCTTTGGAAAGTGTGCGGCCATGATGCGGCATGAATCCTGTCGCAGGATCAATGTCAAAAGTGATGACTTTTTCAGGTGTGTCATGCGCGACAGCTTCGATGTCCATGCCGCCTTCGGTGGAGACGATGAAGGACACGCGCGAAGTTTCGCGGTTGATGATGATTGAAAGATAGAGCTCGCGATCAATGTCAGAACCGTGCTCTATGTAGAGACGATTGACTTGCTTGCCTTTATCATCCGTTTGCTCGGTAACGAGATACTCGCCGAGCATTTCTTCGGAGTTTTTCACAACGTCATCAATTGAGAACGCTAGACGAACGCCGCCCTTAGCATCCGCAGCAGCGCCGATGAATTTACCTTTACCGCGTCCACCTGCGTGGATTTGGGATTTTACGACCCAAAGCGGTCCGCCAAGCTTTTCAGCTGCGGCGCGCGCTTCTGACGCTTTGAAGATCGCAATGCCTTCGCTGACGGGGGCACCGATGGATTTAAGGACAGCCTTGCCCTGATATTCGTGGATATTCATGGAAATTCCATTTTGCGGATAATGTCGAAAGTGTGGGCTTTATAGCGCCCTCTGCACATGTCGCAACCGTCCAGTCGTCACCTTTGAATAAGATTCTCACATGGGGCTTATGCGAAGAACATCATCCACATGGTCCGTCCTGGCAGAAATGCGAGCAGTCCAGGGATCATCAATGCACCAAAATACATGTTCCGAACATGCTTTTTATGACGTTTCACTTCACCTTTTCGAATAGACGAAACGATCTGATACATCCCGATAAATGTAATCGGCACAAAAATATGAATGAATGAAAAGTTTCCATTATTTATCTGGCGAATAAAAATGGCCGTTATGGCTGTCACAATCATCAACGCTCCAAACATACGCCCCGCCATTTTGTGTCCAGGTGTGCCTTTTCGCATGACAAGAATTGTACCGCCAAGGAAGAAGGCTCCTACGGCCACCAAAATATGGATCTGGATAGCGAGGCTGGCTTCGGTGAAATATTCGATGTTCATGCGGGTCTCCTTTGCGATGAACAAACCAAAGCTTGATGACACGCGCTCTACCAGCGTCATTGCACCAATCGGCGTTTTCCTGTCGTGAACCGACTTGAAAATCGCCGCGCTCCCGTTCACGATACGCGAATGACAGGCTCAATTTCCCAGTAATGCCAGAGATTTTCTCCCATCCCGCACTTCGCGGACTGATTACGCCTATATTGGCGGGTCTTGTCCTGAGTATCTTAGCGCCATTTGGAACAGCTGGGTTTTCGCTCAGTTTCCGTTTGGTCTATTGGCTCGGCTTGACCTTGGCGGGCGGGTTGGGTGCGATGAGTGCGCGGGCCCTCTGTCGGAAATTTTTACCCAAAGCTTCGATTTGGGTTCGGACGGGAGTCCAATCCCTTGGCGCCACCGCTGCCGTTGCGCCTTTCGTTATTTCGATGTTCAATGAGAACAACATCCTCAGCATCTTCCTCACATTGTTTTACATTTGGGTCGTTGCGATTGTCATTACGAGCGTCGGAGAACTAGCGTCACGGAATGCTGCCCCCGAGCCCCCTGCTGCCACTGAAACACGTCCCGCATTGCTCGACCGTCTTCCACCTAAGTTTCGAGATGCTGACCTCTACGCCATTAGTTCAGAGGACCATTATGTCCGTATCCATTCGGCGGCAGGTGAGCATATGCTCCTCATGCGTCTGAGCGATGCCGAAGACCTCGCCGCGCCGCTCTCAGGATTAAAACCGCATCGCAGCTGGTGGGTCGCAGAAGCTGGCGTTGATTCGGTTTCCAAATCAGACGGAAAATTACGCATCACCCTGAAATCTGGCATCGACGCCCCCGTCAGCCGTGAAGGCGCGAAACGCGTGCGAGACGCAAATTGGGTCTAGCCTTATCGTGGCTTGAACCGCTTTAACGTCGCAGAGAAATTTAGGCAGGGCACACCGTCCGCCGACAATATTCCGCGCACGAAAACCAACGAACCACCTTCGCGGAGAACGTCGCCTCGCGCTTCGATAAGTTGCCCCAATTTTGCACCCGATAGAAACTCGCTCGTGAAGGCCACGGTCAAGCCGTAGCTCGCGTCTTCAAAGGCATCTTTCGCAATGGAGAAGAGCGCGAAGTCCGCGAAGGTCATCAAGCATCCACCATGCACCACGCCGCCTTGGTTTAGATGTTTCCGCCCAACGCGAAATGCACATAGCTCTCCGTCGGCATCTGTTGTGGCATAGAACGGCCCCGCTTCATATTCGAAGGCATCAGATTTAAACGTCGTCCAGCCTTTGAATTCACCTTCGGTGACGAGATCAGGTTTCATCATATCGGTTTTCCAGTCGGATTATATATTTGGGTTATCTTGACCGTAGACATAGTGTGGATCGTCGGAAATGGCAGGCACACACTCAATCGTGTAGAGTAATTTCGACCCAAGCCGTTTCGCCGTCTTTATGCTCGCGACATTATCCATCGCAATCGTGTGAACTGCGCGCGGCCAGCCGAGGTCGTTGAACGCAAAATCAAGACAGGCTTGCGCGGCCTCGACAGCATATCCCTTGCGCCAAAACGGTTTGTGAATCGTCCAGCCAATTTCAGGTTCAGGCCAGCCTTCTGGATTCCAATGACCGACGCGCCCTGCCCATTTGCCCGACGATTTTTCAACGACTGAATAAAAGCCGTAACCACGAATAGATTGATGCCCGATACAAGTGGCCATATTCCGCCAAGCTTGCGCACGGTTCAATCCAGGACCACCGCCCAATCCCGCCATGACTTCAGCATCGGAGAAACAGTCTGCCCAAGGTTCATAATCTGCGATCGGATCAATGTGCCGAAGGATGAGACGTTCTGTTTCGAGGATGATTGTCATAGCGTCACCTTAGTCGATTCCGCACGCACCGCAATTTCCCCTTGCCCTTCGCGCCGCACGGTTTTATCCGCTGCGCTCTCTTCGGAGAACTGACATGGCACGGACGGGTGGCTGAGCGGTTGAAAGCGCTGGATTCGAAATCCAGTAAGGGCGCAAGTCCTTCGGGGGTTCGAATCCCTTCCCGTCTTCCA
>CALHXF010000118.1 GCA_938040095.1 uncultured Caulobacterales bacterium
TCGACCAATTTCGTGGGTCTGAATTATTACCCGGCATCAGCTTCGTGGAAAGAATTTTGGACGGAATTCCCTGTCGAAGAGATTAAGTTGGATCTCGAAACGATTGCCAGCATCGATGCGAACTCAGTCCGTATTTTTCTGAACCATGACTACTTTGACGATGGGGACACTCAGGCCGAGGCGAAAGCAAAACTAAAAGCGTTTCTAGATTTATGCGCAGGACAAAACATTCAAGTGCTTGTCACATTATTCGATCTTCGCCCAGACTATACATTGTCTAATATGTCTGCCGATGTCGATCACATTGATCAAGTACTTGAAGACGTAACGGGTCATTCGGCGATATTGGGTATAGACATAAAAAATCAAGCTGACTTGGACTTTCCGGCTTGGGGGCAAGGTGTTGTCGAAGGTTGGTTGACGGTCATGGCGCGTCACATTCAAACTCAGTATCCGGACCTGCCAGTAACCGTCGGGTGGTCAAATTCGAACTCCGCATTGGGCCTAAAAGGCGTCGTCGATTTTGTTACGTATCATGAATATGGAGACATCGAAGGATTTGCTGATCGTCTGGACACGATAAAAACTGGAGCGGGCAACAAGCCCGTTATGATTACAGAACTTGGCTCAACAATATGGAACCCACTTCGCTCGACGAGAGCAGCAGAGGTTAAACAGGCCTCACGTCTTGAAAGCCAGCTACAACAATCAACGGCCGCCAATGGCGTTTTTGTCTGGACATTGCGCGACTTTGACCATGTCGGGAGTGACGTCGTTGGACGGAGACCTTGGCGAAAAGCCCAGCAAAGACACTTCGGTCTCCTTCGTGCGGATGACTCAGCACGTCCTTCAAAAAACGTGCTTCAGGCACATGCCAAAAACCTCGCACCTCAATCCAACAACTAAACTTATTTATCTTAGGAAAATATCATGAAAACTATCGCAATTGTTACGGCTTTTCCACCAAGCGCAGGCTCTTTGAACGAGTATGGACTTCATCTTGTCAATGCGTTTGCAGCGCGATCTGATATAGAAAAAATTATTGTCATCGCAGATAAGTACCAAGGTGAAATGCCAGAGCTTGATCTCGGCCCCAAGGTAGAGGTCCGGCGCGCATGGCGGTTTAATGATCTGCTTGCAGGTTTTCATATATTACGAGCGCTCAAGGCATCGCAAGCAGAAGGGGTTATCTATAATCTTCAGACGGCCTCTTTTGGGAATAGTGAAATTCCCGCGGCTCTTGGATTGCTAGCACCAACAGTTTCTCAAAAATCAGGCCTGCCCTCGGGAGTGATTATGCATAATCTCGTAGAAGCCGTTGATCTGAGTAAAACGAATCTTGCGGACAGCCGATTTCGCCAAAAACTGGTTGGCGCAGCAAGTTACTTCGTGACTAAGACCATGTTGATGTCGGGATTTATGACCGTCACACTGGACAGCTTTTGGGATATTTTGAGGGATAAGTATAAAGCCAAAAACGCCTTCATGGTCCCTCATGGATCGTTTCCACTGGCCTCTGATGTTCAGATCACAGAGCTTGTAGACCGACCTCACACGATCGTCACGATGGGAAAGTTTGGAACCTATAAAAGGCTTGAGCGAACGATTGGAGCCATCCAAAACTTGAACCTCTCTCGGACGGCCAGTCAGAAAATCAAGTTGGTTGTCGGTGGGAGCGATCACCCCGCAACACAAGGTTATTTGCAGTCCTTGGAAACTGAACATCAAGCCGACGCAAATATCGTATTCCATGGTTATGTGGCAGAAGAAGATGTCGCACCGTTTTTCACTCAAGCTAAATTGGCAATTTTTGATTATGACAGCACGACTGGTAGTTCAGGCGTTCTGCATCAAGCTGCGATCTACGGAACGCCAGCTGCTTATCCAATGATGGGTGACTTTATCGACGTGACTGAGCGTGAGGGTTTGAAGGGTTTCAACTATACACCGCTGGATCAAAAAGCGCTTGAGGACTCCATTACTGAATGCCTCGAGGCTTCCGAATTGGGGCAGGGTTTTGCCGATAACAACCTACATGTGTCAAAAGGTGTTACCATGGACACTGTCGCGTCCATTCAGTTGCAACTCCTCAGGAAAACTAAAACTGGGAATTTCAATGTTCTACGAAGAGCCAAGAACTCCGCTTTGCGCCTTCAAGAAATCAGCTGCCCTCGTCAAGTTTCAACCTCCGCATAAGGAAACAAAGCCAACTATGAATAGTAGATTCTACAAGGCCACCAAGTGACTAGAACGCTGTTTCAAGTTGTTGTATTTATGGGCCTAATGGAAGGTGATTTAGTTTTTTGAACGCACCGGTTTTTCAATATTAAAGTGCTTCAAATCTTTAGAATAACCGGGAGAACTATATCTGATTTTTTCGTCCTGCAGGCCGCTTAAGTGATCTGTTTAACATCTTAATAAACAAACGACAGATCAGAGGGAGACGTGCTAGGATTGAATTCGATTTCGTTTTTGCTCTCGAATTAGTTTGATGTTTTCGCCTGCAGCCCATTTAGCGATGTCTTCTTTGCGTAGGGCGGTGGCCATTAGGTCTGGGAATTGATCAGGTGTGCACGCAGAAACGGGAATACCCATGGCGGCTAGGGACTCCGCTGTCGATTGAGAGTAGGATGGGCGCCCATCGTCGGTAAGAGCGAGTAAGACGATCACATTAATACCTGATTGCACCATGTTACCAAGACGGGCGAGCATCTCTTTTTCGTTCCCACCTTCATATAGATCAGTGATCATGATGAAGTGAGATTTGGTGGGGCATTCAATCTTTTGTTGGCAATAGGCTACGGCTTGATTGATGTCCGTGCCGCCGCCAAGCTGTAACCCGAATAGAACTTCCACAGGATCAGCGAGCTCTTCGGTTAAATCCAGGATCACGGTATCAAAGCAGACGAGTTTGGTTTCTACCACACGCGCAGGCAGCTTCACCTTACCAAGTTATGGCCGGGCAAATGTTGCCGTCGGATATAATGCGGATAATTGGTCCATTGCGGGATATGTTGACAATCTGCTCAATGACTTCTCTGAGACCAGCGCAGCAAATACACCGCTCAGTAATCAAACTGTTGCAGGTACCAATGTTCGCCGTTTTAGAACAAACGTCTTACCGCCTCGCTCTGTCGGGGCTCGGCTACGGTATAAGTTCCAGTAAAATCTGGATATATTATGATTTGAAAAGGCTCCGAAAGGGGTCTTTTTTATGCCTGATGCCTAGGGAAATGAGGTTTTCCCTTCAGTGGAATGATACCGCGGAACTAGGGGTCTGATGTGTTGGTATTTATAGATTGCATGTGAGCGCTGTAATTTTTGAGCAGCTCAATGAAACTCTCGGCGGAACCAGTGTCGCTTTCGGGATTAATCAATTTTCTATTGAGGTGTTTTGAAATCTTTGTGTAAATTTCCAAGCCTGCTTCAGTGGTCGCCAAAGACTGGCGACGTTTGTCCCGCGATGTCGGTGATTTTTGAATTAAACCTATTTCTATTAGGCTAGCGACCGCGCGGCTAACGATTGTCTTATCCATTGGCGTAACAGAGGTGACCTCAGCCGCGCTGCGGCCTGGTTTACCCGCGACCGCTGCGAGGACGCGCCATTGACTTAGGTTCAACCCGGATTGTTCTCGAACTACGCTAAGTGTGTGTCGACTGATTTGATCCGCGAGGACAACGACTTGGTACGGCCAAAAATCATCGAGCTCTATATGTGCGTCAGGTTTCTTCGTCATACCACAGCATAAAAATAATTGTTGCAATTGCAACAACATTTACATAGTTGATATCGCAACTTGTTTGATCACGCTCTTTATTGGACCGCATTATGGCAGATTTATTCGAAAACCCAGCTGGCTTAAACGGATTTGAATTTATCGAATTCTCGGCCCCTGAAAAAGGTGTTTTGGAACCCGTTTTCGAAATCATGGGATTTACCAAAGTCGCAAGGCATCGCACGAAGGATGCTGAGCTTTGGCGTCAGGGCGGTATCAACCTCATTACAAATTACGAACCGAACAGCGCCGCTTTCTTCTTTGCGCGCGAACATGGACCGAGCGCTTGCGGCATGGGGTTCCGCGTTAAAGATGTTCGCAAATCCTATGAGCATCTTCTGGCACAGGGCGCTGAACCTGTTGCGATGAAAACGGGCCCAATGGAGCTTCATATTCCGGGTATTCGTGGAATCGGTAATTCGATCATCTATCTTGTCGACCGTTACGCAGATCAGGGCGAAGATGGCCTCTCCATTTATGATATTGATTTTGAATATCTTGATGGTGTGGAGAAGTGGCCTGTGGGTTGTGGGTTCAAGTTGATCGATCACCTGACACATAATGTATATGGCGGCCGAATGGACTATTGGGCAGACTTCTATGAGAAGCTCTTTAACTTCCAAGAAATTCGTTACTTCGATATTAAAGGCGAATACACGGGTTTGACGTCTAAAGCCCTAACCGCACCTGACGGAAAAATCCGCATTCCGTTGAATGAAGAAGGTAAAAGCGGAGGCGGTCAGATCGAAGAGTTTCTGCGGGAGTTCAACGGCGAAGGTATCCAACATATCGCCCTGATCTGTGACGATATCATCGCATGCTGGGACAAGCTGAAAAAACAAGGTGTGCCATTTATGACTGCGCCACCAGAGACGTATTATAAAATGCTGTCTGAGCGTTTGCCTGCACATGGTCGAGATGAAGCTGCGCTTAAAACGCGAGGTATCTTACTTGATGGGACAACTGAAAGCGGTGAGCCGCGTTTGCTTTTGCAGATTTTTGCGGAACCTCAAGTTGGTCCTGTTTTCTTTGAATTCATTCAACGTGTCGGTGATTACAAAGACGGTTTCGGGGAGGGGAATTTCAAAGCCCTCTTCGAGTCTATCGAACGTGATCAAGTCGAACGTGGGGTGTTGGAGGTCGCAGACTGATGACTATTCAAACGGACGGATTTCATCATGTTGCCTATCGATGCCGCGACGCCAAAGAGACGGTTGAGTTTTATCAAAATCATTTAAACATGGTTTTTCAGCTGGCGATTGCCGAAGATCATGTACCCAGCACCGGGGTCTATGATCCCTATATGCATATCTTTCTCGATGCTGGAAATGACAATGTTTTGGCGTTCTTTGAACTACCGGAGCAACCTGATATGGACCGAGACCGCAACACGCCAGAATGGGTGCAACATATTGCGCTACGCGTTGGCAGTCTTGATGAATTGCTGGCCGCGAAAGAGCGTCTCGAAGCCGCAGATATTGAGGTCCTTGGCCCGACACATCACGGTATCTTCAAATCCATCTATTTCTTTGATCCAAATGGACATCGCTTGGAACTTGCGGCCAATATCCATACGCCAGAGCAAATGACGCAGTTAAAAGACGTTGCGCCAGCCATGCTCAAAGAATGGTCGGAAACGAAAAAAGCGCCACGTCACGCGGCGTGGCTTCACGAAAAAATTGCAAACGAAAGCGAATGATATGAAACTTGCTTCACTCAAAGACGGCCGTGATGGCCAACTCATTATTGTCTCGCGCGATTTGTCCAAGGCCGCTGACGCCTCTGATATTGCGCCAACACTGCAATCAGCTCTGGATGAGTGGGACGTGGTCTCGCCGCAACTCGCCGCGCGGTATGAAATGCTCAATGCGGGGCAGGTCGAAGGTTTTCATTTTGATCAAGCCGCTTGCGAATCGCCGCTTCCGCGCGCTTATCAGTGGCTAGATGGTTCGGCTTACCTCAATCACGTAGAGCTTGTCCGTAAGGCCCGCGGCGCGGTTGTACCTGACAGTTTCTACGAAGACCCGCTCATGTATCAGGGCGGCAGCGACACATTCATAGGCCCGCGCGATGCTATCGTCGCTGCAGATGAGGCTTACGGCATTGATATGGAGGCTGAAATCACAGTCATTACAGATGACGTGCCAATGGGTGTTTCGGCCACCGACGCCGCGAAACACATCAAGCTCATTATGGTCGTCAATGATGTGTCCTTGCGTGGGCTCATTCCCGGCGAACTCGCGAAAGGTTTCGGTTTTGTGCAGAGTAAAGCGTCTTGTGCATTTTCGCCTGTCGCTGTGACACCGGATGAGATTGAAGCGTGGGATGGCGGCACAATGGATTTACCATTGCTCGTTGATTATAATGGTGCGCCATTTGGTAAGGCCAATGTCAAAACGGATATGACCTTCAACATGAATGAACTTGTCGCTCACGCCGCCAAGACGCGAGACCTCTGCGCGGGTAGCATTATTGGATCAGGGACAGTTTCGAATAAATTCGAGGGTGGCGAGGGTAAAAAGATCGAAGACGGCGGTGTCGGCTATAGCTGTATTGCTGAAATTCGTATGATCGAAAAAATCCAGACGGGCGCATTTATCACACCTTTCATGCGCTTCGGTGATAGGGTCGGGATTGAGATTAATGATGCCGGTGGTAAATCTATCTTTGGTCGCATTGAGAACGTTGTCGAAAAATACGAACCCTAAGATGATGACGCTTCACGGATATTGGCGGTCTTCAGCGAGTTACCGCGTGCGCATAGCGCTCGCGTTAAAAAATGTCGAGGTCGCGCATAAGTTTGTGAATTTGAAAACAGGCCAGCAATTGAACGCGGCTCACGCTGGATTGAACCCACAGCCCTATGTGCCGGTGCTTGAGCTTGAGGATGGCACCATGCTAACGCAATCCTTGGCTATCATGGATTATGTGGACGCAACCTATCGTGAGCCTGCTCTCATGCCGCGTGAGGCTATATTGCGTTCTAAAATACTGGCAGCGTCTTTGATAATTGCCTCCGATGTAGCGCCAATCGCAAACCTCTCGGTGCTAAAATATTTGCGTGCCGAATTTGGTCAAGAGGACGAGGGTATCCACGCGTGGATCACGCATTGGATTGAGAAAGGCTTCATCGCCCTCGAAGTGATTGCGCAAAAATATGACACGCCGTTTTTTATGACCGACGCCCCCGGGTTCTTTGAATGTTGCCTTATTCCGCAGATTTATAATGCCAACCGGTTCGGCGTTGATATGCGGCAGTTTCCAAAACTGTCCGCCATCAATAAGGCGTGTCTAGCGCTCTCGTCTTTTCAATCCGCGCTGCCGGAAAATCAGAAAGATGCCGTATGAGTAAAATCTATCAAACCGCTTCGGACGCGATGGCAGGATTATGTAAAGATGGCGTGACCGTGATGTCTGGCGGCTTTGGCCTTTGCGGTATCCCAGAAAATTTGATCGCGGCAATGCGTGACAGCGGTGCGAAGGACCTCACGGTCATCTCGAATAATGCAGGCGTTGACGGGTTTGGTCTAGGTCAACTTCTTGAAACCAAGCAAGTCAAGAAGATGATAAGCTCGTATGTAGGAGAGAATAAAGAGTTCGAACGCCAATATTTAGGCGGTGAGCTGGAATTGGAGTTTAATCCCCAAGGTACGCTTGCTGAACGCATACGAGCAGGCGGGGCCGGGATCCCAGGGTTTTACACAAAGACCGGTGTTGGAACTTTGATTGCAGAAGGCAAAGAGCATAAAGACTTTCCCAATTCAAATGGGGACGTGGAAACCTTCATCCTGGAAACGGGTCTCAAAGCTGACGTGACGATTATAAAAGCTTGGAAGGGGGACGCGGAAGGCAATCTTATTTTCAAAGCGACCGCCCGCAATTTCTCTCCGATGATGGCGACGGCTGGGACAGTGACAGTGGCTGAGGTCGATGAAATTGTACCCGTCGGTTCACTTGACCCGAACTTCATCCATACGCCGGGTATATTTGTGCAACGCATCGTCCAAGCCAAATGTGAGAAACGTATTGAACAACGCACAGTGCGGGAAGGTTAATCGAATGGCCTTAGACAAAGCAGGGTGGACAAGAGACCAAATGGCGGCGCGGGCGGCCCAAGAACTAGAAGATGGATTCTATGTAAACCTCGGCATTGGGATACCGACGTTAGTCGCCAACCACATTCCCGACGGTATAAATGTGACGCTCCAGTCCGAAAATGGAATGCTGGGTATGGGGCCGTTTCCGACTGAAGACGAAGTCGATGCGGACCTGATAAATGCGGGGAAGCAGACGATTACAACTCTGCCTAAATCGAGCTTTTTTGACAGTGCCACGAGTTTCGCGATGATCCGCGGCGGACATATTGATCTTTCTATTCTGGGTGCGATGGAGGTGTCCGAAAATGGGGATATCGCAAATTGGATGATCCCTGGGAAAATGGTCAAAGGCATGGGCGGCGCAATGGATCTCGTTGCAGGTGTAAAGCGGTGTATCGCTCTGTTTGATCACACCAATAAGCGTGGCGAGAGCAAATTCATCAAAGCCTGTACGCTCCCCCTAACGGGACAAAATTGCATTCATATGGTGGTCACAGATCTGGGCGTTTTTGATCGTAAGTCGGGACAGGCACGTTTCCGTTTGAGAGAGTTGGCTCCTGGAATTGATCTAGAGGAAGTCCGTTCGAAAACTGAAGCAGATGTTATTTGGAGTTAAAGCCAACTCTGGTTTTGTTCAGCTTCGTTCTTGATTAAATGCAAAAGGCTTGGACGCATTTAACCTGCGTCCAAGCCTTTTATTTAACCATGCTTTTAGAAAGCCTACTCTGCCAAAATATCGCTGATACGACGTTGCGCGATGGGGTGGTAACCCGCCTTGGCATTGGCGAAGACGCGATTGGCCATATTGGCTTGGCCATTATCCTTCAGCGCGCCGTAAAGGCGGTAGATAAATTTACCGCGTCCAACGCTCATCAGGAACTCTTCCAACGCAGGCGTGGCAGGTTCGTAATTGCCTTTGATCGCTTGCATATACCAGGCAAAAGCTGTTTCGGCGTTTTGCGTGCCTGTGAGCGTGAAGGTGTCATCCAGCTCCTTATATTGAGCTTGCGTCAGAGCAGGCAGCCCGTTGAGGAAGTGAAGCCATTCATGTGTTGACCAATCCGCAGTCGGCAGCTCCGCTGCCTTTAACTCACCATTTGACCAACGTGTTGCAGCTGCTGCAACTTTGTTGAAAGCATCGGATTGAGGATTGCGGATCGTGGCGGGTAAGCCTTGACCATAAACCCATTCTTTGATTTCAGCATCCGTCACAGCCTCTGTATTTTGAGCGCGTAGGTTGGCATCCATGAAGCCTAGAAAGTCTTCCGTTGTGATACTGTCAAACGCATAGGCGTTGAAATAGGATTTCAGGAACGGATCGAACGCGGCACGTCCAAAACGATCTTCGAGAAAGTTTAAGAAGAACTGCCCTTTCACATATGTGACCTGAGAAAACGCTTCGTCAGGATGCGCTAAATCATCCGTGAATTTCAACTGCGTCAGGCTTGGACGTTCGGCCCCTGCGACATCACGCTTTAGATCTTCTAACCCGAGCGCCTGCTCCATCACCGCGCGGTCAGCACCGTATAGCTCTTCCATGACGCGGTTCTCGACATAGCTTGTAAAGCCTTCATTCAACCACGCATCCCGCCAACTGGCGTTCGTCACGAGATTACCTGACCAACTATGCGCTAACTCATGCGCGACAACATTCGTCAGGGATTTATCGCCCGCGATCAATGTTGGCGTCATAAAGGACAGACGCGGGTTTTCCATGCCACCAAATGGGAAACTCGGCGGCAACACGATCAAATCATAACGTCCCCAACGATAGGGGCCGTAAAGCTCCGTGTTCGCGATTTCCATCAGGGGTGTTTCCGCAAATTCTTCGGCAGATGCATCCAAGATATAGTCCTCGGCGTAGACGCCGATTGTCTCATTGATGGCTTTGAATTTAATATCGCCAACTGCAATCGCGATCAGGTAACTTGGGATCGGTTGCGGCATGGAAAATGTCCAATTGCCATCTGCGTCTTGCCCGTCTTGGGATGCACTCATTAGCGGCAGAAGACCGTCCGGTACGCGCAAGGACGCATCATAAGTCATGCGTACTGCGGGCGTATCTTGGACAGGTAACATCGTGCGAGCGTTGATCGCTTGGGCTTGCGAGAACAGATAAGGTTTTTTCTTACCTGCGGTTTGTGCGGGCGTGAGCCATTGTAGCCCCTCTGCGGAAGGACTGGTTTCATAGATAATGCGCAACTGTGTCGCGTCCGTACCAATTGTGATATTCATGGCAGAGCCCAAAACGGGGTCTGCATCCGCCAGCGTATAATCGGCGGGCACCCAGCCTTCAGTGGTTTCAAGCGAGACGGCTTTGATCAAGAGGTCTTTGGTGTCGAGCGTAAGCGTTTCTGCATCTGCTTTGAGACGTTCGAAACGTAATGTGACCGCACCGTCCAAAACTTTGCGATCAAAATTTACATCTAAATCAAGCGCCGCATGTTTGACCACGACCTCTTGATAATTCGCATAGGTGAATTGATCCGCCGTGAAAAATCGTTCTGTGGGAACGATTGCTTCGGCGACGCTCACCTCTGTTGATACGGTCTTGCCTGATTTTGGCGAGCATGCCGCGAGACTAAACCCTATCGCCGTGAGACAGGTGAGGGTGATTATGCGAGTATTCGTCATGCTGCGACTCCAATGTTCTGACGTAGCCTAGTGTGTTTGTTATCTCCCTCATAGCCTTATGGTGCAGACGAGGAAACCACGGCAGATGGGTCCGCTGCGGCTCAAGGCTCTAAGTTTGATCGGGTGTTATTTCGCAGGCCGCGTCAAACCTTAAGTTTCGCGTTTTGCCGCTTCGATATTTGCGATTTTATCCGCATTGCCGATAAAGACAGGTGTTTTCTGATGCAGGTCGGTGACAGGAACTTTTAGCAAAGATTGATTGCCATCTGTCGAAGCTCCGCCCATCGCATGGATCAGAAATGACATCGGGATAGCTTCATAGACGAGGCGAAGGTGGCCGTTCTGATAGCCCTTACGATTTGCGCCTGGATAGGCGAAGATACCGCCCTGCAAGAGCAAACGTTTCAAATCTGAAACCATAGAGGCGAACCAACGCATATTGTGCGGCTTAACAGTTCCATTCTTTGTATCGAGCAGCGAGAGATAATGATCTTGTAACCACTGATCCCAAACCAATTGATTAGACCCATTGATAGCCAAAATATCGGCGGTGGGCATCGCGTCAGGCAGGGCGACAACCTCCCACGTTCCCGTGTCTTGATCGAAGATACCTTTGTAAACATCAGGCCCATCGGCAAAGTAAGCCTCTAGGTTCATGCCGAAAACAAAAAATCCACCGCTGATAATATTAGAGCCATTGAAGTCCTTTGCGACCTCTGCATTTTCAAACACGCCAAAAATAGCTCCAGACGGAATACCTATCAGCGCAGCTTTCGATCCATCCAAAGGGTCCAGCGCGATAGAGTAGGGACCGTCAGATAATTTACTCAAGCCAGGACGTTCTTCGGACACCACATAGCGAACATTTGTGTCTTGGCTGAGGGTTTTGAAAAAGGCTTCATCCGCGATGATGTCGAGTTCGATTTGCTCGTCACCTGACTCATTCCCACTCGCCGCGAATTTCAACCCTGAGCCTTTTTTTAGCTCGGCATAAATGGCTTCACCCGCAGCGAAGAGGGCGGCGTAGATACCGTTCAGATCGGCGTTACGACTTTGGAATGTTAAAGACATGGACAGAGGCTTTCTAAGGTTCGTCGCGTGACTAGAATATGCGCGTTAAGAATCCAATGCGTAAGGCGGGGCGCAACGTCTATTTTGTTTCAAATAGATGAAGTGCCGCGAGGACCATTGCTTCTGTGCCAAGCGTGATTGAAGGCTCTGGCTGTACTTTGAAAAAGGGCGAGTGATGCGAAGGCGCATCGTCGACTTTCTTTGCGGGTGTTCCGCCGACCCAGAAATACACGCCTTTCACACCCGTTTCAGGCTCGATGAAATAGGAAAAATCTTCCGCGCCCATGCCTTGTCGAGGTTGGCTGTAAAGAGATCCTTTCGGTAGCTTCGCCTCGAAAACCGATATGACACGATCTGCAGTAGCTTCGTCATTGATCGTGGCAGGGGTGGATTGGGTTTTGGAGCGGATGACCTCGGGCATTAAATTCTTTGGAACGTCCAATGAAATTGCAACGCCTTTTACGACACGGTCGATGCTGTCTAGTAGCTGTGTTCGAACTTTCGGGCTGTCGGAACGGACTGTCAATTGCATTTTCACTTCGTCAGAAATGATATTGTGCTTGTTGCCTCCATGAATGGAGCCAACCGTGATAACACCAGGGTCCAACGGTGCGATAGAGCGCGAGACAACGGATTGCAGGGAGACGACAATCTGCGAGGCGACTAGGACAGGATCGATCCCTTTGTGGGGGGACGCTCCATGTGCGCCAACACCTTTCACGATAATGTCGACACTATCGGAGCTGGACATCGCGATGCCTTGTGGGACTTCTAAACGCCCTGTTGGGATACCCGCAGACACATGAAAGCCGAGCGCATAATCAGGCTTTGGGAAGCGCGTATACAAGCCATCCTCAAGCATCGCGCGTGCGCCCGAAATCAATTCCTCGGCAGGTTGTCCGATCAAAACGAGAGTCCCTGACCATTGATCTTTCCGTGCCGCCATCTGCCGCGCCGCGCCGACGAGTGATGTGATATGCACGTCGTGGCCGCAGGCGTGCATGACAGGCTTCTCTACGCCGTCTCTATCGATTTGCGTGGCGGTTGAGGCATAGGATAGGCCGCTATCTTCTTTAACGGGCAGACCATCCATATCGGCGCGCATCATGATTGTTGGTCCTGCGCCATTTTTCAGGACGGCCACAATGCCTGTTCCACCGACGCCTTCGGTGACGTCAAATCCAAAGGCTTTGATTTCCGTCGCGAGGCGCGCGGCCGTTTTGCTTTCGCGGAAGGATAGTTCAGGGTTTTGATGGAAATGCGTAAAGAGCGCCTCGAGATTGGCGTCATAGTCGGAGGCAATATCTTTGCGCAATGTATCATCGGCAAAGGCCGTGACGGGCAACGTCGCTGCGGAAAGAAGAAGACCCAATGTGATTGCTTTAAACGTCATGTTCAACCCCTGAAGTGTTATCGTAATTTCTGATATGATGAGCGCAGAGGCGTTGCGAGTAAAGAGCCGCGTGGATTTTCTTAGCGAAAGGGTAAGTCTTTTAATCGGTCGCAATCTCGTTACAGTTCTCACAACAACACGCGAAGTGAGGCAAGGTATGTTTGAGTTTGGAGCTAAACTTTGGATTGGAGTTGGCCTCGCGAGTTTGGCGGTCAATGGATGTGGAAATGCGAATTCGCCATCCCACACCGCGCCGCCAAAATATGATCTGGTTATCCACGACGGACGGGTGATGGATCCCGAAACTGGCTTGGATGCGGTGAAAACTATTGGTATTTCGGGGGGCGAAATCACCATGATTGGTGAAACCTCTCTTGAGGGTATTAGGGAGATAGATGCGTCGGGAATGATTGTCTCGCCTGGTTTCATCGATATCCATTCCCATTCCCCGACCCCTTTGGGGGTAAAGTATCAGGTCTTGGACGGAGTCACGACGCAACTTGATCTCGAAGCAGGGGCTTTTCCCATTAACGCTTATGGGTTTATGATCAAAGGTAGGTCTCCTTTGAACTATGGCAACTCTGTCAGCCATTTGTCGGTGCGGAGCAAAATTATTGAAGGGCTCGACAAGCCTTATTTGTTCGATGAAACTGGTCCGGTTGCCCCCGGCGCTGCCTTTGTAACACCTGCAACATCCGCTCAAATTTCCGCAATGCGAGTGCTGCTCAATGACGGTCTGGATCAGGGCGGTATCGGCATTGGGGTCTTGTTAGATTATATTAGTTCAGCCGTTAGTGCCGAAGAATTGGAAATGATATTTGAGGTCGCAGGCACTCGAAATGTTCCCATAACCATACATGTTCGACGGGGATTGCCTGGCGACTCAGCGGGCGCAAAAGAGGTTATCGCCCTTGCGGAACAGACGGGTGCGCCAGTTTTGATTTGCCATATCACCCATAGCGCCATGCAAGGCTTGCCAGAGTGGCTGGCGTTAATTGATGCTGCCAATGCGCGCGGGGCCAAGGTCACAACAGAGACATTGTCCTATGCGGCGGGTGGGACGAGTATCGGTGCGGCTGTGTTCCATCGCGATTGGCAGAATGTCTTCAATATCAGCTATGAAGACGTCCAATGGACAGCCACGGGCGAATGGCTCACCGAGGAGACGTTCAAAGCCTATCAAGCCACAGAACCTACAGGCATGATTAACCACCATTATGTCAAAGAAGACTGGATCGAGACCGCCATACGTTGGCCGGGTATGATGATATCTTCGGATGTCACGCCCGCCATTACAGAGGACGTCTTATCTAACCCCAATTTGGCGGGAACATTCTCTCGTTTTATCGGTCATTATGCGCGTGATCAGCAAGTCATTGACCTGATGGACGCGCTCGCTCGCGTGAGTTTATATCCTGCGCAATGGTTAGAGACGTCGACGCCCGCCTTTATGCGAAAAGGGCGACTACAGGTCGGCATGGACGCTGACATCGTTATTTTTGATCTCGCCACGTTGGAAGCCAAAGCCGAATATGGCGCACCGTATCAAGCCTCGGAAGGGATACGTTCAGTTATTGTCGGGGGGGTCGAGGTTGCGAAGGGTGGGGCGATTGTCGAGGGTACGGCGCCTGGGGTGCATATCTTGGCAGGGCGGCGGTAGTAAGAAATACTCTGGAGTAAGGAAAACGACCTCGAAAACATTCAAGACGGGCTAATCGTAAAATTGCAATCTGTTGATTGCCTGTTTGGAGTGAAGTGCCTGACGGCGCGTTTAAGTTTAAGTCTCGGGAATTAACCGTGAAAACAATGATCCTCACTTATTGAAGACTTTAATGTGTTGTTCTCAACGGCTTGCTTCTAATTTTAAGAGAATGACCCCCGCTTCTAAAACCCGTGATAGTTTCTACAGGTTCTTTCGGACATGGACGAGGCAAGTGATCATTGACTTTGTGCGGTGTTTTTCGAAACGTTGCACTGGTGCATTTTACCTTCAGTAAATTGCACTACCTGTATCGGAAGACGGTGTGCTTATTTGTGTTTGGTAATGCGAGTGCAGAGGGGCCTGATGGTGTGAGCTGAACTGTCTGGAACGACAGGATATAAATTCCGGCCGCTATCTGAGAAACGCCGCCGCGTGGTCGTCGATGGGTCTTACAAATCCATCGGCTTTGGAAACTGCGTAAACAACGATGAAAGACCTACCCTTGGCAAGCCATCGCGGTTTGCACCACGCGGACGTCCTTTAACTTGCGGGTTGCCGCCCGCCTATGCAGAAATTGATCGAGGATCAATTCCGCACGATCCAACCCACGTTGGTGTTGAAACATCGGCATTGTGGTCACTTGATGGGCTGTTGATGGATGGCGCTTGGGATACACTCAAACGAGGCAATAGCCCTTCTCGGCAAACGTTACCTTTTGAAATTAGTGCTGGTCAATATCAGGGCAAAGAAAAACCCGACTTCGAAAAGTCGGGTTGAGTGTTTAAAATAAATTCGGAAGGGTCAATGAAATCTGCGGCACGAATGTGATGAGCAGCAGTGCCAAGACGAGAGCCAGATAAAATGGCCAGATCGTTTTGATCGCTTGTTCGACCGGAATCTTTCCGACCGCTGCTCCGACAAAGAGAACCGCACCAACAGGAGGTGTTACCAGTCCAATACCCAGATTGATCATCATGATGATACCGAAATGCACAGGGTCGACGCCCACCGCCATTACGACTGGCAGGAGGATCGGCGTCATGATCACGATCAAAGGCGACATGTCCATGAAGGTGCCGAGCACGAGCAGCATCACATTCACGATCAGCAACACCACGATCGGGTTATCTGTTGCAGATGTGATGAGGCTTGCGAGTTGTGTTGGCGCTTCAAGAACGGCGAGTGCGTAACCAAACGCCGTCGCAGACGCGATAATCAACATGACCATCGCCGTGATTTTCACAGACTCTTTAGCGGATTTGAAAAGCGTTTTCATACCCAGCGTACGATAGATGAAGAACCCAATGAGCATCGTGTAGATGACAGCAATGGATGAACTTTCGGTCGCTGTGAAAATACCCGACAAAATGCCGCCCATGATGATGATCGCTGTCATCAAGCCAGGGACCGCGAAGACAATCGCTTTGGCAAATGCGCGCCAGCCTGGGAACTTACCGCCCGGATATCCGCGCTTAATGGCAACACGCCATGCGACGAACATAAGAAGGCCGGCTGTTAAAATACCGGGAACGACACCCGCCAAGAATAGATCACCAATCGAGACACCAATACCAGAGGCGGCAGAGTAGATGATCATATTGTGGGAGGGTGGAATGAGGAGGCCAACAATCGCGGCGGTTACGGTAACATTCACCGCATAGTCGCCGTCATATCCGCGCTCTTTCATCAACGGCATAAGGGTTGAACCCATCGCCGAAGCACTCGCAATCGCGGAGCCAGAAACGGCACCAAACAAAGAGGACGCACCGACATTGACCATACCGAGTCCGCCGCGTGGGCGTCCGAATGTACCTTCGGCAATTTGGACAAGACGTTCCGCAATCCCTGATCGATACATGAGATCGCCAGCAAATATGAAGAACGGAATGGCCATTAATGAGAACACGCTTACGCCCGCAGCCATACGTTGGAAGGCGACGACTAAAGGAATGTCAAGGACGACAAATGTCGCCATAGCAGAGCCAAGGAGCGCATAGGCGACGGGAACACCCATCGCTAGCAGGAGAATGAGAACAACGAGGAGGACTAGGATTTCCATTATTCTTCTTCGCCTTCAGCTGAAATTCCGAAAGCTGAAAGTTCGCCAATGAGCGCCTTTTCAGCGGGGTCGTCAAATATACGTTCTAATGAGAAAATGGCGGTCAGAGCGCCTGCAATTGGAATGGCAAGATAAGCCATACCACGCGGAATGCCGAGGGACGGAATGACGTGACTCCAAGTTCGAACAACGAGCTCGCCGCCCCACCAAAGCATCGCGAGACCGCAGAGGCCAACGGCGGCATTGGAAAACATGCGCATGAGTTTGCGGTTGGGCTGAGATACCATATTTTCAACGGCGATAATGCGGATATGAAAGCCGTCTCTGACGCCAGCTGCGCCACCTAAAAAGATAAACCAAATCATGAGTGTCAACGCGCTTTGTTCGGCCCAAGATGGACTGGAGCCTAAGACGTAACGACCAAAGACTTGCCAGCCGACGATGAAGGTCATCATGAGCAACGCAATCGCGGAGACAATGAGGAGGGCGTCTGCCGCTTTGTGCGTGACGCGTGCGAGTGTATTATTTGACACTTATATCTCCATAGTCTGGATGGATTTCACGAGCGCTTTTTGTTTGTCCGAGACAACGTAACGTTCCCAAACTGGTTTCATTACATCGCTAAAGGCGGACTGATCTTCGACCTCATTGGCTTTGACGCCTGCGGCCAAAAGTTCTGCGCGGGCCGAGTCGACACGAGCGTCCCAAAGCTCGCGCATCATCGGCACGGAATCTCTGGCGGATTGTTTGACGATCTCTTGGTCCGTCTTAGATAATTTATTCCAACGGCTAAGCGACATGACGAGAATTTCGGGCGCCATCACATGACGTGTGAGGCTGTAATATGTGGCAGCTTCAAAATGACGACCTGTCTGATAGGACGGCCAGTTGTTCTCTGCGCCATCAATCACACCCTGAACGAGGGATTGGTAAACTTCGCCAAGAGACATAGGCGTTGGGTCGGCGTCGAGGGCTTTGATCATGGACACATAGAGGTCAGAGTTTTGGACGCGAATTTTCATGCCCTTCATATCCGAAGGCTTTAGAATTGGGCGTTTCGTGTTGTAGAAACTGCGTTCTCCAGAGTCGTAAAAACAAAGGCCAATAAGACCATGCGGTTTAAGGGCGTCCAGTATCATTTGTCCCGGCGCGCCATCCATTGCGCCCCGCATATGCGCCGTTGAACGGAACAGAAATGGAAGGGCTGGGATGATTGTTAACGGCTCAAACGTGTTCAACGGGGCGATTGCGATACGATTTATATCAAGGCCGCCAAATGTTGTGATCTCAAGTGTATCGCGCTCAGACCCAAGCTGTCCGCCTGCAAACATTTTAACATTGAGGCGTCCATCCGAACGCTCTGTCATGAGCTGTCCCATGAACTTGACAGCTTCGACAGTTGGAAAACCATCGGGTAGAATATCTGCAGCCAGAAGAGGCCGATTTACGTCTGCCGCGCCGCATCCGGTCAGGAGTGCCGCCGCACCACCAGCGGCCATGACTTGACGTCTATTGGCCATTGGTATCTTAAATTTGGAACCGAGTTTCGGAGGAATGGAGTTCATGACATGACCCAGAGGTTTAATTAATTATACGCGTGGACGAAAGAATTCCACCGCGCAAGGGCGCGACAGAGCAAAAGCGGGAAAGGTGCATATGTTGTGTGTTAACGTGATAGCCAGCCTCCATCTACGGGAAGGGTGATGCCTTGCACGTAGTCAGACGCATGGGAGGCGAGGAATACAATCGCACCGCCCATATCGGAAGGTTTGCCCCAGCGTCCACTGGGAATACGGCCGAGAATTTCTGAATTACGTTTCTCATCCGCTTCTAAAGCGGCGGTGTTATTCGTCGCGAAATAGCCTGGCGCAATCGCATTGACGTTAATGCCATGCTGCGCCCATTCATTTGCAAGCGCTTTTGTTAGCCCGCCGACTGCGCTTTTTGAGGCTGTATAAGAAGGAACGCGAATGCCGCCTTGGAAGGTTAGCATGGAGGCGATGTTAATGATCTTGCCAGGTTTTTTCTCGGCGCCAAGATGTCTCGCGAAAGCTTGTGAGAGGAAAAATAATGTCCGCAAGTTTACGTCCATGACCGAATCCCATTCGTCAGGCGTGAAGTCGATGGCTTCGTTTCGTTTGATAACGCCTGCATTGTTCACAAGGATATCGACAGAGCCAAAGGTTGCCGCGGCTTCGGCCACGATGTCAGCGACATTATCCGCATTGCTTAAGTCTGTGAGGATGGAATGCGATTTGACGCCGAGCTTCGCGACCTCAGCCAATGTCTCAGTTGGTTCTGATCTGCCAATCAGAACAATGTCCGCGCCAGCACCTGCGAGTGCGAGAGCCATACCTTGTCCCAGGCCAGTATTGGCGCCGGTGACAAGGGCGACTTTTCCAGAAAGATCAAACAGAGGTGACATTACTGAAGCTGGCAAATGTCACAGACACTAAGGTCTGTATAATCAAGGTTTTCACCGCCCATGCCCCAGATGAATGAGTAGGCTTTGGTGCCCGATCCCATATGGATGGACCAAGGTGGGGATATAACGGCTTCTTCGTTTTCCATAACGATGTGACGAATTTTGTCTTCTTCACCCATGAAGTGAAACAGGCGCGCGTTTTCGTCGAGATCGAAGTAGAAATACACTTCTGAGCGGCGGTCATGAAGATGCGGTGGCATTGTATTCCAAACACTACCTTCGCTGAGAATTGTGAGGCCGAGCAGAAGCTGGCAAGATTTCGCCGTGGACGGGACGACATATTGATAGATAATCCGCTCATTACTTTCGGCCAGTGATCCGCGCTCAAGTGGTATAGCTTGGTCGATAGAAATTTTAACAACCTCATAAGCTCTGTGCGCCGGTGTCGAGAGGAGGTAGTACTTCGCAGGATTAGATGCATCGTCAGATGCAAACACAACACTGTCGCTACCCATCGGGATGTAAAGTCCATCCAATTTGTTCAGATCGTGCTTTGTTCCGTCAATTGTAACTGTACCGGAACCACTCCCGATATTGATCACGCCAAGTTCACGACGTTCTAAGAACGGATGACCGTTCGCGGACGCTGGAACGGTTTGCGAGGGAAGTGTGATCGGATTGGAAACTGGAGCCGCACCACCAATAACGAAACGCTCATTATGTGAATAGCTCATGTTGATTTCGTCAGCCTTGAATAAATCAGGCACAACATAGCGATCCCGCAGTTGTTCGTTGCTAACACCATCCATCATATCAGGGTGGGTTGCGTGGTATGTTTTGTTGAACACAAATCTCTCCCGTATTATTTGTCTGTTTAAGGTAACCGGTGTCATTTTAAAGGTCTATGTGTATTTTATTGCGAGGTCAGAGCATTTTTGATTTGGGTGCAGACGTTGATTCACGAATGATGAGGTTCAGTTCGACAATTTGTGGGCTTGTACGTCGCTCATTGGGCGGAAGTTTATCTGAATTAATCAAAAGTTTGGCAGCGTCAAAGCCGAGGTCCCGAATCGGAAACTTCACAGATGTCATAGGTGGCCAGATACGCGAAACGACAGGTGTGTCGTCAAACCCTACAACGGAAAGGTCTTCCGGAATTTGTAAGCCCGCCTTTCTCGCTGCGAGATAAACGCCGACGGCCATTTCGTCGTTACCTGCGAAAATGGCGGTTGGACGTTCTTTCCCATGCAGCAATGTCGTGGCGCATTTTACACCTGAATTGAATGTATAGGCGCCTTCAACTGTCAATTCAGGTTCAAGGTTTAACCCAAATTCTGCTAGTCCTGCCTTAAAGCCTGCGCGACGTTCATGTGTTGATTGAAAGAGTTCGGGGCCGTGAATGTGTCCGATTTTAGTGTGCCCTAGCTGTGCGAGATGACGGGCTGCAAGCTTTGCACCTTCTGCATCTGCGGTCATGATTTGATGAGCGGGGTCTCCCAAATCTAGGGATGCGAGCCTTACAAAGTGACAATTTTTGTCTTTCAGCTTTTGCGTCAACGCTGTATCTTCAGACACGGACGGGACGAAGATTAGACCGAATGGATTGTGTTGCCGCACAAAAGAGAGAATGTTTTCGTGATAGTCAGGTTCGGCGCGATCACAGGGGCGGAGGACGAGTTGATATCGCGTGCCTTCAAGGGCCTTCAAGACACCGCGTTGGATATTTGCAATATATTGTGGGCTTGGGTTGTCATAAACAAGGGCGATCAAAAATGACCGTCGAAAGGCGAGGGCTTGTGCTTGCGGGTTCGGAACAAACCCTGTGTCTTTGATAATGTTTTCGATCAGTAGCCGCGTTTTTGCACCAACCGAGGGCGACTTATTTATAACGCGGGAGACAGTTTTTTTTGAAACACCAGACATGCGGGCGATGTCGTTGATTGTAATCGTACCCTTGTCGCGTTGTCTTGTCATATAATTGCATTAGGGTTTTAGTCTCGCCCTTCAAGGTTTTATTTTTGCATTCATTTCGTGGGCTTGAGGCTCGGCATCATAGGGTTCTGTCGGATTTTCTTCCTGAATTGTACCCAACATTTTCTTTGTGACACCGGTTACCTATTAATATACTCAAAGTTACACATTGATAAGAAAATGAATGAGATACCTATCATGATGTCCAATGTTCCAAAGCTTGAAGCTGTGGCTGATGCGTTCACGTCGGCGCGACGGAGTTGTAACGGTTTGCTTGAGTACCCGGGTGATTTCCCGGAAACCTTAGCAGACGCGTATCGCATTCAGGATATTGCCATCTCGAAGTGGCTTCACGAAATTGTAGGCTGGAAAGTCGGCGGAATTGCGCCCGAGCAAGCAGCTCAAATTGGCGCGTCTAAATTGGTCGGGCCTGTTTTCGCAAATAACCTACATTACAGTAACGGCGAGCAAATCGCGATGCCTGTCTATGCCGAGGGTTATGCGGCGATTGAGGCTGAAATCGTCTTTACTGTTCTAAAGGACGCGCCTGCGAGCAAGATTGATTGGACGATAGATGAGGCCAAAGCTTATGTTGGTGACGTTCATATGGGTGTTGAGATCGCAAGTAGTCCTTTTTCTCAAATCAACGAGATGGGCGCATTCGCTCCTATTTCTGACTTCGGAAATAATCACGGCCTGATTTTAGGTGAAATTCTGTCAAATTGGACTGACTCTTCTCTTGAGGATTGGATGGTGGAGGCTGTGATTGATGGGAAAAGTATGGGCGTTAAGACGCCGTCTGACCCGCTCGACGCATTTCGATTTATTCTGGAAAATGCATCGCGACGCGGTATTCCGTTGAAAAAAGACATGCTTATCACGACAGGGGCCGTCACAGGCGTTCATCAATCTTATAGTGGGCAATCTGCTGTAGTGAGCTGTACTGGCGTTTCGGATATTAATCTCGTGTTGACCTCCCAAATCGGTGAGTAACATCTCGACGATGATTTCGGGCGAATTTTGGTGGTTAAACCGCAAATTCTGCATTGGTAGGACCAATTCAACTGCAATGGTCCTGTCAAGGGGTTGACGGAATGGTCCATATTGGTTCATTAGTCTATTAAAATTCAGTAATTCAAACAGGGGAAAACTTAATGTCTCAAGATATCACAGGCGGAGCACCGCATTCGCGTCTCTATTCAGGATTGAAGCGCGGCTTTGGCGCGTCAGCTTCCGTTTTGGTTCTCGGCCTTATGGCGCAACCGGCTTTTGCCCAGGATTCTTCCTCAGAAGATGAAGTTATTGCTGTTGGTACGCGTCAGGTCATTCAAGACACAATCGCACTCAAGCGTAACAGCACCCAAATCGTTGACGGCCTGTCTGCTGACGAAATTGGTGATATTCCTGCGCTATCCATTGGTGAAGCTCTCGAGGGCATCACGGGCGTTACCTCTCATCGCGAAAATGGCGGCGCAACAGAAGTTTCAATTCGTGGACTTGGGCCATATTTGTCCTCAACTGTTATTAACGGGCGATTGGTTGGTAACGGCTCTGGCGACCGTTCAGTTAACTTCTCTCAGTTTCCATCGGAGCTTGTGAACAAGCTGGCTGTCTTTAAAACACAGGATGCTAGCCAGATTGAAGGTGGCGTTGCTGGTCAGATCCAGATCGACACACTGAAGCCTCTTGATTTCGGCAAGCGTCGGATCCAGGCTGAAATTAAAGGTAACGTTAACCCAGACCAACTGAACCAAGATGATACTCAGGTCGGTGACATCGGCTATCGCGGCACGCTTAGCTATGTTGATCAATTCGAAGTTGGCGGTGGCGACATCGGTTTTTCTATTGGCGGTCAAGTTAGCAAGATTTCTCAGCCAGAGTCAGAAATTCGCTCGACGTCGAATTTTGGTTCGTCAAGTTTTGCTTGTATTGTGCGTCCAAATCCGACCGACGAATTAGGCATTGGCTTTACAAATAACCCCATTGAATCCAACAGGGATTGCGAAGACTACCGAGCACCCAATAGCCAAGGTGGAGATAACAACAACATTGGTGTTGTCACATCTAATGAACCAACGGGTGACGAGCGCCTAGATGCAATCAATTTCGGGTCACCTTTTGTCTTGGTGCCAAGTCAGCGCCATTACCGTCAAAATGATACCCAGGATGCCAGAGATGCCCTTTTCGGAACGCTTCAGTGGCAGCCAAATGACCGTTGGGACATCAATTTGGATGCGCAGTGGTCCAAACGTACACAATCTGAGGAGCGTAATGACTTAACGTTCAATGGCTGGAAGCGAAATGATAGTTCGCTCGGTGGAATTCCTGGCTTTGACAGCAATCCTTCATCTGTCGATCTTCTTCGGTATCGAGCAAATGGTGGCATCATCTCCGCTACAACTGAGAACACAATTGAAGTGCA
This sequence comes from uncultured Caulobacterales bacterium, assembly GCA_938040095.1. Classification (GTDB taxonomy): domain Bacteria; phylum Pseudomonadota; class Alphaproteobacteria; order Caulobacterales; family Maricaulaceae; genus Litorimonas. The sequence goes on from CALHXF010000118.1 coordinate 23,551, forward strand.
GGGTGGTAATTGGGAACGTGAGGAAACTTTCCAAGGTGTCGGTTTGAACGGTTCTTATGATGTCAGCGAACGGCTGACGGTTTCTGCTGATGTGGCTTACTCGAAGGTTGAACGCACGGAGCAAGCTATAGAGTTCCGTATTCAGTCAGATAAGTCACCAACGATTCAGTTTGATACTGCGTCGGGGATTCCACTTTATACGCTTTATGATGAAGAATTTGATGTAAATGACCACGATAACTATGTGGATCGTCT
>CALHXF010000119.1 GCA_938040095.1 uncultured Caulobacterales bacterium
AAGTTTCAAGATGCCACCCAAATGTTCATCGGGCGTCATGATCGTCGCTTTGATCCAAGGCTCTTGAATGTGGTCGATCTTCATTACGTCGGGCATATCGGCTGGGTTATGCAGCTGCATTTCCGTCTCGTCGCGCATTGATAGCGTATAGACCACGGAGGGGGCCGTCGTGATGAGGTCCAAATCAAATTCACGTTCGAGGCGCTCTTGGATAATCTCCAAATGCAGCAGTCCCAAGAACCCACACCTGAAGCCAAATCCAAGCGCGGCTGAGGTTTCCATCTCATAGCTGAACGACGCATCATTCAACCGCAAGCGGCCCATCGCGGCGCGCAAGTCTTCGAAATCGGCTGCATCGACAGGGAAGATGCCACAGAACACAACAGGCTGTGCGGGCTTAAATCCGTCCAGCGCGGTTTCTGTCGGGCGTTTATCTTCGGTAATTGTATCGCCCACGGCGGCGTCGGCGACTTCTTTGATCGATCCCGTTAGGAACCCAATTTCGCCGGGGCCAATGGATTTGCAATCGGTCGGCTTGGGCAAGAATGTCCCGACCTTATCGACGGTGTAACTCGCGCCCGTATTCATCGTGCGGATGCGCATACCTTTGCTAACCGTGCCTTCGATGACGCGGAACAAAACGACCACGCCCATATAGGTGTCGTACCATGCATCGACGAGCATGGCTTTCAACGGAGCTTTCGGGTCTTGGGGCGGCGGCGGCGGCAGGCGCAGCGCGATGGATTCAAGTACGTCTTCAATGCCAATGCCAGATTTGGCAGAACATTCGACGGCCTCAGATGTGTCGAGGCCGATGACGTCTTCGATCTGTTGTTTCACGCGATCAGGTTCTGCGGCGGGCAGGTCGATTTTATTTAGAACCGTAACGATCTCGTGGTCATGCTCGATGGCTTGGTAAACATTGGCGAGGGTTTGCGCTTCAACGCCTTGCGACGCATCGACAACAAGAATGGAGCCTTCACAGGCCGAGAGGGAGCGCGACACTTCATAGGCAAAGTCAACATGACCCGGCGTATCCATCAGGTTCATGATATAGGTTTTACCGTCCTTGGCAGGGTATTCGAGGCGAACCGTTTGCGCCTTAATCGTAATCCCGCGTTCTTTTTCAATATCCATATTGTCGAGGACTTGCTCGGACATTTCACGGTCGGTGAGGCCGCCACAAAAGGAGATCAGACGATCCGCCAAAGTGGACTTGCCGTGGTCAATATGAGCAACAATAGAGAAGTTGCGAATGAGGGACTGATCAGTAGGTTCGGACATATCCGCTATGTAGCGCGACACCGCAAAATAACAAGCGCGGTGCGCCGTCGCAGATGGGGGTTATTCTGATACTGCGGCGTCGCGAGCGGTGTTCTCCGAAATGTGTTTTTCTAAGGCTGAAATCATTTCAAGGTGCCGGTCATTTTCGATTGATACGGGAATAAGAAGAGATGATTCATCGTTTCCACGCACTGCGATTTGATAGATCGCATCCATCACAACACCGCCTTCTTCAGCCAAGATCATTCTGTCGATATTATCCAATGAATATCCGAGCGATTGAACCTCTCCATTCTCATTCCAGTATCCGATGATCCTCTGATCTGTCATGATGGTGCCGCCCGCTTCGACCTTTAATATCCCAGAAAAGTAATAATACGCGACTGTCTCATCAGGCCGAATGATGTTTTTTTCCCGTAACGTGTCCAGCTGGCTTTGGGGCAGTTCTTCGCCCATTTGAACAGTCGTCGCGGGTGTGAATCCACTTGTCACGATAACGCTTAATCCAATCATTAAAATCATCAGAGTCGCAAGAACGCCACCTGCGATCATCCATCCTTTTTTGGCTGTCCGGTAGTCAGGATTCTCGGCTTTCTCGAGTTTGTGCCAGACGAATGTGCCCCACGCTGCGCGACCAAAGAAGAAGAGAAACAGAACGCTGGTGAAGATGCCAGACACTTGACCTGTCTCTGCTGTGATAATGAATTTTGAGGCGGCGAAGTAAATGAACATCAAGACCGCGGCCACGCGCGATTTTCTCCAAATGAAGAAGGCCATGAGAAAAATAAGACCCACATCGAAGAATATGAGCGGGTCATTGAAATTCCCCAGTGTATCTTCTGAACTGTTCGCGCCAATTGCGATCAAGCTGACGATCAGCGTCAAAGTCCCCGATACGCAGGCGGCAATCGCGCCCGCATTTATTGCCTTAATTGTGTCGGCTCTATTCATTTCATACCCCAATCCCAGATATAAAAACACCCGATCTGGTTGTAAGTGTCGAGGCCTTAATATCGTATTTATTTCAATCGACCTTATCGCAGCCCAAAAAAAACGCGGTGTCTCACCCCTTAGGGGAGGAGAAACACCGCGCTAATATCGCTTTGGGGAAGCGTTAATCTAGTTACGCATCAAACGCTTTATGCGTTTGGTTTGCGGCTCAGGTCAAAACGATCATTATTCATGACTTTTGTCCACGCCTTCGCAAAGTGACGCACAAATGCACCCTCTGCGTCGGATTGCGCGTAACGTTCTGAGAGGGCGCGGAGTTGTGAGTTAGATCCAAAGGCCAGATCGACACGTGTGGCCGTCCATTTCTCTGCGCCTGTCTTACGACATTTACCGACGAAGGATTGCTCACTGTCATCTGTCTTGGTCCAGACCGTGCTCATGTCGATGAGGTTCGTGAAGAAGTCATTGGTGAGTTGACCTTCGCGGTCCGTAAAGACACCTGCTTTTGATCCGCCGTGATTGGCGCCCAACACGCGCAGCCCACCGACCAGGACCGTCATTTCTGGCGCTGTGAGGTTCAAGAGTTGTGCGCGATCTACCAGCAGCGCTTCGGTCGGAACCGTATAATCTGCTTTGAGATAGTTACGGAACCCATCGGCTTCTGGCTCTAATACGGCATAGGCGTCGGCATCGGTCATCTCTTGCGAGGCGTCCATGCGACCTGGTGTGAAATCAACCGTTACGTCATGACCTGCAGCCGATGACGCGGAAGCAACAGCGACTGTACCGCCCAAGACGATCAAATCCGCGAGAGAGACTTTCTTACCGCCTTTTGCAGATTTGTTAAAGTCAGACTGGATACCTTCGAGGACCTTTAGGACCTTCGCGAGTTGTGCAGGTTGGTTCACGTCCCAATCCTTAGCAGGGTTAAGACGGACACGTGCGCCATTGGCACCGCCGCGCTTATCCGATCCACGGAATGAGGCCGCAGACGCCCAAGCCGTTGAGACAAGCTCGGAAACCGACAAACCAGATTTCAGGATGAGATCACGCAGAGCGTCGATGTCACCATTGTCAATGACAGCGTGATCAACGGGCGGGACGTAATCTTCCCATTGTAGAATTTCACTTGGAACTTCTGGACCAACATAAAGGGTACGAGGGCCCATATCGCGATGGGTCAATTTGAACCAAGCTCGGGCATAAGCGTCTTCAAAGGCTTTTGGGTTATCGCGGAAATGCTCCGAGATTTTACGATAGGCAGGGTCGACTCTCATCGCCATATCCGCCGTCGTCATCATCGGTGGGTTGAACTTGCCTTTGACATGAGCGTCAGGGACGAGTTTCTGCGCGACAGGGTCCGTTGGATGCCATTGCTGTGCGCCCGCAGGACTTTTTCCTAAGGTCCACTCATAATCCAGTAGGAGGTCGAAATAACCTTCACCCGTACCCGTTTTCCATGCATTCGGCGTTGTTGTCCAAGCGCCTTCGATGCCTGATGTTGTGGTGTGTTCGGCTTTGCCAGATTCAAATGCGTTGATCCAACCAAACCCTTGATCAGTGATGTCTCCGGCCTCTGGCTCTGGGCCGACGAGATCTGGGTCGCCTGCGCCATGGGCTTTACCGAATGTATGTCCGCCGCCGACCAATGCGACGGTTTCTTCATCATTCATGGCCATGCGCGCAAATGTATCACGGATGTCATGGGCTGAGGCTTGCGGGTCAGGGTTCCCGTCTGGGCCTTCTGGGTTCACATAGATGAGGCCCATTTGCACAGCGGCAAGCGGGTTTTCTAACTCGCGATCGCCTGTGTAACGTGTGTTCGGTCCGCCGCTTTCTTCCAGCCATTCTGTCTCACGGCCCCAGTAAATATCTGTTTCAGGCGCGTAAATATCCTCACGCCCACCCGCAAAACCAAAGGTCTCAAAACCCATAGATTCCATTGCGACATTACCCGAAAGGATGAAGAGGTCGGCCCAAGATACAGCATTCCCGAATTTCTGTTTAACGGGCCAAAGCAGGCGACGGGCTTTATCTAGGTTCCCATTATCAGGCCAGCTGTTCAGGGGGGCGAAACGCTGCGCGCCTGTTCCAGATCCACCGCGTCCATCCGCTGTGCGATATGTTCCCGCAGCATGCCAAGCCAAACGGATGAAGAAACCACCGTAATGCCCCCAATCTGCAGGCCACCAGTCTTGGCTGTCCGTCATCACATGCGTCAGGTCCTTTTTGAGCGTGTCATAATCAATCGCGGCAAAAGCACTAGCGTAATCAAAATCATCTTCCATGGGGCTGTTTAGACCTGTGGCTTGATGAAGAATGCTGAGATCGAGTTGTTCTGGCCACCACTGGCGGTTTCCGCGAAGGCTTTGTGTGCCTGATGTTGCGCCGTGCATAACGGGGCATTTGCCGCCTGATGTACTTGTCATGTCCTTCATGTCGTCTCTCCTCAAGTGTGGTGATGCGGAATATTGAAATCCCTGAAGCTGGTCTTTCGCCAGATTTGTTAGGAGAGTGCGACCTTCTGTTCTATGTGTCTAATTGATTGTTTTTAGTGTTATGATAGTCTGCGTCTATGAATATAAGAGACCTGGTTTATTTGCGCGCGATCGCACGACATGGACATTTTGGCAAAGCCGCGGAGAGTTGCAACGTCAGCCAACCGACTTTATCTGTTCAATTGCAAAAGTTAGAAGCTGATTTGGGTGTCACCCTTATTGAACGTACGAAACGCGCGGCCATGCTGACCCCGATTGGAGTACGCGTTTTGAGTTTGGCTGATGAGGCGCTGGGGGCCGTTGATGCGATCCGTTCAATCACGGCAGAGGCGAGTGATCCATTTGCAGGACAGTTTCGATTTGGGTCTATCCCGACGATTTCGCCGTTTCTGATCCCAGATGTTTTGCGTGCATTGGGAAACTCGTTTCCACGTTTGGAGCTTGTTTTTCGCGAGAACATTACCGAACGCCTGACGGACGATTTGCTGGGTGGAGATTTGGACGCCGCAATTCTCGCAACGCCACCTGAAACGCCGCGACTTATGGCTATCCCGCTTTATGATGAACCCTTATTGGTCATTCATCCGATTGGACATGATCTGGCCGCCCTTGAGCGCCTTGATGTGTCTGACCTCCCATTGGATCAAATGATTTTGCTTTCAGAGGGTCATTGCTTTCGCGACCAAACCGTTGATCTTTGTAGCCTCCAAAGCCGAACAACTTTAGCCGAAACGAGCGTGACAAGCCTCGAGACCATTATCAGTTTAGTTGTCGCAGGGCAGGGGATATCCATTGTACCCGCGCTCGCGCAAAGTTCTGGGTGGCTGGATCGTCCCAATATCGGCGTTAAGCCTTTGCGCAGTCCCGATGC
>CALHXF010000120.1 GCA_938040095.1 uncultured Caulobacterales bacterium
CGTTACAGCTGTGGGGTTTACGAGGCCAAGCATAGCGTCTGCTTCGGCAGTCACTATAGGGGAGGAAGGCTCAATCTTCTTAAGCCGGTTCAGGATTTCATCCATTGTGGCTTGAGCAGCCAGCTCTTTAGCAGGAATGTAAATGAAGCCGAGGGACATCGCGCGGTCACGAGCCGCTTCGTAAGCGTCTAACGCCGAAGGTAGCTCAGATTGTAACGCACGCCAGAGTTTGTCGTCGGCACGGGCTAAAGCATCGCGCCGAGCCCTAGCTATTTCTAGTGAGGATGTTCCCAGCGAAGTTCGGATTGTCCCGCGTGGGTCAAGCTCCGCAAAGATCTTTGGAACTCTGCGGTGGTAACTCCAAGCATCGCCACGGCGTTTGAGATACTGATTGAGGCGTTTCATTACAGCCATTTGTAGCACAGTCTGTAGCACAGTTTGTGGCACAAAAATGCTGGAAATCAGAGGTTGGCTTAGGGTAGTTTAGGTAAAAGCCAGTGATTTCAACAACATACCCGGTTTGTGATGTCGGACAATGGTGCCCCCACACGGACTCGAACCGCGGACCCCCTGATTACAAATCAGGTGCTCTACCAGCTGAGCTATAGGGGCACTGTCTGGTGTGGCGGGCGTTTAGCGGGTGTTCTGCGTTCTGGCAAGCTGCTTATCGTATGAATGTGCAGGTTTTTACATACGCGGGCAAATGTGTTCATTTTCGCGTTCAAACACGATGGCGATATTGATTGGTGTATGAGGTTTGTTCCGACTAATCTGCGTCAATTCCACTTGAATGCAGCCACGCTGTCGGTAGAAGGCGCGCTATGTCTACACTTACTCCTCAACGCATCCTTGTCACCTCCGCGCTTCCTTACATTAATGGTGTGAAGCATTTAGGGAATTTAGCTGGCTCTATGCTGCCCGCTGACGTGTATAGTCGCGTGATGCGTCTGCTTGGTCATGATGTGCTTTATATCTGTGCAACGGATGAACATGGGACGCCGGCGGAGTTAGCTGCTGCTGACGCTGGTTTGTCTGTCTCTGACTATTGTGATCAGATGCATGTAGCTCAAGCAGAGGCTGGCGCAGAGTTCAAACTGTCCTATGATTATTTCGGCCGATCCAGTTCGGAAAGTACGCAACGACTGACGCAAGCATTTGCGCTTGCGCTCGAAGAAAACGGCTTCATTGAAGAGCGGGTATCGAAGCAGGTCTATTCCGTAACGGACGGACGTTATTTACCTGATCGCTATGTTGAGGGGACCTGTCCGAACTGTGGATTTGAAGCCGCCCGTGGTGACCAGTGCGATAGCTGTGGTAAACTTCTCGATCCCGTCGATTTGATTGACCCTTATAGTGCGGTTTCCGGCAGTAAGGACGTTGAAATTCGAGATACAAATCACCTTTATTTGAAGCAATCCGAGATGAGTGGTCGTCTCCGGGACTGGGTCGAAACTCATCGCGCCGACTGGCCTGCGCTGACGACGTCTATTGCGATGAAATGGTTAGATGAGGGTTTAAGAGATCGATCGATTACGCGCGATTTGGAATGGGGTATTCCTGTTGTAAATGAAGCAGGCGACATCAGAGATGGTTTTGATGGCAAAGTTTTCTACGTTTGGTTCGATGCTCCCATCGCTTACATTGGGGCGACACAAGATTGGGCCGAGAAAAATGGAACCGATTGGGAACCGTATTGGCGGACAGATAAGGGTGCCGATGCGACGCGCTATGTTCAATTCATGGGCAAAGATAACGTCGCCTTTCATACGCTCTCATTTCCAACGACGATCATGGGGCAGGGCACAGAAAAAGCCGGACAGCCTTGGAAGTTAGTTGATGAGCTCAAGGCCTTCAACTGGGTAACATGGTACGGTGGGAAATTCTCAACGAGCCAAAAACGCGGTGTCTTCATGGACCAAGCCGTTGATATTGCGCCGTCTGATTACTGGCGCTGGCATCTCATGGCGAATGCGCCCGAGAGCTCTGATGCGGCGTTTACCTGGGAAGAATTCCAAGCCAGCGTGAATTCCGACCTTGCCAATGTATTAGGTAATTTTGTTAATCGGATTACTAGTTATTGCGTGAAGAAATTTGACGGCCAAGTGCCTGTTGGCGGTGTAAAAACCGAGGCCGAAATTTGGATTGAGGCTGAGCTGTCCGAACGGTTACCTCGTTTGGTTTCCTACTATGAAGCTAGAGAGTTCCGGAAGGCGATGGCAGAGACACGTGCAATATGGGCGGCTGGCAACGAGTATTTAACTCAAGCTGCGCCTTGGACGCACTATAAAACCGACGTCGATCAAGCGGCGATGGGCGTCCGCACGGGCCTGAATTTGGTCGCGCTGTTCGGCATTCTTGCCCAGCCTATTATTCCCGATGCTGCAGAGAGAATTCTCGAAGCTATGAGTATCCCTACAGATCGTCGGACTTGGAAATTTGGAGAGGCCGCCGATTTAGTTGATGCTTTGCCACATGGCCATCCGGTCAGCGCGCCACCTGTTCTGTTTGCTAAAATTGAAGACGATGACGTGGTAGCTTGGACGGAACGCTTTGGTGGTGGGGTTTAAGGCCAGCTACGGGAGCGTATAAATGGTAGGGTTCGGCGAAGCGATATCTTTGTATTATAGGAATTTTGTCAATTTCGAGGGACGGGCGACCCGTTCGGAGTTTTGGTGGCCTTTTCTAATGCAAATGATCGTTCATATCGGTCTCATGGTAGCGTTTGTTGCAATGATTGATTTCGCCGCGGCAGAGGGTGATGAGATCTCACGAACCTCTGTGAACATTCTCATAGCTTGGTTGTTATTTTGGGTGATGAATATTTTACCGAACCTATCGGTGGCGGCTCGTCGTTTTCATGACCTTGGACAAACAGGTTGGATGGTTCTGGTTTTCGCGCTCTTGAACGCCATTATAGGGGTAACATGGTTTGCTCAGATGATTTGGTTCGCATTTCAGGGTACGGTTGGTGCCAATCAGTATGGCCCTGATCCATTTGGTTATGATACGAAGGTGTTCGGATAATGCTTGATTTTGGAACCGCAGTTCGAAGCTACTATGCGAATTATACCAATCCAGACGGGCGGGCCCAACGGTCTGCTTATTGGTGGGTCTTATTGTTCCAGCTTATCATCTACTGTGTGCTCGCGACAGTCATATATATGGCTGAAGGGGGTCCCGAGTGGTATCAGATGGTGGCTGACGCCGTAGGTGGCGAGGACGTCAACTTTGAAGCTGGATTGGGCGGCAGCGGAAACTTTGCGCTAATATTGATTTTCTTTTTCGCGCTAGGGAATTTTCTGCCTCAAATTATGTTGGAGATCCGACGGTTTCATGATTTGGACCAATCAGGCTGGCTTGTACTTGGGTTTCGGATCATTGGTGTTATCCCCGTCATCGGTAATTTAGCAGGCATAGCCAATATCATTTGGTTCATATTCCCAGGCACGGTTGGGTCTAATCAATATGGCCCAGATCCGTTAAGTGAAGACACGGATGTCTTCGGCTAAGCACTGGGTTTTACGGACGGCCTAACTTTTATCATCGCGGCAGCAATGGCGGCAACAATGCCGATGAGCGCGGCACTTCCGATCCAAACGGACCCACTGGTGCCGAAACGCGAGAAAGCCGAGTCCCCAGACGATCGGGAAAGCATAGATTTTGTTTCTCGCGCCTTGACGAAGCACGTATATGATCCACCAAAGCGTAAGTCCGAGAACTGAAATTGCTGTACCGACGGCGCTCCAGCCCCAGCTCTCGACACCACTCCAGATCACGCCATTCATGCCAACAAAAAAGGCAAGCGAGCACCATCCTGCGATGAGGCTTATGGGCGTGAGGACACATAACTTTTCCATCGTGTCTAGTGCTTGGCTGCCGCGTGTTAGAATTACCATTCCAGCGACTAGCGCACACATGGACGGTATGAAAATCAAGGTCGCAAGAATTTCGACGCTTGAGTTGGGGGCAAATGCCGTCACCAAGCCCCACGCGACAATACCCCAGAGACCAGTTGCGATGTACCATCCTGTTTTTCGGAATATGTCTCGCGTCTTGTTGATGCCCATCATTTGCACGACGCTGTAAATCAATATTCCGATGAAGATTGGCAACCAGATGGAGAAAGCCACGGGAAATGGAACGAGTAGATTTTCCGATAAATCGGAGAATTCCGATGGGCTGCGAGCGCCATCGACGAAGAACCCTAAAGATGAGCAAGCCCAGATTAGCGGGGCCGCGACAAGGTTCAGAACCTGTCTCAGAAGATCAAAGCGAGGTGTTTTCGTAACGTTTTCCATATGGTGCTTACGTCACAGCACGTAAAAATGTAGCAATAAATCCCACAAGCTCGCTGAGGTGTGGTAAGCTGAACGCCTACACACGAGAGAACCCTCAGAAAGGTTGCCCATGCAAATCCAAATCGTCTCCAAAGGAATCGATGTTTCACAAGCGCTTCGTGAGCGAATAACAACCCGATTAGAGGAGATGATGGACAAGTATATACATCGTGAAGGAGAGGCGCAGGTCAGTATTGCGCGCGAGGGATCCGGGTTTAGAACGTTATGCTCCGTTCATTTGCCTTCTGGTTCCTCAATGGAGGCGCAGGGTGAAGCGCAAGAGGCTTATCCTGCGTCGGATGAAGCCTTAGAACATATGGAAAAGCGTCTGAGGCGCTACAAACGGCGACTAAAAGATCACAGTCAACGGGCGAAAGCCAAAGAGGCGTCCATGTTTGTGCTGGAGAACCCTGTGAGCGACGATCTCGACGCAGATGACGACGGGGCACCCATTAAAGACGAACCTATGGTTATTGCTGAGAGTGTTAAGCACATTCGAACTTTAACGCCGGGAATGGCAGCCCTCGAAGTCGGTCTTGCTGACTCGGGTGTGGTTGTGTTCCACAACGCCCGACATGGCGGGATTAATGTCGTTTTTAAGCGCGCTGATGGCCATATTGGGTGGATCGACCCCAAAACGGCCTAAATCAGGTGAGATTTACAAACCTCTCAGAGTAAAGTTCTATCCTGCAAACCGCATTTGACCTGAAAGTTGAGTGCGGATAAGCACCGACGACCTAACTGAAAGGCGCATTTTTGGGGATTGCATGTTTGATTACCGTATCGACGGCCAGACGGCATGGGAAAATGTGAGCACGTATATGAGTGACGGATTGTTTTCATCAGAAAGTGTTGTTGTCGATCTTAACATTGGATCGCAGAAGCAGCTTTTCCAAGATATGGCCCTGCGCTTGATAGCGGCGCACGGTCTGAAGATTCCATGCCGTGACATCGTTGCGGCGGCGATGGAACGCGAACGTTTGGGATCAACAGGCGTCGGAAACGGCGTGGCTCTGCCACATGCACGCATTGACGGTCTTGACCATGTTGTTGCGGGTTTCGCACGGCTTACTGAACCTATGGATTTCGACAGCGTCGATGGTCGTCCTGTTGATTTAGTAGCCTTCTTACTGGCCCCCGCGGATGCGGCTGGCGCGCATTTACGAGCTTTGGCTCGCGTTTCGCGCCAACTCCGCCGTGAAGAAAAACGTTCGAAATTAAGGGCTGCACCCGACGCGATCAGTCTCTTCACTATTCTGTCTGACGAAACTGCGGCCAGCGCGGCAGCTTAGGCACTATCCACCTGTTGCTTGTGTTAAGGGTGTCTCACTGTCATACAGAGAGCCCATAGTTGCGCCCCTAATTTAGAGCTATTTTCACGTGAAACCCAACAATCCCTCACGCCTTTTCAATCGAGAGCTATCTTGGTTGTTTTTCAACACGCGGGTTTTGGAAGAAGCGGAGAATCCAGATGTGCCACTCTTGGAACGGGTCAGGTTCCTTTCCATTTCTGCCTCCAACCTCGATGAATTTTATATGGTGCGTGTTGCGGGACTGCGGGAGCAAGTCCGGGCTGGCTTGCGAGGCGATGATCCGAGTTATCTTTTACCCGCTGAACAGCTGACCAAAATTGACCGCCGCGCAGGGAAAATTGTTGCGAGGCAAAATAGGTGCTGGCGTAAACTCCGTCGGGAGCTTGCCGCGGAAAAAATAAATGTACTCGAAACGGATGCGCTTTCGGATGTTCAACATGAGGCATTGCGGAAGACTTTTGATACAGACATTCTGCCGCTTCTAACGCCTTTGGCCGTCGACCCAGCGCACCCTTTTCCATTTATCCCAAATTTAGGTTTCGGGATCGTTTTAGGATTAGAGCAGAAAGATAGAGACCCTCTTTTCGGTCTGATTACTGTTCCGTCGAATATGCCTCGTTTTGTAGAGATCGAGGCCAGTGGCAAAGAACGAAATTTCGTTCTGATTGAGGATGCACTGCAAGCCTTTTCACCCAATATCTATCCGGATTTTGACGTGACATCGTCAGGCGTTTTTAGAATTACGCGCGATAGTGGCATCGCAGTGGATGAACGGGCCGAAGACCTCGTTATCCACTTTGAAAATCTGTTACGGCAACGGCGGAGAGGCATCGTTATTCGCCTTGAGGTCAATCGTAAAATGGACGTTAGTTTGCAAGACTTCCTCGTGAGTAGTTTTGATTGTGCCGATGAGGTGATCTCAAATAGCGCTGACATCTTAGGTCTATGTGACCTGTCTGAACTTGTAAAAGTCGGAACGAAACGCCTCTTATTCCCAAGTTTTTCGGCGCGTTTCCCAGAACGCATTCGTGAATTCGATGGCGACTGTTTGGCTGCCATTGCCGCTAAAGATATTGTGGTTCACCATCCTTACGAAGAATTCGACGTCGTCATACAATTCCTACAGCAAGCGGCTCGTGATCCTGATGTTGTCGCGATTAAACAGACACTTTACCGCACAAGCGAGGATAGCCCGATCGTTGGCGCGTTGATTGACGCCGCAGAAGCTGGAAAAAATGTCACGGCACTTGTCGAATTAAAAGCGCGTTTCGATGAGGCGTCCAATATGCGTTGGGCGCGGGATTTAGAACGCGCGGGCGTTCAGGTCGTCTACGGTTTTGTGGGCTATAAGACCCATGCAAAAGTCAGTCTTGTGATCCGACGGGAGCAAGGGAAATTGCGGATGTATACGCATCTTGGTACGGGCAATTACCACGCTCAAAATGCCAAAATATATACCGACCTCGCATTGTTCACGGCGGACCCTATTATTGGGGAGGACGTCGGGAAACTATTTAACTTTATGACGAGTTACAATGAACCGCGTGGTCTGCAGAAACTCTCAATTGCGCCGCTCACATTAAGAGAGGATTTACTCGAGAGTATCGACCGAGAAATTTTGCACGCACATGCAGGGCGACCTGCAACGATTTGGGCAAAGATGAATGCTCTTGTTGATCCTATCGTTATTGAAAAACTCTATGGTGCATCCCAAGCGGGTGTAAAAATTGACCTCGTCGTGAGGGGCATTTGTTGCTTGCGGCCAGGTGTCGAAGGCATGAGTGAAAACATTCGCGTGAAATCAATTATTGGTCGTTTTCTGGAACATTCACGGGTGGTCTGTTTTGGGAACGGAGAAGAACTGCCGTCGGATCAAGCGCTTGTCTATATCAGCTCTGCGGATTGGATGCCGCGCAATCTCAACCGCCGCATTGAGACGCTTGTTCCCGTTGAGAGCCCGACTGTGCACAATCAGATACTTGATCAAATTATGATTGCGAACTTACTCGATAATACGAATAGTTGGGAACTGCAGGCGACCGGACGATATGTGCGTGTTGCACAGAAGGAGGGAACGCCGCGTTTCTCTGCGCATGAGTATTTCATGGAAAACCCGTCCTTATCTGGTCGCGGAACAGCCCTCGCGGATTCAGCGCCTGCTCATCTCGAAGACGCAGATGTGCCGGACTCGCAGATATTTCATCCAAAGTTGGTGAGTTGAATGTCTGGGACCGCGCCTCTACGGCAGCTTGCCGTTATCGACATTGGGTCTAACTCCGTGCGCCTTGTGATCTATGATGTTTTTGGGTCCCATTTCACGCCTGTCTATAACGAAAAAATCCTTGCGGGATTGGGTCGTGATTTACGTAGAACGGGACGATTGTCTGAGACAGGTAAGGCCCAATGTCGTGATGCATTGGCGCGGTTCTCACATATCATATCTGCGCGGGGGTTGGTGAAACCTCTTGTTGGCGCCACTGCCGCTCTACGTGTCGCAGAGGATGCACCTGATTTTGTTGCCTCAATTAGAGAAGAAACGGGTTTAGATATTACACCTATTTCGGGTGCGGAAGAAGCCCGACTATCTGCCCTTGGTCTTTTGTCCAATAATGATCGCCGCGTTGGTATTGGGGCTGATCTTGGAGGTGCAAGCCTTGAGTTGATGCGCGTGGGGCCTGAGTTGAAGGCGGATGGCGCGAATGTAAAAGGTGTCTCATTACCCTTAGGGCCATTTGACGCTATCGGCGGTAATCTCGCAGTTCTAACATCCAAGGACTATGCCGCGCGTATCGAAGATTTAGACGCCGCGTTGTCGAAGGTGCCGCATTATCTTGACGGTGAAGATACGCTTTACCTGATCGGCGGAGCGTGGCGAAATTTGGGATCGATACATCAGCAGAGAACAGACTATCCGATGCGCACATTGCAAGGGTATCGCTTAACGCCTGAAGCGGCGACAGACCTCGCACATTGGGCCTGGACGGATGGGTTGAATGAGGTTCTGAATTGGCCCGGTATGCGCAAAGCGCGCGCTGAAACGCTTCCCTATGCGGGTCTCATGTTAGAACGATTGCTGGCGCGTTTTTCACCTAAGTCGATCGTAATTTCAATGGCAGGATTACGGGAAGGATTAGTTTGGGATACCTTGCCCGAGACATTGAAAAGTCGTGATGCTTTGATTGACGGGTGTCGTGATTTCGCACGGGGTTCAGTCCAAGCTGAGCATTTTGGGCCACCCCTCTATCGTTTTTTATCACCTCTGTTGCCGACGTTGCCGCGTGGATTTGACGAACGAAATGATGCGAGGCTCGTTCATGCTGCCTGTCACCTTGCGGGGTTAGGGAAGAACTTACATCCAGATTACCGCGCAGAGTTGGTGTTTGAAGATGTTCTTTATGCCCCTGTTGCGGGTCTAACGCATGCGGAGCGCGCGTTTCTGTCGCTCTCACTTTTCCGCACTTATACTGCAAAGCGTAAGCCTCCTGTGACGGGGTTGATAAAATCACTACTAACTGACGAGCAACGTCGCACTGCATCTTGTATTGGTGAAGCCATTCGTTTGGGTATTGTTGCCACGGGCAGAACGCCGTCTTTGTTAATTGATTTTGAATTGGATGTTCGCGGAGACGAGCTACACCTATTGTGTCAACCTAACCGATCACGGATGGTTACGGATCAAGTTTTTTACCGTCTTGCGAAACTTGCGAAGAAGCTCAATTTGACGCCTATGACGGGCGAGGTTTAGCGATCCATCATTATAGCTTGCGGCTTGAGAATCATTGGGTTTGTTTTGGTTGAGACCAGAACATCTGTCTAATTTGAAACATTGCTGCCTGTTGGGTTGGCAGTTTAGCCGCACTTGTCAAAGCAACATCTTTCTGCATAGTCTGAAGTTCAGGACGATAAAGGCATAGGAGACGCGCTTTCAGTATTCTTAATCGCTTTCAAAATTTGATCCATCCGTCTTTAGGCGCGAGCAGATGAGTGCGCTGTCCCATGACATAGGGCCGCTATCCGGGGCTGCGCCTGTTAAGCAGGGAAATTATCCTTGTTTGATACTGAATGCTGACTATCAGCCTCTGTCTTATTTTCCGCTGTCCCTTTGGTCATGGCAGGATGCTGTGAAGGCGGTTTTTCTGGATCGTGTGAATGTGGTTGACCATTATGAACAATGCGTTCGTAGTCCAAATTTCGAGATGCAAATGCCATCGGTCGTGGCCCTAAAAGATTATGTTCCGCAAAATAGATCGCCAGCCTTTACCCGTTTCAACCTCTTTCTGCGGGATGGTTTCAAATGTGCATATTGTCAATCCCCCCATGAGTTGACCTTTGACCATGTCATCCCACGACGGTTGGGCGGAAAGACAAGCTGGACGAATATTGTCGCGGCATGTTCGACATGCAATCTAAAAAAGGGCGGGCGGCTGCCGCGTGATGCACGTATGCACCCCAGTACGACCCCGCTACAGCCATCAATGCATCAATTGCAAAGCCAAGGTCGACGTTTCCCACCCAATCATCTGCACGACAGTTGGCTCGATTATCTTTATTGGGATGTTGAATTGAAGCCCTAGACCCGTGTGCCTGTATTGAGTAGCTAGGTAAAAAGGGGAGACTTTAGACGATGACTTACACTGATCCTGGCGCGCCAGAATATGAATTTGAGTGGCAGAACCCAGACCAAAAATCCTTCGATTTTGGACGTGTTATGTCTAACACATTCACGAGCTTGTTTGCGTCCCCAAAACCGCTTTTGATCGCATTTGCGATCGGTTTAGTCTTAACAATTTCATCAGCAACTTTGATGACATCTCAAGTCCAAGGCGTTTTGGAGTCTTCTGCTCCCGAGGACCTCGTGACGTCTGGCACCTATTTGGGTTGGACGATTTTTGCGGGTATATTTGGTTTCCTACTGGCGATTTGGTTTCAGTTGGTGGTCGTGCAAACCTCATACGCATCTATGACGAACACCGAAGTTCCGAATAATACACATAGCCGCGCGTTACGGCTGACTGTTCCGATGTTCATAACGGCATTAATCTACGGTATAGTTTGTTATGTAGGAATACTGCCGATCTTTATTGGTTTCATTTTTGTCTGGCCGGGTTGGGCGCTCGCAGGTCCGATGATGGTCCACGAAGATAAAGGTATTTTCAGCTCACTCGGCGCGTCTTGGACCTTTGCGAAGGGCAATAAACGTTATATTTTCTTACTCTTATTGGTGATTTCGATCATAGGGCTTGTTATTTATTCAGTTACATTGGGTATCGGTATGGTGTTGACGGGCATTAACGTCATGGCGGGTGATCCGACGGCGGCCCTAAATATGTCGGTGGGTCAGCAACTCTTATATAATGGCATCGCGGGCTTAGGGGGATACGCCATGTATGCGCTTTTCGCCTCTGCGCTTACGGCGGCTTACGTTGAGATCAAAACGATCAATGGCGGAGCCGTCTCGGTTGGCGACGTCTTTACCTAGCTTATAGCTTCGGTCTTGATCCGCCCAATCATGGCGGCAAGACCGTTGGAGCGCTGCGCGGATAGATGTTCGGACAAACCAAGTTTTGAAAGAATGTCATTCGCGTCAAGCGTCGCAATTTCATCTGCGGTTCGACCTGAATAGATTTCGAGGACAATCGCGACGAGCCCTTTGACAATATGAGCGTCGCTATCTCCGTCGAAGGCCCATTTGTTATCATTGCGAGTGCTGACCAGCCAAACCTGACTTGCACATCCTTTGACTTTGTTGGTGTCGGTTTTTACCTCGATTGGTAGAGGCGGTAGGGCCTTACCAAGATCAATCACATGCATGTAACGGTCTTCCCAATCGTCGAGAAAGGTGAAGTCGTCGATCATGTCTTGGATGTTGTCAGGATAGGTCATGCGCTCCATATAGGGAGCCTTCTGCCGAATGTCTGCCAATATTACGTTCAATGCTTTGTCGGACAACGCGACAAATAGGTGTGTAATCACCCTCCAACGGGCGTGAGACGCGAATAGGATGGTCACGCCCTTCATAAACTGCTTTGTCACCTAGATTAACCACGTTCTCGAGAAGACTTAGGGTTTTCTCAACGGACAAGGAGCCGGATTTGACCGTCACAATACATCAGCCAGACCGCAGCAATCTCATTGATAAATGGCCTGTCTTACTCCCGAGCCTTGTTTGGGTGTTCGCGTTAGTCGCAACATTTTTGGCTGCCGGACTTAGAGGCGTTAATCTAATGTCATTATTGCCTTTCGTAGTGGCAGGTGCCGTCCCGGGTATTTTGGGTGTCGTCTTGTCACGTTTTATGAACCGGGAATGGGCGCAAATAATACTGATGTTGAGTTGGGCCGGCCTCGCTGTCATGGCGTGCGTGACGCTTGGATTTATGCCTTCGGCTGTTTTGTTTATCGCTGTTCCGACCATCGCGAGTTTGTTCCAGCGCGAGAAAGTCCTCGAAGGGATTATTATTGCGACCTTGATTGGTGCGATCACATGGTTTGCGGGTCGTTTAGGAATTATGCCTGACCCTCCATTTGCGGGCAATGTTCTTGGAAACTTTGCAAATTTGGCGGTTTGGGGGGGGCTGCTGGCCTTTATTTTGGCAACCTTGTTTGGGACTGCATCTCGCCGGTCCGAGGCGTCAATGGATACCGGACGCACCTATTGGCGAGACGGTGTTGTGGGCGGGCTTTTCGAATATGATTGTGAAGATCGTCTCATTGGAACGAATGAGCAAGGTGCTGCACAATTTGGGGGTGTCGCGCCGTCTTATTTATTGAATTTCTTGCCGAATGAACATCCTGATCGTCCTGCCTTCAATGCCTCTGTTGATGCATGTCGCCGCACACATCATGCGCAATCGCTTCGTATCTCCCATGGGGCTAGCGGTGTCGACGCTAACTATGATCTCCGCATAACACCTCTCACGTCCAAAGGCTGGCTTATCCATGCGCATGACCGCACGGACGATGAGGGTCAGTTAGAGGTTCTGCGTCAGCAAGGGGCGACCTTTGAGCAAGATAGCACAGATAAGACACTTTTCTTTGCGGGTGTTAGTCATGAACTTCGTACGCCGCTTAATGCGATTATCGGGTTTTCAGATATGATGCGCTCGCGTCTCTTTGGACCTTTACCAGGGAAATATGCCGAATATGCAGACCTCATTCATGAGAGCGGCCAGCACATGCTCGATCTTATTGGGGATGTCTTGGACCTGTCACGTGTCGAGGCTGGGCGGTATGAGCTGAACTATGACACATTTGATGCGGCCGATGTGATCCGCTCTTCGATCAAAATGATCCGCCCTGCTGCGGATGCAGCCGAAGTTGTGGTCGACGTGAACCTAGATTTGGATCAAGCGCTGTTGATACAGGCGGATCGTCGAGCTGTGAGACAGATATTACTAAACTTGCTCTCCAATGCTGTTAAATTCTCTGACAAAGGCGGACGTGTGGATGTCGACGCCCAAGCGATTGACGGTGATCTTGAACTCACCGTTTCGGATACAGGCGTTGGGATGAGCGCTGAGGAACTCGCGCGTATTGGCGATCCATATGCGCAAGGTGAAGCTGGTAAATTGTCCGATGAACGTGGCACAGGTCTTGGCTTATCTCTTGTTCAATCCCTGACAGATTTGCACAGCGGAAAGATGAATGTGCGGTCAACCAAAGGCAACGGCACGCGCGTCAAAATTGTTCTGCCGTTACAAGTTGATTAGCGATCTGGGGAAAAGATAAACCCGCTGCCACCCTGGACTGGGCGCAGCGGGCTTTAATTTATCTCGCGGACCCGAGATAAAATTTAGTGACGTCCGCCAAGACGAGACTGTGGTTTCGCCACGCTCATCAAGAGCAAGACAATTCCGAAGGCTAAAATCAACAGCAGGCCATAGGCTGAAACAGTTCTATCACCGAGCTTGATGAGGTTTTTGCCGGGCATTTTCTGAGCCATGGAACTTCGCATAGACCGACCCGTAGGTTTGACTTGACCTTGCAAATGATCTGTCAATTTGGAGGCGTCTTTCAGAAGGTCGGCGTTCTTGATGTCGGTCGTTTTCACCTTAAACCAACGTTTTGTTTCACCCCATTTCAAATTCGTCTTGCGACGCACTTCGTGGAAGGACCCAATATTTGTTACAAGGGGCGCCTCAGTATCAAACCGTCCACGTAAGCCCGTTGTCATTGGCACCTCGGCATCAAAAAGCGTAGGCTTTAGACGAGGTGTGATGATTTTTTCTGCCTTCTTTACAAAAGGCTTACGTGTGAACTTTGTCGCTGTGGCTGCGGGCGTGACACTCTCATATGTATCACGTTTGACAACAATTACGGGTTCTGCTTCTTGCACTGGCTCGACTGTGACTGGAATTGAGGGAACTGAAACGAGTTGGATGTCTGGAACCACTTCGGCTTTACGAAAGCTCGGCCAATTGATTTTGGGTAGAGTGACATTGGGTCTTTCGAACTTTGGCCAATCTATGTTTGAGGGATCAAACCTCGATAGACCCAATTCAGGCCAATCTAATTCAGCTAAGGTCAAGCCTTTGGTCTTTGACGGGACGGACAGTCCTCGGACAGGTTGTGCTGTCTGCGCCATGACCACGGAGGATGTGTTCCACCGCGCGACGCCACCCTGCAAGGCGTTCCAATGAGCGGTTTTGATAAGCTGTCCACTGCTACGAATAAAGCTCTCGCCTGAGGCCGTAGAGATGACCCCCGTAAGTTTACCATTGCCCGAGCCATAAAGAGCCGCCACGCCGCCGCGATTAATCTTACGGGGTTGTGATTGTGCCGCCACGAACTGAACGGCAAAGTCATCTGCACCGCTGCTGGCGAAGCGTTCAATATTGGCTTGGAGTAAATTATCACCAGCGCTAGCATTACCTTGAAGCGCCTCTTTCAGAGCTTTCGGTGCACCTGAAGTGTAGCGTTTGGCAAGCGCGGACGGGCCAATAACTAACCGATGTTTGGTGTCAAGTGCATCATCTTTGCGGGTGTAATTGGCCAGTGTTAGGCCTTGGCCTGCGGCTTTTGCCATTTGTCCAAGAACGCGCAGGGAGGCCTCATAATTGCGCGTATCACGTGGTAAAATAATATAGCTTTCAGCCTCGGCAAAGATACCACCCGTCGCGGTCAAGCGAGACAGCTCCGTTTGCGGTGAGGGTGATGTCTGTTTCAAAGACAAACGTGAGCCTTGACCAATGGTAAAGCTGGGACTGCCAAGCGTAGCTGACGCACAGCTATAGCCAGGCTTGGCGTCTAATTCTGGTAGGACACTAATGATATTTGACGTGGCATTTAATTTACCCGCATCAATGTCAAAGGCTACGGATTTCCGTTTTCTGTCAAGTTTCGCCGCGCCCAATACTTCGCCATTTAAAGCGACGCGTAATCGGGAGGTGTCCGCGACATCATCCGTTGTGGACAGACGTAACAGGAGTTCAGCTTTCGTTGCCACGGGGTCGTTCACGCTGAACCGATAAGTTTGCGCACCAGAGGCCCAGTTATCGCTACTGTAAGACGCGATAGATTGCCCGCCACCGAGATCTGAAAGACGGACTTTATCTTCGACTTTTACGACATCGGAATCGAGACGGTTTTGAAGATTAATTTCGCCAAGGCTCGTGATCGGACGGCGTGTATTAGGTAGTTGACGCGTTGAGAAAATTTCTAACATACGCAGGATTTCTGCATCCGTATCCGCCGTAAAAATGAGGTCAGTCGGACGGCCCTTGCCTACGAAAATACGCGCGCCTTTAGAATTCAAGATCATGGGATCATCGGTGACATCGAACAAACGATCTCGTTTGACCATGACAACGTTGAAATCATTTCCTTGTGTCGTGACAGAAAATTTCGGAACCCCAGGTGTTCGCAGGGAAATGCCCTGCGCGGCCAAGGCTTGCATATCTGTGCCACTTGCACCGCGCGCTATGAGGCCGACTGTTTTCGGGGTGAGGGCAGGTTGCCCCAATTGATCGACGACCTCTGATAAGCTCATATTGCGACGTTTGGCACGACCGCCCATGCGCAAAGTCGAGGCGGCCAAATCAACGGACCATTCGCCATGCGTCGGAGTCACACACTCAGACCCTGCAGGTGTTGGATAAATTATACGCAGTGAATTACGATTATCTCTCGCATTCGACGCATCGAGCGGAATACGGGCTTCAAACCCGCGACCATTGGATAATACGGGAACAGGCTTCGCATTGTTAAACTGCACTTGCAGCGGAGCGTTGGCAGCCACAGTCGTCAGCGGATCAGCTGATAAGGTTAGTATGATTTCTGAGGTCCGCTCTGCGGGTGGAAGATCAAAATAGAGCTGAAGCGTGGGTTGTCGCCAATCTAAAGTCCTTGTCGTACGGGATAGATCGCCCTGCGTGATTTCAGCCAATGATGCCGTGTAAGACGTCTTCTGCGCTTTTGGCCGAGCATCTAGATAACTCGCCGCTTGCCCTGTCTGCGGGAGTGCGGCTGTGCTAAGCAAAAACACCAATGTCGCCATGCGACCTGTATTGTGGTGAAACATAGTCCGATGCCTCAAGGTTAAGATAAGGTTACAGACGCAAGTGGGATGCCAGATATGATGTTAGGGGTGAAAAAATTTCAGA
>CALHXF010000121.1 GCA_938040095.1 uncultured Caulobacterales bacterium
CGAACAAGCCTTCATCACTAAAGTGGGTCGCATTATTGATGACTTCACCGTTAAAGCCCCCGCTCTTAAATCCATTCGCATAAGAGGCGTAAAGCAAGGTTTGGTCAGCCAGCGTGTAGTTCAAACCTACATTACCTGAAAACCGCGTGTCTGAAATTGTGTTGCCGCCAATCGCAAGACCAAGCCCGTCACGGTTGTTCAGCGCGACAAGGCCGTCATCAAAATAATGCCGTCCTTCGCCACGGCCCTGAATGTTTTCATAGGTCAAGCGCCCTCCGAGAATGACATCAAGCTGCGGTGCGATCTCAATCGTGTTGTAACTAAAGAGAGCTGCTGTTTTACGAGATTGGGTAATAAGAGACTGCAACGTGGTCGCCGTTCCATCTGAGGCTGGAGTTGGTCCCGCACGACCTGGCGCGCCAACATAACGGCACGTCCCGAGTAAGGTTTCAGGATTAAGAACGCCGCAAAACAAAAGATATTCTTGGTCGAAATCCTCAGATTCCAAATATACCCCTGCCATAAGTTCCGCGCTATCTGAAACATAGCTGAGACGGAGCTCTTCACTGACCTGCACAAAGTCACGATCATACCGTAGATTAGAGTTTAGACTTTCCACTCCAAAGGGCGCTGGCGTGCCGTCAAAATCAAACCCATATTGTTGATTATAGGACTCATAAGCCGTGTGCGAGACAAGTGTGAGATCACCAAAATCATGGGTAACATTCACCGAACCGCCAAAAAACTCGTTGTCCGTATCTTGAATACCATCTGGACCGATAGAGATTTGGTGAGGATCAAGATCAAGACTATCATTTAGAGGCGCTTGATTAATCCCATTATCTTCGGTGTAATGAATATTGAGCAGAACCTCTGTGTTGGGCGAAGCCTGAAGGCGACCAATAGCGCGCAATCCAAATTCATTACGTTTTCCACCTGCCTCTTTGGGGGCTGTGATAGCAGGGTTCGTCACGACATTTTCGAGCGTAGGCCCTTGGTTTAAATAACGGCCTGAGAGCCGCAAAGAGAATATGTCACTGACAGGAAGTGTCGCAGCGCCCGTCAAATTGAAGCGATCAAAGTTTCCGTACTCAGCTTCGATATATCCAGTCTTCACATTACCTGGCAGCACCGAATTGAAATTTATCGCGCCGCTAGAGGCATTGCGTCCATAGAGCGACCCTTGCGGTCCCTTCAAAATTTCAGCCTGATCAATATCAAAAAGCAACGGGCTCGATTGGACATTGGTGGCTTGATACGTTCCATCCACATAAACGCCTGCAGCCGTCGGGGTCAGCGCTTGGTGATCGACGGCCCCAATGCCGCGGATTTGAAACGCAATCTGACTCCCATTTGCAACAGCGGCTTGAAGTCCTGAAACGCGTTGAGATAAGTCTTCGGCTCCATCAAATTGCGAGAGTGCGGCACCGTCTATAACCACAACGCTCATACCTAGATCTTGAATATCTTTTGCGATCTTGGTCGCCGAGACAATAACTTCATCCCGCGATTCTTGCGCGAAAACAGATTGCGGAATCAAAGCGCTCAACGCCGATGATACCAATAAGGCGGGTAGAAAATTATGTGAAAAAAACATCAATTCGAATCGTGTGACGCTCTGAAGAGCAAATAAGCGCGCTCGATTATAGAATAGTTTTTTCTATTCAACCGCCAAGGTTAAGTTTTCATGGAAATGCTACCAACTCACAAGAAACACCCACAATTCACAAAATTTTAAGGCATGGAATGCCGTAACAACGCGTAAAATGGGTCAATGAAGGCAGAACAATATCTCGTCCTTAACCTCTCATAAACGCCAGATTAATCTGAGTTTACCACGCTTCTTCGCCAAACCTTAGCTCCCTCACGATACGCATAATCAACGGACGAAGATCCGATTGGTATTAGGTGAATGTGAAGGGGCAACATGGCCCAGGTCAAAACGATGGCATCCCCAACGCGGGGAGACACTTATGAGCCCGCTTGTCGGCTTGTCAGTCTCTTCACCGCCAGTGGTCTGCCAGACACAACATATGATATGGCGTTCAAATTGGGACGCAAAGCCGCGAGCGATGGCGAAACGGTCTTAATCCTGGATGCTGTGGGCGGAGACCTTCTCTCCCGCGCCGGTATTGTACATGCGAGAACTTTAGATGATGTCGCGCGAGGTACGGCCGAAACGCGTGACGCCCTTTACGTGACATCGAATGAGCATTTTACAGCGGGAGCCGTGGGCCCGCAAAGTTTAGAGGATGCGCTTGGGCTATTAGCCGCGCTGTCTTTGTCTTATGATTGGGTCTTTGTGGTGCCTGAAGTAGGATGCACGCCAGCACATGTGCGCTTGGGCGCGGCCTGTGATGTGTCACTCATGTCATACAGCACAAAAAGCGATGACTTTATGCGGGCCTTTTGGATGGTTGATGCCGTCCGACGTCGTTCGCCAGATTTCGATCCGATCGTCCTGTCGACGGGCGAGAAATGCGACGCGGTAGAAACGGCCCTTATGCTATCAGATACTGTGCGCGAACATTTAGGTGCGCCAATGCCATATGGTGGACATGTCGAAGATCTACATGCTGAAACAAGGCTCTTAGAACAAATGCGCGTTCAGGCAGCACGACGCTCCGTCGCGTAAGATAAACGTCGCATATTTGCGCCTCTGAAAAAAGTTTCGATTTCGCGAAGGAAATTCCTCAGTCATCCGTGTGTAGCGTGTAAGCCACTCTCATTGGAGATTAAAATGACACGGAAATTACTCACGACTTCTTTACTTGCCTCTGGCGCAGTGCTTCTTATTGCAGCTGGACCCAAAGCAGATTTGAACCAAGACGGCCAAGTCACAAAAGCCGAATTCATGCAAACCGCAACGGATCGCTTTGAAGCCGTTGATACAAATGGAGATTCATTTCTCAGCACGGAGGAGCGCAAAGCTATGCGTGAAGGTCGTCATGAAAAACGGGCAGACCGACGGTTTGAGCGTCTTGACGACGATAAAGACGGCAACATCTCCCGCGCGGAAATGGATGCTGCGAGCGATAAGCGCAAAGCCAAGAAAGACGCTCGTAAAGCAAAAGCTCTGGAAAAGTTCGACACCAATTTGGACGGAACGTTGAGCGACGCTGAACGCACCGTGATGCTGGCGGAACGTGACGCCCTACGCGGAGAGCGGAAAGCCAAACGCGGCGACAGAAAATCACGTCGCGCAGAACGCCCGAAACCCGACGCCAATGGAGACGGCTTTGTCTCCCTCGATGAGCACCTCGTCGTATCTGAGAAACTCTTCATGCGGATGGACGCCAATGGCGATGGCGTCTTAGTCAAAGGCGAAGGTCGAAAACGCAAGGGCCATAAAGGTAAACGCGGCGATCGCGGCGGGCGATAATCTGTCCCGATCTGATCCTGATAACGATCTCTTGCCCGCCTTACGGGCAGGAGATTCCGCAGCACTGTCAGCGCTGATGGACCGGCACCTAACCCGTGTTCACCGATTGGCGTGGCACATGACCGGTGACCGCGCGCAAGCCGAAGATATTTCGCAGGAAACCTTCCTGCGGTTTTGGCAAGCGGCACCGCGCTGGCAAAGTGACGGAAAAGCCAATATTCTGACGTGGTTACGCCGCGTTGCGACTAGGCTTTGTATTGATGAACGTCGTCGTCATCGACCGATTTATTCGGACGTGATTCCAGATCGCCCCGACCCGACACCGCATGCAGATTTAGAAATTGTACGATCCGAAACCGCTCAACGCGTCCAAGCTGCAATTCTCACACTTCCAGAACGGCAACGGGCGGCATTGGTGCTTTCATATTACCAGCAAGCCAGCCAAAGCGAAGGCGCTCTGGCTTTGGATGTAAGTGAAAAAGCCTATGAAAGCCTTTTGTCACGCGCCCGTGCAAAATTGAAAATTAGCCTAGCAGACGAAAAAGCGAGCCTCTCACGATGACTGATCTCGACAGACTTTTAGACGAAAACAAAGCCCCCTCCCCGCGTCGAAATTTGGCGCAGCGTATCTTGGTGGCTGCCGAAACCGCAGAACCCGCAAATGATGACCTGTCCCGTCGTCCGTGGTGGGCCGTGGGCGGAATCGCCGCGATGGCTGTGATGGCAGCCATGTTCGTGATGCAGCCTGATCCCGTTGCCGAAACCGACTGGGACCAAATTGCTGATGCCTCTGGTTTTAGCGAATTATATGAGTGGGTTGAAGACGACGAAGGCTAAATCCTTAAACTAAATGCCGCGATATTCGCTTTAGAATGATCGACTATAAAACGACCTCGCCGACTAGTCTCTTGAGCCATCGCCGCATAAGAGACTCATATGGATGCCTTAATTCTCGAAAACCAAACCGCTTTCTATTACTCGCTCATCGGCGTGGCGCTTTTGATCATGTCGATACGACCCGCATTGCAGCACAAACGCCTCATCAATATCCCTATATTATATCTGTTGGTCGGCGCGCTCATGACCAGTATCGGCTTACCTATAATCACGCCGTCCAGCGGTGACTTGGCTGTCACTGTTATTGAGCGCATCTCAGAAATCATTGTGATCATTAGCCTCGCTGGCGCGGGGTTCGCGATAGATGTTGGTACAAATTGGCGACGTTGGATTCCAAGCTGGTGTCTCATCGGGATCGCGATGCCATTAACAATTGGCGCAATCTTTATCTTGGGTTGGCAAATTGCGGGAATGAGTCTCGCATCGGCAGTGTTGCTCGGGGCGGCGCTTGCGCCAACGGACCCCGTTCTCGCGCGAGCAGTACAGGTTGGAGGCCCCGGCAAAAAGCAAGACGGTGCGCGGGTCGCTCTTACCTCAGAAGCGGGCTTAAATGATGGGTTGGCATTCCCATTTGTCTGGTTAGCCATCGGTTTAGCGGGGGCTGCCAGTTTGTCCGACTTCAATTGGACCCAGTGGTTCCTCTATGATGCGGTTTATCGCACGGTCGCAGGGATCGCCGTCGGCGTGGGTTGCGGATGGTTCATAACGAAAATCCTTTTTGGACCACTTGGCGATGCCACAAATGAACGCGGAAACCCCGTCATTGTGCTGCTTTCATCAACTTTCGTCGCCTATGGCTTTGCCGAAGCGCTGCACGGATATGGATTTCTTTCGGTCTTTGTGTCCGCCCGCGCGAGCTTAGTCTTTGCGCAGAATACAACGGCCGAACCTTACGAAAAAATGGCACATAATTCTGCGGATCAGATCGAGGCCGTCTTGATGGCGGTCTTACTACTTTGGTTTGGCGCTTATATTGGGGCTGAACTCTGGCACCAATGGACGTGGACGGACCTGGCTATCGCTCTGGCGATCCTCTTGATTATTCGCCCCGTAATCGCGTTTCTGTCAATGATCCGAACCTGTGGGAATTGGCGAGATAGAATGAAGGTGTCTTTCTTCGGAATTCGGGGAATGGGGTCTATTTTCTACATTGCCTACGCGCAGACCCATGCTGATTTCGATGGCATAGTTGACGTTTGGCGCATTGCAGGTCTCACCATCCTTCTCTCTATTGTCATACACGGACTATTAGCTGATCACTTCATGGAGTTGGGCCAAAGCGAAGAGGTCGCATAAAAAAACGGCACCCAAATTGAGCACCGTTTTTCAATTCAAACCTGTTGGAGGCGTATTAAGCTGATTTACGAGCCAATGCGCGTTCAGCTTTCACGGCAAGGCGGCGCGCTTTGATGCGTTCGAAACTGTCAAGCGCGTCCAATGCAACTTTTAGCTCATCTGCCAATTGTCCATTTTGCGCGCCAATGTCGCCAAGCGTACGACGGAGGTTCTCTTTGCGAGAAATCACAGATTTGGCATAGCTACCATAAGCAACATAGCCCTCTTTTTGGGCATTCGCGTCAACCTCGTCTTCAGGCACACTATCGTTCAATTTACGGATCTGACGCTCAAGATCTTCGCGCGTTGCGACCAGCACAGAAATACGTTTTTGCAAGTCTTCGATTTGAAACCTGGACTTCGCAAGATTACGTTCGCTTGAATGCGCCATAAGTATCTCCACCGTTGGTATCACCTAATACCGTTATTATTATTTCGAAAAGACCGTCCGGGAGTTCTCCCCGTGTCCAGTCAATCGCCATTCTTGATACAGTCATATCCTGTTAGGTTTACGTTCTGGTGAAAGAGCGTGGTTAAGCGAAAATGAAAGGCAGTGAGGGTCGTAAACTATATCGTTACGGACCCGACTCTGAAACGGGCCTCTGCTGAAAGGTAACAGTCTCGTTAATGTCGTTAACACTTGATTTACGGTATGCCCCTACGTCAGAGGTTCTATTAACTATATCTCGGCGTTCGACGGGATCTCGAATCGCCTGGGAGGGGACAAAATGCGAGTTCTTCTGATTGAAGATGACATGGCCACGGCACAGGGCATCGAATTGATGCTTAAGTCTGAGGGCTTTAATGTTTATACGACTGATCTTGGCGAAGAAGGTGTCGATCTCGGCAAACTCTACGACTATGATATCATCCTACTCGACCTCAACCTCCCGGATATGCCTGGATTTGACGTTCTAAAGACACTGCGAATGGCCAAGGTCAACACGCCGATTTTTATCCTGTCAGGTACAAATGACATCGACAGTAAAGTCCGCGGCCTCGGTACAGGCGCAGATGACTTTATGACCAAGCCTTTCCATAAAGACGAGCTTGTCGCGCGTATCCACGCCGTTGTTCGTCGCTCCAAAGGCCACAGCCAGTCCATCATCACAACGGGCGACATCAAAGTGAACCTCGATGCGAAAACTGTCGAAGTTGGCGATCACCGCGTCCATCTGACGGGCAAAGAATACCAAATGCTAGAGCTTCTCTCGCTCCGTAAGGGTACGACCCTCACCAAAGAGATGTTCCTGAACCACCTATACGGGGGCATGGACGAACCAGAACTCAAAATCATCGACGTCTTTATCTGTAAGCTGCGCAAGAAACTCGCAGCCGCCACAATGGGCGAGCATTACATCGAGACCGTCTGGGGCCGTGGATATGTTCTCCGCGATCCAGCCAAAGACAAGATGTCAGCCTAACAACTGTCTAAATAACGGGACATCCTCCCATGTCTCACAAGAACCCTGCCCATGCGGCGGGGTTTTTTATTGGCCAATTTTATGACTTAAGACGCGTTTTGCATTTCAAAATAGCTATCTTGGATCAGATCCCGCACCCATTGCGTCGGTTTCATATCAATCGTTAGATTGACACGCTCTTCCGTTCCGCCGTGCATGATCCGGTGTTGGTCCGAGAGTTTTAAATACCAACACTCCCCCGCTGCCATCGGCACAGGTTTGTCATTCAGGTAAAATGTGACGCCTTCACCACCAAAAATTGGAATGGTTAGCCGCACAACCGAATTCGGAACGTCTAGGCCTAACATCGGGTCGCAATGCTCTCGGACCTCTGCGCCAGGTTCGAGTCTTAGAATACGGGCTAAGGTCACATGCGTGCGGAGGTTAAAACCCTCTATGAGGCTCATAATATAAGGCGAGCTAGACGGTTGATCTTCAGGCTTTCGTTCATGCGGTAATTTCAGCATGATCGTGGAGTAAAACATATAGGGATGCAAACCCATCGCGTCATATTCGGCCCGCATGAGGTCAGCATCATATTCGAATGGAAGTTTTACACGATCCACAACATGTGGATCCATTTGTTTTGGTTGCGCCATAGGCAAAAACCTAGTGTAAAAAGGGCAGTGTGACTAGGGGTTTAGGAAATAGCGATTACAGGATCTTCAAACATCGTCTAAATCTTAAACCCGAAGACAAACTGAAGGCTTCAATACTGATACAACAGAGTTTGACGTTAGCGCGAGCAAGATACGCCCTCCCCCCTTTTTTGAGCCCCCCTACACCTCTCGGATGACTGACTGCATTATGTCTTTTCGAACGCCTTCACCTGAACTTGGGTTGGGCGTCTCCCATTCTTACCATATAAATTGACCTTCAGGCTCGAGACAGCGTGAACGAGGATGGTTGGCGAGATGGTTTGCTTACCCGTCCAATGAATATCAGGGAAGCGTTCCAGTATTTTTTCAAAGGATAATCGCAGCTGCATTTGCGCAATCCGACTGCCGAGGCATTTGTGAACGCCGTGACCGAAGGACAAATGCTTATCAACATTGTCGCGCATCATATCGAATTTATTAGGATCAGGGAAAATACGTGGATCTCGGTTAGCGGCTCCGTACCACATCACAATTTTCTCATCTTTCGCGATTTTTTGCCCGTGCAGTTCAGTATCCTCTGTCGCTGTGCGGCGCATATATTGAACAGGGCTCACCAAGCGCAAAGCTTCTTGGGACATTTTCGGAATCAGGGACGGATCATCCAAAACCATTTGGCGTTGATCTTCAAATTCTGTCAGTAAGCGTATGGTTCCAGACAGTGAATTGCGGGAAGTATCATTCCCCGCGAAGATAATCAGCAACCAAGATCCATCCAGATATTCCTGCGATAGGTCTTTGTCCCCGAGTTGAGACTGCGCAATTACGGTCAGTAAGTCCTCACGCGGGTTGGCGCGACGGTCTGCCATGACGGCTTCGCCATATTCGAACATGTCTTTTATCGCTCTGGAGAAGCGCTTTGGGAACATCGGATTTCTCAAGAGCATCCGCATAGGATTTGCCACGAATTGTTCAGCCAATTCGAGGTGGTGCATCCAATAAAGAATTTTAGGTCGATCCACTTCGTCGACACCCAACATTTCGCAAAGTGTGAACATGGGCACTTGTTGGGAAAAGACTTTGACGAAATCCACATTCGGGCCAAGGCGTTCAGCATCATCCAATAGGGAGTCAATTTTCGCTGCGACCTTCTCCCGCACCTTATTAACATAAGCTGGAATGAAAAAATCTTTCTGCTGAATACGCAGTTCCATATGTCTGGGCGCGTCAAGATTAATCAAGCAATTCAACGAAGCCGGCACTAATTTATCGCCGGGCCATTTGCTGCGTGGTGAGATGGCAATCAGCATACTTCCGCGTTCTGAAGAAAATGTTCTCGGTGCCAGTTCGACGGATTTGATATCGTCATAGCCAGAGACAGACCAAAAACCAGATACGCCTTTGCGCATACCCGTCCACATGACAGGTGCGTCTTCGCGCATCCGTTTATAAAAATCATGGGGATGCCCCTTGGTCCACGCATTGGGGTTTCCAAGGTCGAACCCTTTGAGCCTTGGATAGGCGAGATCAAAGCTAGGCATTTCGCGGCCGTCATCAATCAAGATATTGTCGCTTACGAGATCCATTTCATCGTCTTCCTTGCGAAGTGAATTCGCGAATTTGAAACTAGAGTATAGCGCATGATCAAACCCTATGACGTGTCCCGTGAATAGGGCGCGTCGTCATATAGAAATGCATATCATTCAGTCAAAAACTAACAAACCGCCTTGAGATAGTGAATCAACTTTACGTTCTTGGCATTCTGGAACATGAGAAACTTTGGACAAACATTTTTGGCTATGACAGGGTGGGCGTTCATAAAACAACGCAAGGCTTGAAAATGAAGAACCTCTTCGATGTATCCGGAAAAATTGCTGTCGTAAGCGGCGGCTCTAGCGGCATTGGTTTCATGATGGCGCAGGGTCTTCTCGAAAATGGTGCAAAGGTTTACATCACGGCCCGTAAAATTGGACAATTGGAAGAAGCGCAAAAAGCCCTCTCCGAGTTTGGCGACTGCGTTGCCATTCCCTCCGACCTGTCCTCCCTCGCGGGTATAGAAGGTTTCGTCTCGGAACTCAGCAAACATGAATCCAAATTGGATATTCTCATCAATAATGCTGGCGCTGTCTGGGCCTCTCCGATTGCAGATTTCCCCGAGGAAGGTTGGGATAAAGTGATGGACATCAACGTCAAATCTTTGTTCTTCATGACGCAAAAATGCCTACCGCTGCTAAAGGCCGCGGGTAGCGCGGAACATCCCGCTCGCGTCGTCAATATTGCCTCCATCAATGGTATCCGCAATTCTGGCATGCCTACCTATTCCTACACGGCGAGTAAGTCGGCAGTCGTCCATCTCACGACACATATGGGTACAGATCTCGTCGGTGATAATATCCTCGTAAACGCCATCGCACCGGGATATTTCCCAAGCAAAATGACCAAGTCAATTGTCGAAAATGAAGCGATGACAAAATACGCCCTCACCAAAATTCCACGCAATCGCATGGGCACGCCCGAAGATATCGCAGGGACAGCAATGTACCTCTCCTCGCGCGCGTCAGCCTTTGTTTGCGGCCAAACGATTGTCGTTGACGGTGGGCAGATTTCGACGGCTTAGGACGCATAGGTTACTAATATGAACAATTGACCGCAAAGCCTTGCGGTCAATTTGAAACCTACACAACTAAATGACGGACGGATGCCTCCGGCGAACTGTCGTTTTGTGAACAATGGATGTATTGGTTTCGGAACGATCTTTTAACGGTGCCAAAACATCTTCAAGGCTTTCAATAGACCTCAACCAAATCCGTGCGATAAAGCAATCTTCACCCGTCACTTCATCACATTCAATACACTCAGGCATTTCCACTAATATTTTGGCGACAGTTTGTAATTGCCCCCGACGCGGTTTGATGCGGACAATGGCTTGAAGACTATACCCGAAGGCTTTCGGGTCGAGGTCCACCGTGAATCCACGAATGGCTCCTGAATCCGTTAATTTGCGTACGCGCTCAGTCGCACTCGGGGCGGACATGCTAATATATTCGGCGAGATCACGCATCGACATACGCGCATTTTCAGAAAGCGCCTCAATGATCTTTGAGTCTAAGGCATCAAAGCCACTTAAATTTATTAAAGTCATTTTCTCAATTACCATCATTAAACAAGGCAACTTCTCTTTATTGGCATGTTTAACACATAGATGACATGCATCGAATTTATTAATGTGAGTTAAGTTAAATCACCACATCCTCACAGGAAAAAACTATGCCACATGTTATTCAAAGATTTTCTTCATTTTCCGATGGCGTTTTGGGCGGCAATCCAGCGGGCGTCTGTATCGGTACGGCCTTTCCCAGCCCACAAGAAATGCAAAACATCGCCGCGGACATTGGGTTTTCAGAAACTGTGTTTGCAATGCCTATAGATGGAAAGTGGCGGGTGCGATATTTTTCACCTGAACATGAAGTGCCATTTTGCGGGCATGCGACGATCGCACTGGGTGCGGCATTGGCAGAAAAATATGGTGATGGAGACTTTCAACTCAAATTGAATACCGCAGACATCTCCGTAAGCGGTAAAAACATGGGGGATCTTACAAGCGCTACGTTGCAGTCTCCACCAACCTATTCAAGGGCAGCGGACCCAAAAATCATAGCGGAAATTTTCGAACTCTTTGGCTATTCAGTGGATGATCTGGACAGTGCAATTCCATGTGGATTTGCTCAAGCTGGCGCAACCCATATTGTCATCGCCCTCAACAGCCAAGAGACTCTCGCTCGTATGTCATATGATTTGGACCTCGGGCGAACTCTTATGAATAAATACGGACTGACGACAATTGCCTTCGTTGTGGCTGAAACACCGCAACGTTTCCACGTCCGCAATGCCTTCGCCTCTGGTGGCGTTATTGAAGACCCCGCAACAGGTGCCGCGGCGGCTGCGATGGCGGGATATCTGCGCGATATTGATTGGCCACACAAGGGACAGATCAAAATCATCCAAGGTGAAAATATGGGATTGCGTTCAATCATTAATATGGAAATTCCATCAGATGCGGGCGGTTCAATCAAAGTTTCAGGCACCGTCAGACATCTGATCTAGGCCCACCAAATCGGAAGGAACACTCACCTAATTTAGACAGTTCAATAAAGCTTGAGGACGTCGACTTGGCCTTGTCTCACGAGGTTAAAGCCTTATCTTGGGTCTATGTCTGAACCTACTGTCACTGCTGCGTCTGATACGAATATGTCCATGTGGCAACCGCATCGCCCTGAACGGCCAACAAAAATCGAGGGCGGGAAGACATTTCGTCTCGTCAGTGAGTTTGAGCCCAAGGGCGATCAAGTTAAAGCAATCCCGGAGCTTGTAGCGGGTGTAAATTCGATTGAGCGCGACCAAGTTCTGCTGGGCGTCACGGGGTCGGGTAAGACCTTCACGATGGCCAAAATCATCGAGCAGACCCAGCGCCCTGCACTCATCATGGCACCCAATAAGACGCTCGCAGCACAGCTCTATTCCGAATTCAAAAGCTTCTTCCCCGACAATGCCGTCGAATATTTCGTCAGCTATTATGATTACTACCAACCAGAAGCCTATGTAGCGCGCACAGACACATTTATCGAGAAAGACAGCTCAGTTAACGAGCAAATTGACCGCATGCGTCACGCGGCGACACGGGCAATCCTAGAGCGAGATGATTGCATTATCGTCGCGTCGGTGTCCTGCATTTACGGCATCGGCTCGGTTGAAACCTATGCGGCCATGACGATCGACTTGGCACAAGGCCAGCAGATCGAAACCCGCACCCTGATGCAGCAATTGGTCGAGCTACAATATACTCGCAATGACCTCGCCTTCCAACGTGGCAGTTTCCGTGTACGCGGCGATACGATCGAACTGTTCCCCGCGCATTATGATGACACGGCCTGGCGCTTCGAGTTTTTCGGCGATGAGATCGAAAGCATCACGGAATTTGATCCGCTAACGGGTCGGTCTACGGCTGAGAAAGCCAGCGTTCGGGTCTATGCCAACTCCCATCACGTCACGCCGCGCCCGACCGTTCAATCGGCCATGAAGGGCATTAAACAAGAATTGAAAGAGACGCTGAAACTCTTCGAAAGCGAAGGTAAATTGGTTGAGGCTCAACGGCTGGCGCAACGCACAGAATTCGATTTGGAAATGATGGCAGCCTCTGGATTTTGTAACGGCATCGAGAATTACTCGCGTTACCTGACGGGGCGCGCACCGGGTGAACCGCCCCCAACTCTGTTTGAATATCTTCCCGAAAATGCACTTCTCTTTATGGATGAGAGTCACGTATCCGTGCCACAAATTCGTGGCATGTCGCGCGGGGATATGAACCGGAAGACGACGTTGGCTAATCATGGGTTCCGCTTGCCGTCCTGTATCGACAACCGTCCACTGAAATTCGAAGAATGGGACGCCATGCGCCCCCAGACTGTCCATGTGTCCGCCACGCCCGCCGATTGGGAAATGGAACGCACAGGCGGTGTTTTCACAGAACAAGTCATTCGTCCAACGGGACTGCTGGACCCGCCCGTCGAGGTGCGCCCAGTGTCGGGTAAAACACATAACCAAGTCGATGACGTCATTGATGAAGTTAAAAAAGTTGCGGCCAAAGGCTATCGCTCGCTCGTTACGACGCTGACAAAAAAAATGGCCGAAGACCTCACGGAATATATGAATGATCAGGGTATTCGCGTGCGCTATATGCATAGTGACGTCGATACGCTGGAACGGATCGAGATCATTCGTGATCTCCGTTTGGGTGTCTTTGACGTTTTGATCGGGATTAACCTGCTGCGTGAAGGACTAGATATTCCGGAATGTGCGTTCGTTGGCATTTTGGACGCGGACAAAGAAGGCTTTCTGCGCTCTGAAACCGCACTTGTGCAAACCATCGGACGGGCAGCGCGAAACAGCGAAGCTTCCGTCGTCCTTTATGCTGATAAGATCACAGGTTCAATGAAACGCGCGATGGACGAAACCAAACGCCGCCGCGCCCGACAAGAGGCGCACAACCTCGAACATGGGATCACGCCGACCAGCGTCTTGCGTGGCGTCGCCGATATGGTTGGCGACAGCGCAGCCAGTCAGAAAATCAAAGACGAAGCCAATAGCTACACGCCAACAGGTCTCAAAAAAGGTGCTAAAAACCGCAAACGCGCGCTCGAAATGGCTGAAGGGCAAGACCCCTATATGGGCGGCAACATGCAAGCGGCGATGGCAAGCTTGGAGACGCGCATGTTCCAAGCAGCGGAGAACCTCGAGTTCGAAGAAGCGGCTCGATTGCGGGATGAAATGAATATGTTGAAAAAGACAGCTGCAGAGGTGGACACGTGAAGCACATAGCGCTCATTGGGGCGCTTGCGCTCTCCGCCTGCACGGGCGGAGACACGCGGGCGGATGACATGGGTCTTACTGCCGTTCACGCGGATATCGTCTCTGACATGCCCGCCGTTTCACATATCACGTCGCAAGAATTTGCGGAGATGAATAACCCTCTGATCCTGGATATTCGTGAACCCAACGAATATGCGGTCAGTCGCATCGCGGGAGCCAT
>CALHXF010000122.1 GCA_938040095.1 uncultured Caulobacterales bacterium
GTCTAGTTTTGGGCGCAGTAAGTCTGGCCTTCACACTCTCATTGAATTGCACTTTTGAATCATTAGCATTGTAGAATGTGACCCCGTCACCGGCCCAGTCGCCACCATTTACAATCCAACCACCGCCACGGATAACGTATCACTTGGGTTCAACGTGACTTTCATATTCATTTTTTTATAATGGTGCCCACGTGCGTTATTCTGGGTGGGTACAGAAAAAAGCTCAATTCTCATTTAAAAAAAGGTCAGTGCCCGATTAACGTCCCTCGACTGAAGCTGCGTCTTAAGCAACGCTACTTGCAGGTCCTTCATCCAATCTGATCACATATACGTGCGCCCGCAACCAAATTCACGGGTGATGCGTAGGTAGACATATACACAATGTCGCAAGCCAACCGCTGCGGCAAAACCTGAACAGGCGAAACCATGATTACACTGCACCACCTCGAAAACTCGGCGTCTATTCGTATTCTGTGGTTGCTTGAGGAAATCGGCGCACCTTATGGGTTCAAATTGTATGATCGCGACACAAAGACAATGTTGGCACCTGCGGACTACAAAGCGCTTTCTCCACTCGGAACGGCACCTGTCATCACTGATGGGGACATTGTGTTGGCCGAGAGCAATGCGATTATCGATTATATTGTTGATGCGTCAAATCGGCCTGATCTGCGTCCTACGACGGGGGGGACCTCCCGTGCGGACTACCTCTTTTGGTTTCACGCGGCTCAAGGTACGCTGCAACCGATGCAAACATTTGGCTTTGTTTTGGGTGTCGTCTCGGAGCGAGCTCCGCGTCTTGTTCGCCCGATCATCAACAAAGTTGTTGCGACCCTCAACACTGCTTTCATTCAACCGCGTCTAAAGGCCGTGTTAGGTCATATGGACACCCATTTAGACACACATGAATTTTTGGCGGGTGAGCACTTTACCGCGGCAGACATTGCAATGGGATACACTTTGCAAATGGCGAAATTACGGGGCGCATTTGATGGCGCATACCCAAATATTTCGGCCTACACGGACCGAATTGAGGCTCGCCCAGCGTGGCAAGCCGCCTTAGCAAAAGACGGAAAATTCAATGGCGTACCGACTTAGGCCGTCAGTGTAATTTCCTGACCGTATTTAGTGGAAATCTTGTTCATCGTCCTGCCGAATGCGTTAAGAATGTCTTCTCGCTTTACGGGTTTCGCGATTGTGTCATCCATACCAATATTACGACAGATGCGGCGCTGCTGATAGTCAGGGTCAGCCGTCAAAGCGATAATGATCACATTGGCATAGGCTTTACTCGATTTTCGGATTTCAAGCGTCGCCTCAATTCCGTCCATGACGGGCATATGGATATCCATCAACACGACATCCACGGGCACGGTGTTCAGGACATTTAACGCCTCTCGGCCGTTATCGGCGAAATAGAGCTGAGCAACCCGTCCACCAATCAAGCGTTTGACGACTTTCTGATTGATAGGATTATCTTCAACACACAGAACATTCAGGCCTTCGAATGGCGCTAAAGGCTTATCTACGTCTCGGCCCTCTGCGTTCATAACCTGTTCGCGAATGGCCGGGACCTCTTGCACGGGCATTTTCGTGGTTTTCGGCTTTGCTACCGCTACGACTTTTTCTTCCAACACAGGCAAAGCGTCTGCCGAGTCCAGGATCGGGAAAATGAGGGCAAATGTGGACCCTTCATTTGGTGCACTTTTCACACGCACTTGCCCGCCCATTAATTCGCAGAGATTTTTTGTGATGCTCATACCCAAACCGGTTCCGCCATATTCGCGCTGGATGGAGCCATCAGCTTGAGCAAAAGCTTCAAATATAAGTTTTGCCTCGTCCTCGCTCATACCGATGCCCGTGTCTTTTACGGCCAAGACCAGGTGCGGTACACCTTTCATCATGGCTTGACGCGCGATTAACGTTACGCTGCCCTGTTTGGTGAATTTTGCTGCATTGGAAAGCAGGTTATTCAAACATTGCTGTAAACGAAATTCGTCCAACAGAAGTGTTTCTGGCAATCGCGGATCAATGATCGTTTTGAACGAGATACCCTTGGTACTAATTTGGGGTTTCCACAG
This sequence comes from uncultured Caulobacterales bacterium, assembly GCA_938040095.1. Lineage (GTDB taxonomy): Bacteria > Pseudomonadota > Alphaproteobacteria > Caulobacterales > Maricaulaceae > Litorimonas. The sequence continues at coordinate 2,082 of CALHXF010000122.1, forward strand.
ACGCGATACAGTCGTCAAAAGACCCAGAACTTTAGTTTTTGCTATATCTATCTGAACACTATCGCTCATCAACTTTGCGTGATCGAGGGTGCGCGATAGAAGATTATGCAGACCGTCTGCCGCATTTTCGATATCTGTTATGACTTCGCGAACATCAGGGGACAGGTCCTCATCTCTCAGGCTGTCGCTCATGCCAATGATGGCGTTCAACGGTGTACGGATTTCATGGCTCATCCGCGCCAAAAATTCTGATTTTGCTTTAGAGGCTGAACGTTCAGCTAACAAAGCTTCTGATTTATTCACATTTTCTGTGACATCCATAATGAAGGCGGTCGCACCCAACGGTGTTCCATCTGGGGCGCAGACGATTTCACCGATAGAGCGCTGCCACATATTCGGGTTTTCTTCCGTACACACACGATATTTAAAATCGAAAGACCCGCGTGACTCGAGCGCTTTTGTCCATTCACCTAACAGGCGGGGTAGATCATCTGCTTGGACGATTGAGAACAATCCTTTGTCTTTTAATTTGGCTTGTTCAGCCTCAGTTAGACGTTTTGTAACCGAAGCAGAGAAAGTGAAAGTTCCCGTCTTCAAATCCATTGACCAGAAACCCGCATTGGCCGCGCCCATCGCGATTTCAAATAGACTTCGATACCGGCTTTCCTTCGTCACGTCGCGCACGACAACCGTGCAGCCGTCTGATCCATCAAACCATGTATTTACCCGAACACGACGACCATCCAATGTTGTAACAAGTATAGTTTTGCGATGGACCGCACCCGAGGCAAAAGATGAATCAACATACTGGGCGACTTCTTTCGGGGTCATCTCCGAACCAGTAACGGGGTCTTCTAACCTGAACGCACCAAGTATCTCTGTTAGGACCGACCCTATCAGTTGATCATTCGTACCGAGACCTAAAACGCCTGCAACATCCCCAGATATGTGGCGAATGATGCGTTGATCATCAATGGCGGCATAGGCGATATTCGCAGCGCGCAATATGTTTTCAACCGCATTGTCGGCGCCCAAACGTCGATCTCCCGACTGTCTAATTTTAAGTGCTTTCATCATATCCTCTGCCCATCCCCCCACGACCTTCGTCAAAACCCCTTAAGATTGCCTAAACTTACACTCAAATTCAGCAGCTTATGTTGTAAACAAAGTCCTAATCCTCGAGTGCCTTCACCATCGTCAGCAATGGAACGGGAACAGGGCCATTTTCATCTTGCCAACGGCTCTCCACCTCATACCCGCATCGCATATAGAAACGTTCCCCCGCCAAAGTGGCCGCCATTTCCAACGCGGTAAACCCAGCGTCACGGGCCGCCGCTTCAGACGCTTCGATAATCATCTTACCGATGCCTCGGCGAATATGTTCTGGATGTGTGTACATGGCACGAATACGCGCGCGGTTATGAGCGGGGTCAAGGCGATCCGCGTTACGGCCCGCACTGTGGTTCCCGCCATAGAGTGTTGCGCGAAAGGACCACCCACCACATCCGACTAATGTGTCACCATCCATCACAGAAAAATAGGTTTGATCCGATATCAACTGCGTATCCAACCCCATACTTAAATGGGACGCTTTGACCTGCGCAGGGGTCAGAACATCTGTTTGGAGTTCAGAAATGGACCTTATCATGAGGTCTTTGATCGCGGGAATATCAGCAGGTTCGGACAACCTGATCTGTAATTTTCCCATTTCACTAATATTATCGCTCATAATTAGTCCTAATTTGCGTCAGAATCCTATTCTAGGCAAATCATGCCTTAAAATGACGCATAAATGTGTCATTTTGGTCACAATGCAAAACAATACCAACGAATATGCGTATAATGGCTTTGAGAACCCCACCTCCAACAGATAGGGGCATTCATGTTTTGATTTAGGGAATGGGGCTCAACCCGTGAAACAAAACTTCATGAACTTAAAAAGTCACTAGGAAAAATTTATGCAAAAGTCTGCTCTCAAAACGTGGTTGGCGCTTTCCGCCTCCTCACTTATGCTGGTTGCCCTACCCGCACACGCCCAAGATTCACTTGGCGACACGGTTGTCGACACAGCCGAAGATGTAGTGATCACAACAGGTACGCGCCGCGCGCAACGCTCTGCGGCTGATACACCTGCACCCGTTGACGTTATCTCCGCTGTTGAGTTCACAGCAAACGCTGCGGATGATGTCCAAGATCTACTGCGTACAGCGGTCCCGTCTTATAATGTAAACACACAGCCAATTTCAGATGCAGCGTCGATTGTTCGCCCTGCAAACCTGCGTGGCCTTTCACCTGATAACACACTCGTCCTTTTGAATGGCAAACGTCGTCATCGTGGCGCAGTCATCGCCTTCCTCGGCGGCGGTATTGCTGATGGCGCGCAAGGCGTTGACGTCTCTTCCATCCCATCTATGGCTTTGAAGCAAGTAGAAGTCCTACGTGACGGCGCCTCTTCCCAGTATGGTTCAGATGCGATTGCTGGTGTTATCAACTTTGTCCTAAAAGATGATTCAACAGGCGGCGCAATCGAACTAAAATATGGTTCGACATATGATGGAGATGGCGACAACTATCGTTTAGGCGCAAACTACGGTTTTGCACTTAGCGACAAAGGTTTTGTAAACATCACGGCAGAATATGGCGAAACAGACGGTACAGTTCGCGCTGCACCCCGCACAGATGTGAATGCACTGATCGCTGCTGGCAACACAGCTGTTACAGACAACCTCACAATCAACTCCTATACAGATGAGTTCGCGCAATATTGGGGTCAGCCAGACGTCGAAGGCGATCTGAAGCTTCTGATCAACACAGCTTATGAGTTCAATGAAAAAGCCGAAATTTATGCAACAGGTACATATGCCGAACGCACAACGACAGGTGGATTCTTCTATCGTAACCCTACAAACCGTGGCGGCGTCTATCGTGGTCCTCTGGTTGATGCAGCTGGTAACGCAGGCGGCGACATTGCCTCTGTTCGCGTTGGTGATCTTGACGGCGTTGGTGTCGGTGAAGCCTGCCCAGCGGGTATCCCACTTTCCGGCACAAACGGCCTCATTCAAGACCCAACTGTTTTGGCTCAAGTGACAGCATCAGCAAATTGCTTTGCTTTCACTGAAACAATCCCTGGTGGTTTCGTTCCTCGCTTTGGCGGTGACTTGAATGACTTCGGCATTACAGGTGGTCTTCGCGGACTTCTCGATTTGGGCAATGGCCTAACATATGACGTTTCGGCGACACATGGTGCGTCTGAAGTTGAGTTCTTCATCAACAATACAGTCAACGCATCCCTTGGTCCGAACACACCACGCGACTTCATTCCTGGTGGACAAAAGCAGACTGAAACAACTGTCAACGCTGACTTCGGTTATCTACATGACGTTGGTCTCGCATCTGAACTGTCTATCGCGTTCGGTGCTGAATATCGCAAAGAGCAATTTGACCTCACCGCGGGTGATGCAGCAAGTTTCGCGCTTGGTCCTCTCGCAAATCAGGGCTTCTCGTCCAGTTCTAACGGCTTTGGCGGTTTTGCAAATTCCTCATCTAACTCCCAAAACTCCTTCGGTACATATCTCGATCTTGAAGCCGACGTTACAGATCAACTAACTCTTCAAGGCGCCGTGCGTTATGAAGATTTTTCTGATTTTGGTAGCACTGTCGATTTCAAACTTGCAGGTCTCTACAAGCTGAACGACAATGTCTCCCTTCGCAGTACAGTCTCAACAGGGTATCACGCTCCGACAGCTGGACAGGCGAACATCACAAATGTGACGACGCAAAATGTGAACGGCGTCTTGGTCGATCAAGGTACATTGCCTCTTAATACGGCAGCAGGCCAGTTGGCCGCGGCCTTTATTGCCTCTGAAAATGGCGGCGCGAGTCCTGAGTTAGGTACAGAAGATGCCTTCAACCTCTCAGCGGGTGTTGCGTTCAACTATGAAGGTTTGAGTGTCACAATCGACGCATTCCAAATCGATGTAGACAATCGTATCGCGTTGGGTGCCAATGTTGACTTCTTGGAAGCTCTACAATTCGCAGGCGCAACAGCAGACTCCGTCAGCGGCGCGTTGACAGAACTAGATGCAGCAGGAACGATCAGTCGCCAAGACTTCATCGGCCTTGATGATTTGGCTCAATTCCGCTTCTTCTCCAACAGCTTTGACACACGCTCCCGCGGTGTTGACGTTGTTGCGCGCTATCCGTTCGGACTTGGTGGTGGTGATTCCGCAATTGCCCTTGCTGCGAACTACACGGATACTGAAGTGACTAATCGTGGTGATTTGAACCCGATTTCTGACGGACGCGTTCAAGCCCTCGAAGACTTGCTGCCAAATATCAAAGGCAGTGCGACTTGGACACATCGCCAAGGTATCTTCCGTGGTCTTCTACGTGGTAACTACTATGGAAAATGGTTTGATACAGGTAACGGAAATCCTGTTGGAGCCGAGATCCTTGTCGATGCGGAAATCGCTGCAGAAGTCCGCAATGGTGTCGAAATCGCGTTTGGTGCGTCCAATATCTTCGACAACTACCCAGACGAAAACCCAGGACAAGGCGGCTCTGGTCAGCTTTACCCTGAATCTGCTCCAACCGGCTTCAATGGTGGACAGTATTACGGCAAAGTCCGCATCACTTTCTAATGTGATCCAAACTCAGAATGCGAAAGCCTCGAACAAATGTTCGGGGCTTTTTTTATGCTTAAATTTTGTATCTAAAATTGGCGGAAATTTACCAAGCGCCGAGTTCGATAAGTTTGGCGCGAAACGCTGCAGGTAAATCAGCCCCGCTTTCCGCCCCCATCAAATCAGACGGTACATCGCTATCTTGCAAATATCGCCAACCTTGAAAGGCGCGACGCGGGACAGGCAGCACGGGAATAAGCTCTGGCTCCATCAATATAGCACAGGCGCGCCGTTCGTGCTTCACAGTCTCTTCCAGAGCGACAATCTTATTGCGGCAAATGATATTGCCTTTGATGACCCAATAGATCGAGCCTCCATCCAGCAAGTCTTCCCGCCGTTTCGGAAACATACGTGTTACATGGACATGATGAGGCGATAGACCGCGTTCAAGACGCCGGGCGACCACGTGGTTCTGCCAGTCAGTCAGAGTCTGTATCGACTCTGTTCCGACGGATAATTTTTGTAAATGAACGGTCATCCGCGCCTCTTTAGAGCGCAGACGAGATCATTGCTAGAAGGTGCGCGGATATGGATCAGTATCGACGATATATCCGTCGGCATTCGCATCAATACGGAACGTCACCATGTCAGCCGTCGTTGTATCAGGCATTATCGATGTCTTCCCGAGCACACGCCCAAGATATGACTTCATTTTACGCTTCAATTCACCGTCTTTTTCATATGACGGGTTGAGGCCCAGGCGGTGACGCAATGTTGCATTGGTCACCATTGCTGCGTTTTTCATGCCCGACTCCCGGGTGGAATACTCCGTTGTGACGGAAACACAAAAAGTCTGATTATCTACACGATGCGGTTGGTTTAAAGGCCATGTCAAAGCCGCACCCTCAGGAATATCGATGATCGTTGCAGCGTCATCAAATGAAGAGTCATAAGGCAAGTCATCATTCAAATGGTTGGTTATCGTGTTCTCAAAGGACTCATCAGAAATAAACTTCTGCGTCAAAGGGTAGAGATAAATACGTTTATTCCCACGGACATGCCAAAGGATCGTTTCCGTCTTGTCCAAATGATAAGGCACACGCGCCACAGGTGATGAAATAAGAATACCACCGCGAGGATTAAAGGCACGATTACCCGTTTTCTCGGATAATTCGCCGTACATTTTATCTAACGCACTTTTATACTCAGGATGTATGTTCATCGCCTCACGCACATTTATCCACACGCGTCCTGCCTTCGCAGCAGCAAGTAAGACTTTGCCCGGTACGTCGCGAAAATCACCCGTGCGGAATTTGTTTGGATATAGCGGATGATCCGCTGCGCCCATCGTGCACACATCTAACTTTTCGGATGGGTGACGCTCTAACAACTCAATTAGGGCTTCATCTCTGAAAAGACCCGTGCCAGCCAAGTTATGGCTAAAGGAGGTAATCTCCTTTTGAAACGCGGCCGAATTTACATCGCTCCAATCAGGGAGCATAGATGTAATAGGCGTTTCGCCACCCATCTCTGGCTGATCTTCATGATAGGGTGTGGTATTATCGTTCAACATAAATAGCTCCATACAACCAATTTATTGCGAAGGTCTTGACGCGGCTCAGTCGCGTAGATTCATCCTTAACGCCGCGTAAACGCCCATCATAATAAGCGACAACCCGATCACAAATCCCGTGAAGGCAACAATTGGTCCCCAATCGCCGAGTAAGGCTTCCGCGCCACTAATCATTGTTCCACCCGCCAAACCCACAAGCACAAAGCCAATAATGACAGGTATCCAAAGCCCTAGCTCGCTCGAAGTTGGAACAGGCGACGGTGCAGGTGGCACCTCTCTGCGGGACTGAATATATTTACCGGCCGAGTCGTTCCGCACACGGAAAGCATCGTCCTGTGCCAATTCATCAATTACCATGACAGGATTCCGTAAATTTTTGGCGCTCGTATTTTGGGGTATTTTAGCACGCTTGATTGGCATCTCACGAGGTTCACGAGCCTCAGGCCTCTCAGGTTTCACAAAATCAGCAAAGGGCGCTTCCTCTTCATCCTGATTTAAAGATGTTTGAACGTCAGCGTCTTCTGGGAGTTCCGACGTGATGAGGCTTTCTGGCCAACTGTCGTCCCTGTCATCGAACCGCGCATCTGCATCTTCAATCAAGGCATCTAGGCGGGCAACTATATCTGTCGCGGCCGCAGCAATCGGTGATTGTCGTACAGGCGCATCAATAGGTATATCGCTTGTATCGGACTCTGGTAGGATATCCTCTTCGGTATCTGAATCTGATTCATCTAGATCAAATGTTGTGAAATCAGATATTGGAAGATCAGATATTTCGAGATCAGGCGTTTCCAGCTCGGGCAATTCAATCTCTTGCGACTCAACCTTAGCGGCTTCATCCTCAAGAATATCCAATTCGGACAAAGACACATCCGCTAGCAAATCAGAACTCAGGTCAATCGTGCCTGTTTGCTGAGGAAAGGCCTGCACGACGTTTTCAGTCGTTTTGAAATTCAAATCGGCCTCACCATCAACGGCGGCCAAATCTATAGAGAAACGCGTGTCCTCACGTGGCAGTTCAAGCGTTTCATCCGTGATTTCGTCATCAGAGGACAAATCGCCCTCAAGCACATTACGTTCCGAAAGCTGCAATGCACCCGCTGGGCCATCATCACGGCGACGATATTGCGGTTCAAATGTTTCATGCGGCGCCGTCGCGACAACACCATTCGTGTCAGTCGCAGAATATACAGGCAAAGCGTCTTCAGTCGAGAGACCAGAAATCGTCGTGTCACGAACAGGCGGAAGATCAACACGGCCCGCGGGAAGATTACGATCCGTCCGTAAGAACAGGGCTTTCTCAGCCGTACGACGCCGCATCAGGGCATCAACGACATAAGTCTTACCCGCGATTTCAGATTTACGCCAAATGTCCAAACTGTTCGCGGCGTCCAATGGGCGACCATTGTTGAGCGCACGAAGTGTATCACTCGTCAGGAACGCCTTTGGTCCAATATTAAATGCGAATGAACAGAGCGCATCAAATTGGCTTTGCGAGAGCGGTGCGTGGACTTCCGAGTTGATCATATCCTCAAACGGTTGAAGATCCGACCGCAAAGTCTTTTCCGCCTCGCGTTTGCTCATCATCACAGACGTATCAGAGTAGAGGCGGTGCCCATATCCCACGACGCGTTGACCCGTCACCAGCTCACGATCAACTGGACGATAACCTTCAAAAGCTTTGATAAGCTTGAGGCCAGTATCCGAAATTGTCAGTGCGGATTCTGTGAGTTTCTGACCCATATTCGTCCCAAATCAATACAACTCGGGCGGGGGCCCGAAAGTGTTGGGAAAGACTTTGCAAAACTCGGGCCGAATTCGCGCGAGAGGTGCTTTATAAGAGAATAATCACAGCGGTTCCCAAGAAGGAAAAGAACCCGACAACATCAGTAACAGTTGTCACAAAAACAGATGAACTCACGGCGGGGTCCGCCCCTGCGCGCTTTAATCCCAAAGGCACGGCAATCCCGGCCAGACCTGCGAAAAGATGATTTATGAGCATCGCGATAAAAGCCACTAACGCCAGTTCGCGGTCTCCAAACCAGATATAAGTAATCAACGCCAAGACGACCGCAAATATCACGCCAATGATCGCCGCTGCGAGGGTTTCACGACGAATAGCGCGCCATGCCGATTGCGGCGTCAACTCACGCTCCGACAAAGCCCGCACGGCAACAGTTAGCGCCTGTGTGCCTGCGTTCCCGCCCATACTCGCAACAATTGGCATTAGTACGGCTAAGGCAATAACCTCCGAAATCGCATAATCAAAACGCGCAATTACAAGGCTCGCGAGAACCGCCGTCAATAAATTGATGAACAACCAGGGCGCACGGGCACGCACGGTTTCCATCGCCGTATCTGCCAGACCCGCATCCGAAACACCCGCCAAAGCAAGGATATCTTCTTTGTTCTCGTCCTGGATGATTTCGATGATGTCATCAACGGTCATCATTCCAACCAAACGCCCTTGTCTGTTCACAACAGGGGCGGAAATCAGATTGTATTTCTCGAATTGATAGGCGGCGTCTTCCTGGTCTTCATCCTGACCAATCGTGACAATTGTATCGAGCATGAGGTCGGACAAACGCATGTTCACTTGCGCCCGCATCAATTGGCTCACGGGCACATAACCAATCGGTTTGAATGCCGTATCAATGATATAGATGTTGAAAAATAGCTCAGGTAGATCTTCGCCAGTTTCCCGCATATGGGTGATCGTGTCTCCGACGGTCCAGAATTCTGGCGCAGCGACGAAAGCTCGCTGCATGAGGCGGCCGATGGTCTCATCATCAAAGGCGAGGCTTTCCTCATAGGCGGCACGGTCCTGAGGGGTTGCAGCGTCCAGCACTTCGTCGCGCTGTGCGTCTTCCATCTCTTCCAAGATTTGGGTCGCGTCATCATTGTCCATATCGGACAGGGCCACCGCGATAATGTCAGCATCCAACAGCGGTAGGATGTCCTCAACGACATCATCTTCCATTTCAGCCAAGACTTCGCCAGAAATAACCTCTGGCGCGCGGGCAATCAGGTCGACACGTTGGGCCGTCGAAAGTTGTTCCAACTCATCAGAGACATCCGCTGGATGAAGCCGTGCCAAAGCTTGGGTCAGCGCAATTTCATCATTCAGCGCAAGTGCGTCTTGAATGGGTGTGTCGTCTTCGAGATGTGAGTCAGATTGGCTCATCAGTCTACCTTGGGGATTGACGTGACGTCGGTGGGTAGGCGTGACTTAAACCCTAAGGCCGCAGGCGTAAATCCATTTTACCTGCACACTGGCACAGGTTAGGCAAAGCCCATGAATGCCATCATCACAGAGTGGGTCGGAACCCTTGGCTTGCTGGGTGGACTGCTGTGGTTATCCGTCATCGATTGGCAGACCTATCGGTTACCAAACCGCTTGACCAAGCCTTTGATATTTTTCGGTCTGATTTACAATTTCAACCTCTCGCTCGATGTCTATCCGTATCTCTTGGGTGCCGTCTTAGGATACGCTATTTTTTGGGTCGTCGAAACGGCCTATCGTTTGATCAGAAAACAGGACGGATTGGGGCGAGGCGATGCGAAGTTACTGGCCGTCGGCGGCGCGTGGTGTGGGGCGATGGCTCTGCCCTTTATCATCTTGATCGCGAGTGGCACGGCTCTCGCCTATGTTTTGATGCAGCCTTCAGAAACACGCGCGAACCTCAAATTACCTTTCGGTCCTTTTCTAGCAGCCGCGATTGCCGTTATATTTGTCGGATCGAAATTTATTTAGCTTGGCAGTTTTGAACCAAGGCGACAGGGCGAAGTCTGTCCCAACCCTCATCCGTCTGGGTGATTATTCTCGCCGATGGGAACCGCGTTCCATCCATCATGGCTTCCCCCTCACCCAGTCGCAATTCAACACGTCCGCCATCTGGATCGGAATAGAGCAAAGACGGAAATTCCGTTTCGGCAGTTAAATCGACAGGTCCGCGAGCCGTGTCATAGCGGGCCGTTTCAGCGTCGGCATAAAAGACAAAGCTTCGTTTTTCGTCCGTCGTCCACCCATAGAGCGCACAGGAACCCTGCCCTCGCTCGACATCACGTGACGCGATTTTCGCGGTTTCGCCCACAGTAGCAGGCGGCGTGGTCGTACATGCAGTCAACGTCACCGTAACAAAACTAAGAGTGATCAATTTCATATTCATGATCTAACGCCAGCGCCCTTGCTCTGTCAGTTTGAAATCACGACCTGATCGCGAAAACCCAAAGAGCGGTAACACAGCGTCGGCTTCAACCCGGTCCGTTCGCGCGGTCACATCGGCGCGGTACGTTCCATCAGGTGAGAGGCGGATCAAGGCAGTTATTGATTGCTGCGCATCTTGGCCAGAAAGGTCGGCAATCACGGTTCCCGCTTCGCAACGTATCGGCCCCTCCAAACCTGGTCCTGTCCATTGGATCGAACCGCCATTGCGTTGCAGGACATCGGTGCGCGCAGAGCCTGTCGCGGACTCGCATCCCGCCTCCGTGAATTTCACCTCAGAAATACCAATGATAACTTCGCCTCTCAACCCTTGCAAACGTCCATCGTTGGAAGGGAACGTGGCAAGGTCAGCGCGTAAATTCAGATCCTCCGCCATAGATCGCCCGATGCGACCAGAGAGATAGTTACGCCGATTACCCGCCGTAATGTCGGCCTGTCCTGCCAATGGAGCAAGATCGAAATTCGCAGAGTCAAAAAATGGAATACCAGAAATATGACCGTTCCACACCGTACCCGAAAACGTTAAATCTGGTGCGGCAGTCTTAACATCGGCAGGCACAAACCTTGGCGCGACCCATGCTAAAGGTAGCGCGAATACAATGGCAGCGATGCCAGCGACAGCAGCAGGGAGTATCCAGCGCAACATAGGTGTTAGCGAGACGGTGCCAGAAGATTATCGATCTTAGATACCGTCCGTCCACTTTGGTTCAAATCTTCAATTCGGATTTGGTCCAAACGGTCTTGCGTGAGCGGACGTGCATCTGCAGCATTGCGAATAATCGTCGGGCGCAAAAAGACCATAAGGTTGGTTTTATTTCGGGACCGCCCTTTTGACTGAAAGAGTTTCCCTGCAATAGGAATATCACCAAGGATCGGAACCTTCGCGACAGTTACCTGCTCATCATCTTGAACCAGCCCGCCGAGCACAATAATCTCGCCATCATTGGCCAAAACAGTCGTCGTAATCTCGCGCTTATTCAAAACGAAGTCACCTGCCGCCGAGGTCAATACACCTGAAATCGAAGACACAACTTGCTCAATTTCTAAACGCACAACATCGCCGTCAGAAATCTGCGGCAAGACATCTAATTGAATGCC
>CALHXF010000123.1 GCA_938040095.1 uncultured Caulobacterales bacterium
ATAATCCCTTATGCGACTGAGCAGCGCTGATTCATATTGGATTGTCTGCGTTTTTTAGGGAGGATTGCCCATGTTTTCGAAATGGTTTGGCGCGGGGCTAATATTAGCCATTGCGGCGCTAATTCTGGGTTGGATTTTCGGGATGCCGAAGATTAACAGCATGGAAAATGATATTAGAGCAGCTCTAGATAATAAAGGTTACAACACCATCCAGGTCGATATGTCCGGGAATGTTGCAACCCTATCGGGAGATGCTCCAAGTGAGTCTGCAAAAGCAGACGCGATAGCTATCGCAGAGAATACAGAATGTTCTGCATGTAAGAACAAACGTCGTTGGCACGAAGTCAAAGACGATATATCGACTAATGCTGTCGCGGTTCAGTCGCCTTACACTTTTAATGCGTCTAAAAATCTTGACGGAAATGTTATTGTTAATGGGTTCGTCCCGTCACAAAAAGATAAAGAAGACCTTATCTTGGCGGGCAACCGAATCTTCAATACCAAAGTTATTGATCGTACAATCCGGGTTGCCTCTGGTGCACCGGACGAAAACTTTGTCAAAGTCTCGGAAGGTTACATGGAGCAGCTGGCAAATTTGGATAAAGGTACGTTTTCTCAGGAAAATTACAGCGGCTTGCTAAAAGGAACGGTTTCTGATGCTGGTGTAAGAGATCTAGTCATCGAAGCTGGTCGAAGCTTCCCCGGTGATTATGCCGAAGGCTTTAGGGCTGATATTATTGTTCCGGAGGTCGTTGTTCCGACAACCGGCGAGATAACATCTGTATCCGTTTGCCAGAAACTTTTTGAACAGGTGAAAACAGGTAAACGTATTCAGTTCGAAACAGGTGCAGCCAATATCAAAGGGGCTGATAGTTTTGATCTTCTGAATACGATTGCATCAGCCGCAAATCGGTGCCCGTCTTTCCGGGTCGAAATTGGTGGCCACACGGATAGTATTGGAGACGCAGGGTATAACCAACGTCTTTCAGAGGCTCGTGCTGCAACTGTTAAAAATTATCTTTCTGATCAGCAGGTCGAAGCTGACCGTCTAACCGCTGTGGGATTTGGTGAAACCAGTCCTAGCGCAACTAATGACACTGCAGAGGGCCGTGCGGAGAACCGCCGGATTACCTTCACAGTATCTCAGGCCCAATAGGAGTATCCTTCATGTCTAATATTATCGCATTCGTTTTATGTTTTCTGATCATCCCGCTTTTATTAATGGGTCTTTTAGGTCTGTTCCTCGGTTGGTTGTTCTTCCGTGGCAAGAAAGTCGAGGGTGACCTTTCGGTTGAAGGTGAAGGTGCTTTGCGCGCTGAAGCCGACAGTCTTCGCGCTCGTGTCCAGGAACTCGAAGGTCGTGTTTCAACACGCGACACTGAGATTTCCGGTCTTAAAGGCAAACTGGCTGCTGGGGCAGCCGCAGCCGCAGGCGCCGCAACTTTGACAGCGGCCGCGTCGTCGAAGTCTGAAGCCGCTGACGACGACGACACATATGCACTGGAATGGCGCAATCGCTATTTGGCTGCACGCGTGAAATATCTGGAAAGCCAAGTTGCTGAGGCTCCAAAGCCAAAAGCTAAAAAAGCCGCACCTAAGAAGAAAGCCGCACCTAAGCCAAAAGCTGCAGCAAAGCCAAAGGCAAAAGCTGCGCCGAAGCCTAAGGTGCTATATACTGACGGCCCGACAGATGGCACGCCTGATGATTTGAAACTCATCAAGGGTATCGGTCCGAAGTTCGAGAAAGATCTGAATGGAAAAGGTATCTATTATTTCCGTCAAATCGCAGCTTGGAAAGCCAAAGATGTCGACATGGTTGAAGGCGTTATCGACTCCTTCCCGGGTCGCATTGGTCGTGATGAGTGGGTGAAACAGGCCAAAGGCTTGGGTAAATCCGCATCTGCAAAAGCCGCGAAAGCATCATCTACGTCTGGTAAGAAGAAACCTGGACCTAAGCCCGGCACAAAACGTAGCGCTTTGACCGCGGCAGGAAAGCCCCGCAAAAAGCCTGGGCCAAAAGCAGGTTCGACACGTAAATCTAAGAAGATGAGCGAAGCCGATGAGAAGCTTGAGAAGTACTATGCGAATGTGCAAAAGTTCGATCCGAAAGCTCGTAAGCCTGTCGTAGCAGGCATTGCTAAACATTGTGGTGCAGCCATGAGCACCCGTGACGGATCGCTGGTCGCTTGTTCGGACGAAGCTGAGTTGAAGCGTGTCGCAAACGGATTTGTGACCAAGAAGCTCGGAAAAACATCCGGTCAAATGGAGCTCGTCCAAGAGGTTTGTGCGGACATGAAAGGCGAACGCTTTAAGAACCGCGTTACCTTCTATTACTTGGCTGCAAAAAAGGCCCGTAAGTTAGGTTTGTTTACTTAGGGTCTTCCTTGAATTGAAATGCTTAAAAGCCCGTTTTCATGGCGGGCTTTTTTTATACGTCCACACTTTCGGAAATGCGCGTAATTTATCAATGTGGAAAAAACATTGAACATAGACGACTGGCGCTGGCCCGATTTTAAACCCTTTGAGTTTGCCTGCCGTCATTGCGGCGACACTTATCATTGGCCTGAATTTATGGACAAAATTCAAACTGTCCGAACAGATCTGGGGAGACCTCTCGTAATCCTCTCGGGTCATCGGTGTGGCTTACATAACGCACGGGTTGGCGGAGCCCCGTTTTCACAACATCTCACATTGGCGGCAGATATTTCAGCCTTTGGTCATGACCGGGCTAAGCTTTTGCGAGCCTGCAGTCATGCCGGCTTCACCGGTTTCGGACTTTATCACACATTCCTTCACATTGACCTCGGACGACCGCGTAAGTGGTGGTCGGGGGAGAAAGCAAAACAATTATGGCAGATTTAGTAGGTTTAGGCCTGGACGCGGCCGCAGGCGGCGTTTTCGGTCTTATCGGAACCGCTCTTGGACGGGTCGCTGGTTTCTTTGAACGCAGAGACGAGAATGCACAAGAACAAGCCAGATGGGGCCATGAGTATCGCCTACATGAGCTCAACATGAAAGCGCGTGCGCAAGAGTCTGAAATCGAGATCGAGCTGGCTGCTCAAGCGGGATCGTGGGCCGGACTGAAGGCCTCTATTGCGGCGGAGGCGTCAAGCGGTGTCGCTAGTCGGTGGGTCATAAACCTTCTCAGATTGGTCAGGCCTTCACTGACATTCCTACTCTGGATCATCACGGCAGGTATATTTTTACAGACCCAGAATCAGGCTATCGCAGAAGCTGCTGTCTTTGCGGCGACCGCGGCGACGCTGTGGTGGTTCGGAGACAGGGCACCTAAACCGTTAAGTCGCTCACCAAGCTAGACTTGACTAAGGTCTGCAGCGTAAATGATGGACTGTGTTGTCAAAGCTATCACGATCATAAACATGGCGAACCCGTAGAGAGCGGCAATGCTGTAACTAGCAAAAATTGTTTTGAACCATCCCCGTTTAAACATCGCCTTCGCACTGAGGGGGAGGTAGATCGATATCCCGAGAAAGAATATATAGATCACACCATCTAATTGAGACCATTGAGACAAAAGTATGAGGATAAATAGGAACGCGAATGTGACCGCGTGGATGTAAGTGGCGTGAACCAAATGATCGTAAAGAAGAGCTCGCCTTTTATCTCGAATGAAAATCAGGCCAATCAGCGCTGCAAATGGCATCATGAGGAACATGATCCGGGGCAAATACCGAGAAACACCTTCATTTAAAAGAGCGGGATTTCTGAGTATTTCCAAGGTTACATCTTGTACGTCGGTGGTCGACATTTCGACACCGTTCACCATTCCACTGCCGAATGTGAAGCTGAAGCCTTTCTTTAGTTCGAGCGGGAGAGAATTTAAGTCTGAGCGGGACAAATTCAGTTTTTCCAAATCCCGATCCAAGGATAAGATCAAGTCCAGGTTAGAGGCGATAAAAGCTTCGGTACTCCCTTCGCGAAATTCCTTCTCGATTTCCAGCGGCGCGTTCTCCAATTCTGCCTGGACGATGCGGGTTCCGATAGTTTCGGGATTTTGGTAGTTTCGAAGTAAGTCGTTATAACGATCTACCAAAACATCAACATGTTCGCTAAATGTGTCCAAAGCCTCTTTTCTGTTGGCTTCTATAGTATTTACATCGGATTTACTCGGCCAAAATTTGTTGGATCTCAATAGTTCATCACTTGGCGGTCCGCCAATTGGTGTTAGATCCCCATCGAACACAAATACTTGCCGAGGTATGCCATGCATGAGGCGTGTTACACGATCAAAGTCTGTTCCGGAATTTAAACGATCCAAATCTGCCTGTCGCCGAAAGAAGCCAAAAACGGGCACCAACTTCACGGAGGAATCATCTAAATCTTCAACTTGGCCTGTGAAACCTGCCATTGGGATGATGTCGGTTCGAACGCTGAAGATTCTAGTTTCCGTCAGGCCCATATAACCAAATAGTATGATCGACATCGCTAGATAAATTCGGACCGGCGAGGTCCAAGATGTTCGCTTCCCGTCCGAAAACTCTCTGGCGACACGCCCCGGTTTTGCCAGCAACACTAACCAAGTCCGCCACATCCGGTTTTCCAACGAAAAAACGGAAGCGAAAGTCTCGGAGAACAATGACCAAATGGAACGTCGGTAGTCGTCATTTTTTTGTCCGCAACCGTGACAGAACAAGCCCGCCATAGTTTGACCACATGAGAAACACTCAATCTGTTGGTTCTCGTCGGGAATATCGTCGCGAGACAAAAGGTCTTCGCCCGCGATAAGGGCCGCCGACTCTGCATCTTCTAGTCTTCCCTCTGATCCGGATGATGATGTCATTACCGTTGCTCCCTCAATGTCTAATGTGACACATCAAAAGGTTTATGAGAACATTCAAATTTGTGTCTTGAACCCGTAAGCCAGCACTCTAAACCAACCTCATGTTCAAAAATAAAGTTGTTTGTATTACTGGTGCCTCCGGAGGCATCGGCCGAGGTCTGGCCGAAATGTTTGTATCGGAAGGGGCGACGGTGGCGATTAGTGACCTGAAAGCGCCTGAGGAAACCGCCTCTGAAATCGGAGCTCACGCCTATGAATGCGACGTCTCCAATGATGCTTCTGTGCAAGCCTTCATTGCTGGCGTCCAAAGCGATCATGGAGACGTTGATGTCTATGTCTCCAATGCCGGTGTGGGGTCCGGCAACGGGAAATATGTGGCAGCCGCAAGCAATGAAAGCTGGGAGCAGGCATGGCAAGTCAACGTTATGGGGTCTGTTTATGCTGCGCGGGTCTTAATGCCCGCCTGGATAGAGCGCGGCAGCGGCCGATTCGTTATAACGGCCTCGGCTGCGGGCCTGTTGAATCAGATCGGAAGTGCGTCCTATTCCTGTACGAAACACGCTGCGGTTAGCCTCGCCGAGAGCATTGCAATTGAGCATGGGGATCAAGGGATTAAATCCCATTGTATTTGCCCGCAATATGTACGCTCAAACATGACCAAAGGCATGCCCATGGCGGAAGGCTCGCAAGACGGGTTGTTAGAGCCTAAGGACGTTGCCAATGCATTGAAGGCCGCGATTGCTGCAGATGAGTTCATGGTGTTTCCGCACCCTGTCGTCAAAAATTACTTCATCAATCGGTCAACGCATCCCGATGCTTACCTGTCGGGGATGAGGAAACTAAAGGCCAAGCTTGGTCGCGCGTTTCAGAGCAAAGGGTAGGGATATGACCAATAGATTTGATTTGAGCGGGCGTGTTGCCCTGATAGCGGGCGCGTCTCGCGGGATCGGCGAAGCCATTGCGCACGGTTTCGCGCAACATGGCGCGACCGTCATTTGTTCCAGCCGGAAACAGGCCGACTGTGAAAAAGTCGCTGAAGCCATCCGCGACGCCGGTGGCCAGGCAATAAGCGCTGAACTTCATTTAGGTGAGTTGTCTGATCATGACAAAGTCATCGATATGATTGCGGAGAAATATGGGCGTCTCGATATCCTCATCAATAATGGGGCGACAAACCCTTA
>CALHXF010000124.1 GCA_938040095.1 uncultured Caulobacterales bacterium
GTGTCGATAAGGGCTGAATCATGCGCAATCTGGGCGTCTTTGTAACCACAGTTAGCTGTTCAATTTGGCAAATATTGGCCGACTTAATATTTCTGGCCATCACCATCTAATAAAACCGAAACAATTGCCCCGCGTCCTCGCCGGACGGGCAGGCTATCTGCTTGACGCTTTCGCTACGAATAGCCTTTGGCTTAGCTGTTGGTGAGGAGAGTTTACGGCGAAATTGAAACACAGCCAATGTGGTACAATTTTGCAATAAAAACTGTGATACATTGACAGGTGAGGTGTCTTTAGGGTATTGATTTAATTGAGAATTATCACTCTCAGGCCACGCATCCCCAGTGCGCCATTTACCCCACATAAGCGTCTGAAATATATGGACTGTTTTGCTAGTCCATTTTTTAATCTTACATTTACCTCCACGCATAGCGCAGGCTTTTACTGTATAATGGCTGCACTGAGTCTATAGCTGCAACCAACTCAAATGCTTGTGGGCGGAGCTAGGGGCTAAACTCATGGGAGTGTTTTAGAGCTCTTAGCAAAGACATATCCATCAAAAATAGAGAGCGGCCCCGTAACGGTGACGATTGCCGTGCGCGTCATAAAACCGTCGCAAAAAATAGACAGAACTGTCAACAAACTGATATCTTCCTGTCATCACAGTCCGTCATAGAGCCCGCAACAGAGCTGATCGCGAATTGTCTGCGTTTAGGTGCTCACGTCGAATTAAGAGGTTAGTGATGACGTTTAATAAAATAGCCACTCTAGGCGGTTCTTTGCTGGCGTTAGGTATGATTCTGCCTAGCGTTTCTTTTGCGCAAGATGCGACAATCAAATTAGGGGGGCGCGTGATGATTGACTACACTCTTGCGGATTTAGATACACCAGACTCTACCATTCAGGACAATGAAGTCCGCCGTTCACGCTTTTTTGCGAGCGGCACCTACGGATCAAGCATCAAGTATAAGTTTGAACTCAATCATTCGACGGGCGGCGGCATCGAAATGACGGATGGCTACGTTCAATTTGCCCCGAAAGATAGCAAGTTCAAAGTGAAAGTCGGACAGTTCAAAACACATAACTCGTTAGGTGAGAGTACGTCCTCACGATTCATTTCAACAATTGAACGGGGCGCATTTACGGATGCCTTTGAACTGAATCGTCGCGTCGGTGTCTCGGTTAACATGAGTGGTAGCAATTACGGTATTGATGTTGGCGCATTTGGTACGAATGTTGAAACTGAGAGTGGTCCTGATGAGGGCTACGCTTTTGCTGGCAGAGGATATTATAACCCGATCAAAGTCGACGATACACTTGTCCATCTTGGCGCGTCATGGCGTTACCGCGAGCAAGGCGATTCCCAGTCTGATCTTCGGTATCGACAGCGCCCCTATACACATGTCGCACCTGACCGCATCGTCAACACAGGACGTTTCGCCGACAGTGATAATTTCTACGGTGCTGAAGTTGCTATTCTCAAGGGAAATATGTGGGCAGCGGGTGAATATGCGCTGCTTAGCGCCAATGGATCTGGCACAAATGAGGATGCCGACTTCTCCGGTGGGTACATGGAAGCTGGCATTATGTTCGGTGGACGAAGAACTTATAAAGGTGGTAAGTTCAACCGTCCCAAAGTTGACAATCCGATTGGCGAAGGTGGCATGGGCGCGATCGCGCTTGTCGCGCGTTATGACACGATAGATCTGCAAGATGGTCCGTATCTGGGTAAGCTTGATACGATCGTAGTTGGTGCGGATTGGTGGGCCACGAAGCAGACGCGGTTGGCTCTCAATTATTTCAATGTCGACGCGGAAAATGGTTCCGCAAAAAGCGGCAATGGTGTCGTTGGTCGTTTGTCCTTCGATTTTTAGACCTTCAGCTGAGGAAAAGATTATGTTCAAGAGAATTCTATTGAGTGGCGTTGTCGCCTTTGGTCTAGTTGCATGTGGAAACGGTGGAGGCACTGCATCCGAAACACCAGTGACCAACAATGACGCTGCCCCTGTTGTGACAGGACGTGACCAGATTAAAATTGTTGGGTCGTCAACGGTCTATCCATTCGCGACCACAGTTGCCGAAAATTTTGGGCGTAGCACATCGTTTAAAACTCCAATTGTTGAATCAACGGGTTCTGGTGGTGGACTGAAACTCTTTTGTTCCGGCCTGGGTGATAATTACCCTGACATCACAAATGCGTCTCGACGTATCAAGCCATCCGAGGTCGAGCGATGCGCTGAAAATGACATCAATGACATCGTCGAGGTTAAAGTTGGGTATGATGGAATTGTCGTCGCAAATTCAACAAAATCTGACCGTATGGAGTTGACATTGCGCGAGCTGTATTTGGCTTTGGCTAAGGACGTTCCTGATGGAAAGGGCGGATTAAAGCCTAATGATTACATGAATTGGAGCGACATCAATCCCGCTTTGAAGGATACAAAAATTGAAATCATGGGACCACCTCCAACATCGGGGACCCGCGACGCTTTTGTTGAACTTGCGATGGAGGGCGGTTGCCAGACATTTGATTGGATCAAGGCTCTTAAGAAGACAGACAAAAATACATATAAAGCCATCTGCCATGCATTCCGCGAAGACGATAGTTTCATCGAAGCTGGCGAGAACGACAACCTAATTGTTCGCAAACTAAATGCGAACCCGAATGCGCTTGGTATCTTTGGCTTTGGTTTTCTGGATCAGAACGGAGATAGCGTTCAAGGCAGCATTATTGACGGAACGCCGCCCACATTTGAAAATATTTCAGATGGAACTTACCCAGTCTCTCGCTCGTTATATTTCTACGTAAAAAAAGATGTCGTCGGAAAAGTGCCAGGTATCATAGAATACCTCACAGAGTTCACGAGTGTTCGGGCCAACGGCGAAGATGGATATTTGTCCGAAAAAGGCCTAATTCCGATGAACCCCGAAGAGCATGCGCAATGGCAATCCCAAGTGCTTGCTCTTGAGACATTAAGTCTGAACTAATGTCAGGCTCTCGCGACTTTACATTGCGGCGGTCAAACCGCCGCAATCAAATTAAAGAATATGCGATTCAGGCCGTCCTGATGGCATGCTCTTTTGTGGCTATTTTTACGACCATTGGTATCGTCGCGTCCTTGGCATTTGAGGCCTATCGTTTCTTTGGCAGAATACCTCTCGCTGATTTCCTTTTCGGACTGGAATGGAGCCCGCAAACGGCCATGCGCGCAGACCAAGTCGGCGCTAGCGGTAAGTTTGGCGTCTTGCCTTTGCTATCGGGGACGCTCTTGATCAGCTTCATCGCGATGTGCGTAGCGACGCCTTTAGGTATCTTATCTGCTGTTTATC
Source organism: uncultured Caulobacterales bacterium (assembly GCA_938040095.1). Classification (GTDB taxonomy): domain Bacteria; phylum Pseudomonadota; class Alphaproteobacteria; order Caulobacterales; family Maricaulaceae; genus Litorimonas. Next base: position 3,328 of record CALHXF010000124.1, read on the forward strand.
TCGCTGAATTTGCGCGCTCTAAGACACGCAACATTATCAAACCTATGTTAGAACTTCTGGCGGGTATCCCGACCGTCGTTTACGGGTTTTTTGCGGCCCTTGTCGTGGCGCCAATTATTCGCGGTATGGGCTCGGGTGTGGGGTTTCAGATCTCATCCGAAAGCGCGCTTGCGGCGGGCCTCGTCATGGGAATCATGCTGGTGCCCTTTATTTCTTCTTTATCAGATGATGTTCTCAACGCAGTGCCGCAGGCATTGCGTGATGCGTCTTCCGGTATGGGGGCGACAGAGACGGAAACTATTATAAAAGTTGTTCTCCCCGCCGCCACACCAGGTATCATCGGAAGTCTATTGCTCGCGATTTCACGGGCGATTGGCGAAACGATGATTGTTGTGATGGCCGCAGGGCTTGCAGCGAATCTCACGGCGAACCCCTTTGAAGCGGTAACAACCATGACGGTACAAATCGTAACGCTGCTCACGGGCGACCAAGAATTTGATAGTGCCAAAACGCTTGCGGCCTTCGCAATTGCTTTGTTCCTTCTGGTTCTTACCTTGGGGTTGAACATCGTGGCGTTGAGAATTGTTGACAAATACAAGCAAAAATATGCCTGATTATCTTCTGACAACTTCGCCGCAAATGGCCAAACGGCATGCACGGCATTCTCGTTTCCAATGGTATGGACGCATCGCAATCGCGATCTCAATCTCATTCATGTTGCTGATGTTCACGGCGATTTTCGTGCGTGGGACTGGCGCATTCCAAAAGACGATGATTGCAGTCGACGTTGATTTTGCGGAGACGATGATCGACCCCAAAGGGACGCGCGTCGAGATGGATCTAAAGCAAGGGAACTATAAACCCCTTATCCTGGCAGGCCTGCAAGAGATCATTCCCGGTGTGACGGAGCGTAAAGAACGGAATGCCCTGTATAAACTCGTGAGTGGCGGCGCCGTTTTTGACTTAGGCGAGCGCGTTGCCGCAAACCCCGGTATGATCGGCACGACGCAACGTGTTTGGATCGCTGCGTCATCCGAAGTCGACCTCTACGTCAAAGGAAAAGTCGATGTAGAGTCAGAGGAAGCCGTCCGACGCCTGAAGGATCAAGACATCGACTGGGTAAAATTGTTGCAGGAAAATGGCCGCGTAAAGCGCAAATTCAATCAGGTGTTTTTCACAAAGGGTGATTCACGTTCGCCCGAAATGGCAGGGATTTTGAGTGCGGCTTTAGGGTCGTTTTTTAGCCTTCTTGTTTGTTTCTTGATCGCTTTTCCACTGGGTATACTGACCGCTGTTTATTTGGAGGAATATGCAAAGAAGAGCCGAATGACCAATTTGATTGAGGTTAATATCAACAACCTCGCGGCGGTACCCTCTATTGTGTTCGGTCTCTTGGGTCTGGCTGTATTTTTGAACTTCTTTAATCTACCACGTTCAACCCCGCTTGTAGGTGGAATGGTGCTAGCACTCATGACCTTGCCCACTATCATTATTGCATCACGCTCGATCCTACGCTCGATCCCGCAAAGCACGCGCGACGCAGCGATGGGTTTGGGTGCGAGTAAGACGCAAACAACGTTCCATCACGTCGTGCCTTTGGCGATGCCAGGCATGTTGACGGGTACGATTTTGGGTATGGCCCGCGCGTTGGGAGAAACAGCGCCTTTGCTGATGATCGGTATGGTGGCCTTTATTGTGGATGTCCCAAAGGGCGTAACAGATGTTGCGACATCCTTGCCTGTGCAAATTTTCCTCTGGGCGGACAGTCCAGAAAAAGGATTTGTCGAGTTAACATCAGCGGCAATCATGGTGCTGTTGATCTTCCTCATCTTTATGAATTTATTCGCTGTGTATCTTCGCAGACGCTTGGAGAGACGCCGGTAATGGAAAAGAAAATGACAGAAGAAACCTCGGCACAGACTGATGCTCTTGCCCCAATCATGACGGCGCGCGGTGTTGATGTGTTTTACGGGAAGAAACAGGCGATCAAGAACGTTAGCCTTGATATCCCTGAGAACCAAATCACGGCCCTAATCGGTCCGTCAGGTTGCGGCAAATCGACATTTTTGCGGTGCTTTAATCGAATGAACGACACCATCGAATCCTGCCGCGTGACGGGTGACATTCAATTTGCAGGACAGGACATCTATGCACCGAAAGTCGATGTCGTGGCGCTTCGCTCTCGCATTGGTATGGTCTTCCAGAAAGCCAATCCTTTTCCAAAGTCTATCTTCGATAATGTCGCTTACGGACCTCGGATTCATGGCTTGTCTGAATCTAAAGACCATCTTGCAGAAATCGTGGTCACATCCCTTCGCCGCGCGGGGCTCTATGATGAGGTTTCTGATCGTTTGGATGAACCAGGTACGAGTCTTTCGGGTGGCCAACAACAGCGTCTGTGTATTGCGCGTGCGATTGCGGTTGACCCTCAAATTATCCTTATGGATGAACCATGTTCTGCGCTGGACCCAATTGCGACTGCGATCATCGAGAATTTGATGGAATCAATGAAAGAGAAATATACAATAGTTATTGTAACCCACTCTATGCAGCAGGCTGCGCGGGTTTCTCAACGGACGGCTTTTTTCCATTTGGGTGAGTTAGTAGAAAGTGGGTCGACCGAAGCGATTTTTACGAACCCCGAGCAAGAACGAACTCAAAATTACATCTCTGGCCGAATTGGATAGACACATGAGTGATGATCACATTGTTTCCTCCTTCAACGAGGATATGGCCCAGCTAGAGGCTATGTTCCTTGAAATGGGGGATATTGTTATTGCGCAACTAAAATCCGCGACACGAGCCTTACGCAAAGAGGACCGTGTTCTTGCCAAGCAGGTTGTTAAAGGCGACAAGCAGCTCAATAAAATGGAAGCAGAGCTTAACGACCTCGCGATCAAAATCCTCGCCCTACGGCAGCCTTTTGCCGGCGATCTTCGGAAGGTTGTCATTACCTTAAAAAGTGCGGGTCATTTGGAACGGATCGGAGATTTAACGCGAAATATGGCGCAACGCACGAATACGATCACCAAAGCAGAAGCTGACACAGGCCCTATTGATACATTGATACGCATGAGTGAGATCGTTCAAGATATGATCGCATCTATCTTGGTCGCTTACAGGACTGCGGATACAGAGCTTGCGACGTTGGTGCGTTCTCTAGATCAAAGCGTAGACACGTCCCATAACGCGCTATTCCGCGAAATGCTCACTTATATGATGGAAGATTTGCGCAATATTTCGGGATGTATGCATGTCATGTTTATGGCGAAAAATATTGAACGCATGGGCGACAATGTTGCCGATATTGCCAAAGAGCTGATCTATATGAACACAGGTGATTGGCCTGAAGGCAAACGCGCGAAAAGCGACAAAACGAGTAAAATGATCTTGGCGCACGATCCTGCAGAGACGTAATATTCGCTATGCGGTAGGGAGATTTATTCTCCGTTTACGCGACCCAGAATGCGTCAGGGTGGGCTTCTAGCAACCTAGTTTTCCATGTTTCGAGCTTGTCATTGGCGATACAGGCGACAATGCAGCCGCCGAACCCGCCGCCCGTTTGACGAGCTCCGACCGCGCCGAATTTCACAGCGTCTTCAACGAGTGTATCCACTTTTGGGACCGAGATTTCGAAATCATCTCGCATAGAGACATGGCTCTCATTCATAAGCTCGCCCAGCCTGTTTATGTCATGCTTAAGCAAACAGGTGACGGCCTCTATCGTGCGACGATGTTCTGTTAGGCAGTGACGGGCGCGTCGTTGCAGCACATCGGATAAGCCTTCCAGTTCTGCAAACTCAGCATCCGAAATTTGGCAAATATTCTCATGACCTAATTCTACTTTTACCGCGTCACACTCTTCTTTGCGTTCTTTGTAACGGCCTTCATTGAGTTGCCTGAATTGCCCTGAATGTATAACGGCCATGTGGTAATTGTGTGGCAGGTCCACCAAGTCAAAATCCAACGTTTCGGTATTTAACGCTAAAGCTTGCCCAGGACTGGCGATGGCTATGGCCATCTGATCCATGATCCCGCAAGGCATCCCAATGAATTCATTTTCGACCCGACGTGCCAACACCGCAATGTCTTTGTCAGATGTGTCTGCTCTAGATATGTCACGTGCCAATTTTAATATCCCGACGGTAACCGCTGCAGAGGATGAAATACCCGCGCCAAAGGGCAGGGTCGTTTCAACGGCGATATCTGCGCCGCCCTCAAAATAACCTTGTTCATTCGCCAGAATAATTGCGCCGACGATATAGTCTGACCAATGATCAGTGACTTTATCCGACGTTGTGCGCTCGGCGAAATCGTCAAACTTGTCTGACCAAATACGAATTTTGTTGTCATGTCTAGGCGACAGCGCGAGCGATACACCTAATTCTAACGCGGTTGGCAAAACCATACCGCCATTATAATCCGTGTGTTCGCCGATCAAATTTACACGGCCTGGCGTAAATCCGTGTATTTTGGGTTTGCTGCCAAACACCGTTTCAAAGCTGTCTGTAATCATGGTGTTTATCTTTAGAGAGCGCGAAGCGTTTTGGCCGCCATTTCAGGCATAACGTCCACTGTAAAAGCGCCCGTAGATTGCTCTACCGACGCGAGATATTTTACCCGACCTGGCGCCCGCAGCAGCGGATAAAACTGAGCGGTGAAATGGAAGCGGTCATCAGCACTCCGTGGAGCGGCGTGCAAGGACAACATATAAGCCGTAGGGCGCTGGAAATACTCATCATAGCGACGTGTAACATCGCCTAGCAAATGGGCAAACCCGTCAAGTTGGTCTTCGCTAAAGTCCCAAGGTCCGCGCTTTGTTTCGATCGGGGCGATCCACGTTTCGAACGGAAATCTTGCGAAAGGCGGGCAAAACGCTGTCATGCCGCCCGCTTGTGCGACCCCATAATCTGGGGTGAAGGCTTTTATGTCCGCCGCGAGGTCATAACCGTTCTCAAACGCATTCATCGCATCTTGTTGTACGCGCGGCACGAATGGGAAGGCGTATATCTGGCCGTGTGGGTGACGAAGCGTGACGCCCACTTCATCGCCGCGATTTTCAAAAGGGAGAACAAATTCGCAGCCTTGATCAAACAGCGTCTGATAGCGATCATTCCAAGCGCCCAGCAATAAGCGCCGTTTATCTTGTCCGATAGTATTCAGATTGCCTTCGGCTTCGGGACTATAAACGATGACGTCACATCGTCCTCCTGCACGGGATAAGTTTACACGAGGGATTTCTGCAGGATTTGGCGCGTCAGCATGTAAACTCGTGAATTTATTTTCAAACACAGCGAGCTCGAAGTCAGTGAACGGGATCTCTGTCGCCGCGCCACCGCGGATCGATGGGGCCAATGGGTTGTCGGCTGATGAAGGTTTGAACGTGCGATTTTGTCGATGGGGTGCGTAGATGTTCCATTCATTACGCAGGGGGTGGTGTCGCAGTTCGCCCCCCTTCGCGACCTCTCCGTCTTCTTCCGGTAGGGGTGCAAGCGTGTGGGGTTCGTAACCGTAGAGGAACAAGTCCCGTCCATCTCGCTTTACGAAATGTCGGCGATGAATTGTGTTGCTGGAAGTCATATGTCGCATGTGTTGCAATATATTTGCCATGAGGTCCAATATTTTCGAAAACGAACATTTGTCTAACGTGAGACATATGGAATAGCTAGTGTATAAGCTAAATTTGGATGCAATCCGAGCTAAAATTCAGACCTATCGCGATGTTGCGTGTTCGTTAGAAACAGTTTTTGCAAAAACGAACCTATCTGTTAAGTGATCGGTATGGTGAAATTCGATCCCTCAAAGCGGCAGTCAGCAATCCTTCGCATGGTAGAGGAGTTCGGCTTCGTCGCAACCGAAGCTATGGTCACGGAGTTTGAGGTTACGCCGCAAACAATCCGTCGCGATTTGAACGAACTTCATGAACATGGACTATTAACCCGCTTCCACGGGGGGGCGGGACAAATTAAGAGTGCGGAGAACCCGCCTTATAAGGATCGTGTGCAAGCCGGTGTTGAGGCGAAGCGTAAGATTGCTGAGGCGACGGCTGCGTTGATCCCGAACGGGGCTTCCATTTTCTTAAGTACGGGGACGACTATTGAGGCGGTTGCTGAGGCGCTAATGGAGCATGAAAACTTACACATTGTGACCAATAACCTGCACGTAGCCACGATTTTGATGCGGAATGAGAGTTTTCAAATTATTGTCTCTTGCGGACAAGTTAGGCACTCGGACGGCGGAATTGTCGGGTCATCGTCTGAGGATTTTACACGGGATTTTCGTATGGATATTGGCATCATAGGTATCAGCGGAGTGGATCAGGACGGTTCGCTGCTGGAGTATGATCCGCAGGAAGTTAAAACGGCTCAAACCATTCTACAGAACTCTCAAAAGGTTATTATGGTGGCGGATAGCCACAAATTTGGCAGGCGCGCTATGAAGCGTGTCGGGCATATTGAGGACTTGGACGTTATCATTACGGATAGTGCTCTCGATGCGCATTTCATGGGTATTTGCAAGGCTGACAATGTTGATCTCATTGTTGCGGATGCTCTGGGCTAAAATCGACCTGATTAAACCAAGTGCCTCAAACCTGTTTGAAGTGGGGTGTGAGTAGCTTCGCTCCATTTGTTTTTAGATACTGATTTGGAATGTTTTGCCGGTCCTGAGACGCGTTTTCGAATAAAATGTATGAAAACGAAGTTCGAATTTCCCCTATTTTCCGTCCTATTTTATCCGTTGAGATCGTATTTTGATCGAAACCCGCTATATTGAGTGCGTATGTGGTGCATTTTTGCCACTTTTCAGTATCTATGTTCGAAAAAGAATATTTTTAGGCTTGACGAATGTGAACGCAAATTTGAGTGTAATTTTAAATGTCGTTTCGAAAGCGGCAAAAAACAAAAATACAAATGACTGCTTAGGGAGAACTCGAATGAAGCTTAACACGAAAAGACTATTGGTCTGCACGGCTGGTACGGCTGCGATGATGAT
>CALHXF010000125.1 GCA_938040095.1 uncultured Caulobacterales bacterium
ATATGAACCGTAAATTGGGCCTTTTTTGCCCATTTTACGTTACGTTCATGACTTTCAGTAATCAGGAAATACACAGTTAGGCGCATCTCTGAAAAAGATCTCCCAGATCTTTTTCGGGCGAGATGCGTCCTCGCCCCCAAAACCTGTGATAACTTACAGGGGTTCTTTCGGACAGGGGACAGGGTAGCGCTCTCTATCTCGTTCGGAAGACGGTGGGTCTGAGCGTTGGGTGGTGAGACATCTGGAGGTGCCGGGACTTTTAGAGCGAGCGCACGACATTGCGTGTCCGGGTCTGGTAGGCAGGTTCCGACGCGTAACTATGACCAGCTGTTACCGCTTTATCAAAAACCGCTGCCGCGTTGCTTATATTCGCGTAAAACAAACTTTCTTTCTTGGTACTCCGTCGTGGGTATCGGCAACGCGGGCTGTCCCGCCTAAATATGATCGCTTCGGCAGTTCCCCCTGAAATAAGGAGATGGGCTGTGGGGTATGACGCTTGTGTGCAAGACATTGGACCGATGGCTCATTGATCTGTAAACTCCAAGCAGACGAAAAGCATCGCTGGGGTCCGCTTAGCGGCTGGTTGATTTTGCCAAAGGCAAATTCAACGACCTACCGGGTCACATCGATGGCGTGGCCACGTCGATGTACTAAAACCCCTTGCACAATTCCGAATCTCGCTTTAGGTAGCGCCTCAATTGACGCGGCCCCTCGATTGGCGGTCGCTTTTTTGATGGGCGCTCTTCCAAAGTGCGCCGTACACGTTTTAATGGAGGCTCTCATGGCTGTTCCTAAGAGTAAGATTTCAAATTCACGCCGCGGCATGCGCCGTTCGCACGACTCTTTGTCGGCTGTGAACTACATCGAAGACAAAAACAGCGGTGAGCTACGTCGCCAGCATCACATCGACCTGAAATCAGGCATGTATAAAGGTCGTCAGGTTCTGACCCCTAAAGACTAAGTCTTTTACACTACATTATTATTAGGAGCCTCCCATGGTTGAGATCGAAACTGTTTTCGCTAGGGAGATCCTAGATAGCCGCGGTAACCCCACACTCGAAGTCGACATTACGCTCGGAGACGGAGGTTTCGGCCGCGCGGCTGTACCCTCAGGCGCGTCCACAGGCGCGCATGAAGCGGTTGAACTTCGTGACGGCGATAAATCCCGCTACCTCGGTAAAGGCGTTCGCCAAGCCGTCCAAAACGTCAACACAGAAATCGCCGATGAGATCGAAGGCCTCGACGCCGAAAATCAGCGTGGCATTGACGCGATCCTGATCGCGCTTGACGGAACTGAGAACAAAGGCCGTCTTGGTGCGAATGCGATGCTCGGCGTGTCATTGGCTCTGGCGAAGGCTGTTGCTGATTCGCAGCAGATCCCACTCTACCGCTATGTCGGCGGCACACATGCACATGTTCTGCCTGTTCCGATGATGAATATCATCAATGGCGGCGAACATGCGGATAACCCAATCGACGTTCAAGAATTCATGGTGATGCCTGTTGGCGCGGAAAGCTTCTCTGAAGCGCTCCGTTGTGGTGCAGAAATTTTCCATGCCTTGAAGGGCAAGTTGAAAGCCGACGGCCACAATACAAATGTGGGTGACGAGGGTGGATTCGCGCCAAACCTCGATGGGTCCAAACATGCGCTCGACTACATCATGTCCGCGATCGAAGCCGCTGGCTACACGCCCGGCAAAGATGTCTTCCTTGCGATGGATGTTGCGTCGACGGAATTTTATAAGAATGGCAAATATGAGCTAAAAGGCGAGGGCAAGTCCTTAACCTCTGGCGAGTTTGTCGATTACCTCGAAGACCTCGTTGATAATTATCCGATCATTTCCATCGAAGACGGCATGGACGAAGATGACTGGGACGGTTGGGTCGCATTGAACGACCGTATTGGTGGCAAATGCCAGCTCGTCGGAGATGATCTCTTCGTGACGAACCCTAAACGTTTGAAAACGGGAATCGAGAAGGGGGCTGCGAACTCCATCTTGGTCAAAGTTAACCAAATCGGGACATTGTCTGAAACGCTCGACGCCGTTGATATGGCGCATCGTGCTGGGTTCACGGCTGTTATGTCTCATCGTTCGGGTGAAACTGCGGATACGACGATTGCTGATCTCGCGGTTGCGACGAATTGTGGGCAGATCAAAACGGGTTCGCTTGCGCGCTCTGATCGTCTTGCGAAATATAACCAACTTCTGCGCATCGAAGAGCAGCTTGGTGAAATGGCTAAATATGCGGGTTGGTCCGTGATGCCTAAAGGTCGCAAGTAGCGATAAAGGAACAGCATTTAATCCACGGTCTTTCGAACCGTGTTAAGCTGTTCCTAACCATAATTACCACATAGAAAGGCGTGCATCGCCTTTCACATATCCGCCTCCCGCATCTCGACTTGCGGCGCCGTGCGCCCGCGCTAGGTTTACTGGCGCTTTATGCCTATTTGGCCTTTCACGCTTTTTCAGGCTCGCAGGGTCTTTTGTCGTGGATCAGCTATTCTGATGAAGCGGAGGTTTTGCAGTCCCGTTTGGATGTTCGCCAAACCCGTCATGCAGAGCTGAAGGCGCGTGTTGAGGCGCTGTCGAATGACGGACTTGATCTGGACGCGTTAGAGATCGCAGCCCGCCGCGATTTGTTTGTTTCGGATGCGAATGAAGTTACGATTTGGCTTGACCCGTAGGGCTCTGACGACGAAAACGTGCACGCGCAACGGCGCATTTATTTCACATACGAAATACAGGTTTGCACATGGCGAAAAAGCCCACACCCAAGACGAATAAAGATGAGTTGCTCTCATATTATCGAGAGATGCTCCTCATTCGTCGTTTCGAAGAAAAAGCTGGCCAGCTCTACGGTATGGGCCAAATTGCTGGTTTCTGCCATCTCTACATCGGCCAAGAAGCCGTCGTCACAGGCTGTCGTGCCGCGATGAAGGATGGCGATCAGATGATCACAGGGTATCGTGATCACGCACACATGCTCGCATGTGGCATGGAAAGCCGCGGAATTATGGCTGAACTCACCGGTCGTGCAGGCGGATTGTCGCGCGGTAAGGGCGGGTCGATGCACATGTTCTCGACAGAAAAACATTTCTACGGCGGTCACGGTATCGTTGGGGCGCAAGTGCCACTGGGCGCAGGTCTAGGCTTTGCGAATAAATATCTCGGCAATGGTTCTGTCAGCCTCGCCTTCTTCGGCGATGGTGCGTCCAACCAGGGGAAAGTCTATGAAACATTCAACATGGCGAAACTTTGGGATTTGCCCGTCGTTTTTGTCATCGAAAACAATCAATACGCGATGGGAACCTCGGTTGAGCGCTCCTCGGCAGAAACAGAACTCTATAAACGTGGCAGCAGCTTCGAAATCGAAGGCATCCAAGTTGACGGCATGAACGTCCTTGAAGTGCGCGATGCGGCGGCAAAAGCCATTAAACATGCCCGTGACGGCAAGGGGCCGATGATTTTGGAAATGAAAACATACCGTTATCGCGGTCATTCCATGTCTGACCCTGCGAAATATCGTTCGCGTGACGAAGTTACGAAAACACGATCAGAGCGTGATCCTATTGACGCGGTTCGCAATCAACTCCTTGATAAGGGTTGGGTCGATGAAGCGGCTCTCAAGGCGATGGATAAAGAGATCAAAGAGATCGTCAAAGACGCAGCTGATTTCTCACTCGAGAGCCCAGAGCCGCATCCAGACGAACTTTGGACTGATGTCTTGCTTCCGGTGGAGGTATAGATGCCCATTGAACTCAAATATCTCGTTTGGAGCGTTGCGCTCTTCTTCGTTATGATCTTGGCGCAAGCCACGGCCGCGACATTCTCTGGTAAAGCGAGCTTGTCGCAACTTGTCGGACCCCGCGACGATTTACCTGGGTCAGGTCTCACACCCTTTCATGGTCGCACAAAACGTGCGCAGGCAAACTTCGTTGAGAGCATGTGTATGTTCGCGCCGCTCGTTCTCGTTGCGGGAGCAACGGATAGCTTTTCGTCGCTGACGGCGATGGGCGCGGCTCTATTTTTCTGGGGGCGTGTCGTATTCGCCCCGACATATTGGCTGGGCGTACCTTGGGTGCGCACACTGGCTTGGTTCGTGTCCATTGTGGGCATCCTCATGATCCTCTGGGAGCTTTTGTTCTAATGGCTATTGATATTCAAATGCCCGCGCTCTCTCCAACGATGGAAGAGGGCACATTGTCGAAATGGCTCGTTAAAGAAGGCGACACAGTTGCGTCTGGCGATATCCTTGCGGAAATCGAAACAGATAAAGCGACCATGGAAGTTGAGTCGATTGACGAAGGCGTCGTCGGAAAAATTTTGATCGCCGCTGGTACTGATAATGTGAAAGTTGGCGCTGTGATCTTGCAACTATTGGAAGATGGTGAAACGGCCGCTGACCTCGGCAAACCTGCTGCACCTGTCGCTGAAGCGGCACCGGTTGTTGCGCCTGTGGTTGAAGCGTCCGCGCCGACAACCGCGGCTGTCATGAACGATCCTGACATTCCAACTAACGTTAAAATGGTCGAGACAACGGTTCGTGACGCTCTGCGTGATGCAATGGCGGAAGAAATGCGCCGTGATGAGACAGTTTTCGTCATGGGTGAAGAAGTTGCCGAATATCAAGGCGCTTACAAAGTGACCCGCGAATTGCTCCAAGAATTTGGCGCGCGCCGCGTTGTCGACACGCCGATCACCGAATATGGTTTCGCGGGTATTGGCTGTGGCGCAGCGATGGGTGGATTGAAGCCAATCGTTGAATTCATGACATGGAACTTTGGCATGCAAGCCATTGATCACATTATCAACTCTGCTGCTAAGACGCTCTATATGTCTGGCGGTCAGATGCGTTGTCCGATTGTCTTCCGTGGCCCTAACGGTGCTGCGTCCCGCGTTGGCGCGCAACATAGTCATGATTTCGCCAGTTGGTACGCGAATGTTCCAGGTCTGAAAGTCGTCGCACCTTATGATGCCGCAGATGCCAAAGGCCTGTTGAAAGCTGCGATCCGCGATCCAAACCCGATTGTCTTCCTCGAGCATGAACTCATGTATGGCGAAACATTTGACGTGCCTGATATGGATGATTTCATCATTCCGATTGGCAAAGCCAAAGTCCGTCGCGAAGGCACAGATGTCACGCTCGTCTCGCATTCTCGCATGGTTGGACGCTGCCTTGAA
>CALHXF010000126.1 GCA_938040095.1 uncultured Caulobacterales bacterium
CGCTATTTGGGGACTTGGTATGAAGTGGCGCGGTTGGATCATACGTTCGAGCGCGGGCTTTCCAATGTCACAGCGAATTATACCAAACGTGAGGACGGAAAAATTACCGTGCTCAATCGGGGGTATAATGAGAAAAAGGGTGAGTTTGAAGATGCCAAGGGCAAGGCAAAATATGCGAACGATCCTTCAACGGGCCATTTGAAAGTTTCGTTCTTCGGCCCGTTCTACGGTGATTATATTATTTTCGACCTCGAGGCGACGGATTATACAACGGCTTATGTCAGTGGCGGCAAAGATAATTACCTCTGGCTGCTGTCGCGTACCCCAACTGTTTCTGCCGCGACACGCGCTGATTTCGTGAGCAAATCACAGGCGCTAGGCTATAATACGGATAGCCTCATTTGGGTTGACCAGACTCGCAGTAACTAGGGCCCGCCCAAACTAAGGCGTTTGATGGCGGTGCTGCCGCGGGTCTTCTAAGAGTAGGTAGAGAACATTGTCTTCGAACACGGGGTCGCTCGTGATTTTTCGATGCTCTGACGGCACGAATAAAACGGAACTCCATTCGATGGGCGTCTGCAGCGTGGGTTTCCAATCGGTCCCGATGCGTTCATCCATCAAGCTACTGGACCGCAATACTGTTTTGTCGCCGACGCCTTCGCGGAAGACGGATATATCCCCTGATTGACTATCGACGCTCATGATCTCTGGCGTATCGGTTGAGTCGCCCACAACAAGATAAAGGTCTAGCCCACGGGGCGGGGCGGATGGAATATCCATTGCAGACTGAAATTGTTGTGCGCGCTTTAGGGCCTTAGCCTGAAAGGTTGAGGCTAAAGCTTGGCGCTCCGATGGGTCAATCATGTCAGGGAGGAGGTTGGCGAGGATGCGCTGTGTGTCTTCATCATTACCACTCAATCCCCAATTATTCTTTTGCCAAATGCTTGGGTCCAACACATCCTCGATAGGGTTTGATATGTCTCCATCCCAGATCACAGATTGATGACGCGACCGTGGTAGCATTTGATAGACGGATGGAAAGGTCCCTAATATCGCGGGTGGATAATGCGGCAAAACCGGACGGCCGGTATTGAAGCCCTCAATGAGTTGATCGACAGCTTCGAGTGACCCTGCATTGGGTGGGGCGACTAATATCGCGCGTTCTACATCTTCCGATCCTGCCCATGTCAGTGCGGGTGCGGACCCATCTTCGGGTAGTTCCGTGTCGCCATAACGTAGGAAGTATCGTGTGACCAATCCCCCCATGGAATGGGCGACGATATCGAATTTCACCTCGGCATTTTCAATCCCATAATCTTCTTTATATTGGGATTGAATGTCGGAGCGCTTTTCATCGATGAAGGTTTTTAATTGTGCCGCATTGTAAGAAATGTCGCGTCGCCAATCATAATCGAACTGAAAGCAGGTGAAGTGATCCGTGCCATAATCAATCGAATTTAGACCGAGCGTTTCATCGCGATATCCGCCTGCGCCCAAGGTCGTCAAAATTCCGGCATAGGCTTGTATTGAAATTGGAATCCCCGCGAGTTTTACCTCTAGGTTTTCCAACACGCCGTCGGGTCTCACCGTCCCAAATTGATGCTGTTCTTGCGCGTCCAACGCCAAAGAAATCAGGCGCGCGCCTTCTTCTGTTTTTGGATCAGCATATTCATCCCGAAAAGCTCCCCAGACCGTTTGGCCAGACGCGTCATCCACCAAGCGGCTCCCCAAAATGCCGGGAATAACGATGACAGGATTGCGATCTGGCGCGTGATATTGCGCGGATTTGTCATAGATCTTCTTAAGGTCGACGGATTGCTTCGCTCCTGAAGCACAGGCGGAAATGCTGAGGCCAAAAGCCAAGACGGCAATCGTTTTGAAGAGAGGGCTGAACATGAAGCGGCCTTAAATCTGCGGGGCCTAATCTCTATGAGCAGTCAATAGGCGATGCAAATCAACTTATGGGCACTAATCGCTCTACCGTCTTCACGGCTTTTGCGTTAAGCTCTTCGCATGAGTATTTATATTATTATGGGTGTCGCAGGATGCGGGAAAAGCACGGTGGGTCGCGCCGCCGCAGATCACCTCTGCCTTCCCTATCTCGAAGGCGACGATTTCCATTCCGCGCATAGTGTCGAAAAGATGCGCAGCGGTAACGCCCTTACAAATGAAGACCGAATGCCTTGGGTCGACGCAATGGTTGCCGCTTGTTTGGCTCAAACCTCAGATCAAACAATCCTCGCCTGTTCTGCACTGTCCGAAGTTGTGAGGGACCGTTTACGTGACGGCTTAAATGGAGCGTGTGAGTTCATTCATTTACACGGTGATCAAGCGATCCTTTCGCAGCGATTGTCGGACCGTAAAGGACATTTTTTTAAGCCCGACTTACTTGCATCTCAATTCGCTGCGCTCGATATGCCGCGTGATGCGATCATACTCGACATTGTGGACCCTATTGAGGAGCTTGTTCATCAAGTGGTCGATCTGATTAGAAAACCCTAAATTAGAAGACAAGACTCATCAGGCAAGCCATCACAAACCCCGTTAGACCCACTATCGTAGAAGATACCGTCCATGACCGTAATGTCTCCGCTTCTGTTTGTCCCAAATAGCGGTTCACCAACCAGAACCCGCTATCATTCACATGCGACATCAAGCTCGCACCCGACGCAATCGCAATGACCAAGATGGCTTTGTCCGGCGCGGAGAGATCGACCCCTACTAGCAAAGGCGCCGTCAACCCAGCGCCCGTCAACATCGCGACCGTTGCGGAGCCTTGCGCAATGCGCACAATGGCCGACACTAAAAATGCGAACAGTAAGAGCGGTATAGAATTAGCCGTCATGACCTCGGCTAATTGCGCGCCAACTCCAGAATCAATTAACACCTGCTTCAACACGCCGCCTGCGCCAGTAATTAAAATCACGATACCCGCAGGCAAGAGCGCACGGTTCATGATCTCTTGTAATTTATCTAACGGAATCGCGCGCGCCACACCAAATGCAACATAGGCGTAACCTACGGATAGCAGTAGTGCAGAGAACGGATGCCCCAAAATCTGCAGCGTCGATTTCATCGCGCCATCGGCTAAGACCTGTCCTGCAACCGTACTGGCAATGATCAGGGTCAACGGCAATAAAATAGCAAAGATCGCATGCCAGAAATTAATGGGCGTTTCTGTTTCAATCGGTGTTTCAGGTTCTGTGGAAACCGCTGTGTTCTTGTAGAACCGCGCCAGCACCGGCCCTGCCAAAATCATCGCAGGTAGGCCTGCCGCCGCGCCCAATAATATCACCCAACCCAAATCCGCGCCTAGTAAATCTGCAACCGCAATCGGTCCCGGTGTTGGCGGGATGAAGGCATGTGTAACGGCCAACCCTGCCAAGAGAGGCAATGCATAAGTTAGCAAGGCTTTACCCGATGTCTTTGAGAGTTTGTGAATGACCGGCACAAGGATAATAAAGGCTACATCGAAAAAGACGGGGATCGCAATTAAAAACCCGACTAACCCCAAAGCCCACGGCGCGCGCTTATCGCCGAACCGTTTCAGCAAAGATTCCGAGACGGCACTCACGCCGCCAGCCGCTTCTAAAAGGGCGCCAAACATTGCGCCCAATCCGACAACGATGGCGACGAAACCTAAGGTTCCACCCATGCCTTGCTGCATAGACTTGATGACTTCCATCGGCGGCATACCAACGGCAATCCCAATTAAAAGACTCATCGCGATCAACGCGAGGAACGCAGGCAATTTCACGCGCAAAACTAAAAACAATAAAAAGACTAAACCCGCAGCCGTAATCAAAAGCGGCATCATCGTATCCATAACCCAAACCCCAAAACCGCGAACGCGGCTCTGATGGCCAACTGTCCTACGCTGTCATTAATGTCATGAGGTTTAACGGGATTATGCGGGGAGGCAAGGGATGGGTGAGGTTGAAATGAGAGCTGCCAAAGCAACCCTTAGAAAGTATTGACTCACGGATACTATCCGTATGTACAAAGCGACTTCCACAACACCGTATTAATTGGCTTTTGCTAAAAATGGGGCAACCGCAATGACTGAAACTTTATCTGACTTCTCTTACGGTTCATACCTTGGACTCGACACACTTTTGTCCGCACAGCACCCTTTGACCGACAAACATGACGAGATGTTGTTTATTATCCAACACCAAACCTCTGAACTTTGGATGAAACTAGCCGCGCATGAACTCACTTCGGCCTGCAAAGCCATCTCTAAAGATGACTTACCACCTGCGATGAAAATGCTGGCACGCGTATCGCGCATATTTGAGCAACTTAACTCCGCTTGGGACGTCCTTCGTACACTGACACCCGATGAGTACACAGCCTTTCGGGATGCTTTTGGCGCAGCGAGCGGATTTCAGTCTTATCAGTATAGAGAGATCGAATTTTTAGTCGGTAATAAAGCCGCGCGCCATGTTGATACGCATAGCGATATCCATGTGAAAGCCCATCTGCAAAATGCGCTGCAGGCACCGAGCATATATGATGAAGCCATTACGCTTTTATCAAAGCGCGGTTTTGATATATCCGCATCCCATTTAACGCGAAATGTGACCCAAAATTATACGGCTGAAGATAGCGTTCGGGCGGCGTGGCTATCTATTTATCAAAACCCACAAGCTCATTGGGATCTGTTTGAGTTGGCCGAAAAATTAGTGGATTTTGAAGATTACTTTCGGCGTTGGCGGTTTAACCATGTCACGACAGTGGAGCGTGTTATTGGGTTCAAACGCGGATCGGGTGGAACATC
>CALHXF010000127.1 GCA_938040095.1 uncultured Caulobacterales bacterium
TATGACCGCCTCGCCGCCATCCCGAAATTGGAAATCATGGTCGCCCTAACCTGCCTCTTCATGTTCTTCTGGATGTTCGGACGTAAAGCTTTGTCCAAAAATGGACGTGTCGGTGCGGCACTTCCATTACTGGCATTGGGGATCATCGGCCAAGCCCTCGCGCCGACTGCGACCTATTTCATTAGCCTGACGTTGTTATTCTGTGCGGTAGGGAATTTCACGAGACGTCGTGGCAGATTCAATCGTTTCGGCAAGCGTATCAATGTAATTTTGGCGGCGATCATTATCGGCTATATGGTTGGCCTTGGGCATTTGCTGATGCTGGGCGTTGGACCAAACTTACCTAGCATCGCCATCTTACCCGCAGCGTTAGCCGTGTTAGCAATCCTGCCGATTTACGCGGGGCTATCGAAAAGTGCCTCGAGAGCTTTCGCCCTCTTGGGATTAACGGCTGCGGTGGCGCTCGCCATCTGGATCAGGTTGGACCCTATCGCGGCCACTGTGCCGCTCTATTAAACGCCAATAGTGTTCTGACATCCGTTTAATGTGATGTCAGAACGTTCCGTATTAAGTGAAGACGGCTATTAAGCCTGACGTGGCGTCAGCGTCACGATTTCTTCTGCGATGGTTGGGTGAACCGCGCATGTCGCATCAAAGTCAGCCTTGGTCAGGCCCGCTTTCACACAGATACCCAATGCTTGGATCATCTCGCCACTATCGTCACCGACCAGATGAATACCGATAACAACTTCGTCTTTGCCTTGGGTGATCAATTTCATGAACACCTTTTGCGGACTGCCAGAGAGTGTATTTTTCATCGGACGGAATTTCGTCGTATAGACGATTATGTCTTCGCCGTATTTTTCGGTAGCCTGTTCTTCGCTCAGGCCAACGGTGCCAACAGGCGGGCGTGTGAACACGGCGCTGGCAATGTTAGAATGGTCATAGGCAACTGGATTATTTTTTAGCGCCGTTTCGATAAAGGCCGCAGCCTCGCGGATCGCAACGGGTGTCAGGTTCACGCGATTGGTGACGTCGCCAACGGCATAGATGTTATCCGCTGTCGTTTTCGAAAAAGCGTCAACCTTAATCGCCCCACTGTCATCCAAGTCCACGCCTGCATTCTCAAGACCCAAAGTCGTTGTATTCGGCTTACGGCCTGTCGCCATAAAGACGACGTCAGTGCCGATTTTGGACCCGTCATTAAAGGTCACAATGTAACCACCTGGGGTTGGCTTAATCTCTGTCGGGCTGATGTTGAATTTCAGATCGATACCATTGTTCAGTTGAACTTCGGTAACCTGATCACGTACTTCCGAGTCAAACCCATTGAGCAAACGATCGCCGCGATAGGCCTGCGTTGTTTTAACGCCCATGCCCGCATAAATGCCCGCAAACTCACAGGCGATATATCCACCACCGATAATCAAGACGCGTTCTGGCAGTGTGTCCAAAGTGAAGGCATGGTCGGAAACAATGGCATGTTCTGCGCCCTTGATACCGGGCGCCCAAGGTGTTCCCCCTACGGCGACGAGGATTTTCTCGGCCGTGACGGTCTTACCACTTTTGGTGAGGCGCACGGTGTGAGCGTCAACAAATTCTGCGCGCTCCCGATACAGCGTTGCGCCATTCTTTTCGAGGATCGTGGAGTAGATACCTGACAGACGCGAGACTTCCTTTTGGATCGCATCACGCAATGTTGGCCAATCAAAGGACACTTCACCGACTGTCCAGCCATAGGATGCGGCTTCTTTGATCGAGGCCCCGTAATCTGCGCCATAGACCATGAACTTTTTCGGGACGCAGCCTCGCACAACGCAAGTACCACCGGGCAAGCTCTCTTCCGCGACACCCACACGTTTGCCCAATTGCGCTGCCAATCGACCCGCGCGAACGCCGCCTGATCCCGCGCCAATAACAAAGAGGTCGAAATCATAATCTGACATGGCGGTAGTCCTAACTAGAGCGGCGACGCCAACGACTGCAAAGTCGTTGCGCATGTGGGCCGGATGGAGATGACGTTTGCCATAGTCGATGTTTGGCAACGTCGATATAAAAATGCGCGGTCATCAGCGCTTGGTCTGTTAAATTGGGGAAACTCACGGGACGATTCAAGGCCTCGCGGACACGCGAAACACCCAAAATGAGTAACATTTCTGGGATCGAGAGCGTTTCAGCTACAACATCGACCACACTCTCCCAATAGGCGGTCTCATAATGGCGCAAAGACCTGATCATTTCCAAATCCTGCGCGGCACTCAATTGGAAATAAATATTATATAACCCGCATCTATCGGCAACTTTCTCTGCGAGGGCGCGTTGCCACGTCTCAAAGACAGAGAAATCTAACGTCAGAATGCCCGACGCGAAAACAATCGCAAAGACGATAAGAATGACATCACTCAATGCAAACATCTGCTCTACCCAGTCCAATCACAAATCAGGACTGCGTTTGAACGGATTCGGAACACTACGGCAATGGAGAGTTTTAATGCGGCTTTATTCAGCTGCCTTTAACTTCAATGTCTTCTCGAACCTAGCACCAGCGCGCAAACCAAACGCTTCCCCCACTGGGATCATATCTTTAGATATATTTGGCTGGTTGAGAATTAGCTTTTGCATTGCTGGGTCGCTATGTATGGCAATCAAACGTTCAATTTCCTCTGGTGTCAGAAACTTTTCGTATACCTTACCAGCGTCCTCAACCATCGTGGCCAGTTCTTGATCCATCGCAGTCATTAGGAGTGATTTATTTTTTTCAATTCGTCAGCGATCTCATCATTCCCTGCCATACGCATCGTTTTAATCTGCGTGTCAAACATAACCAATAATGCAGTCTCCATTTGGTTTACCAAACCCGCCTGATACAATAGTTTTTCTGCTCTAGTTTCACCTGCCAGCTCGTCAAAAGGAACGATTTCCACCTCAATTTTTTCAAGCTCACTCGACAACTCATCAAAAGACAGGTCGATCGCATTTGGTTTTGTTTGAGGCTGACAGGCGTTCAAAAAGAGACAGATCAATCCAATACTAATCGCGCGAAAGTTCGATGACACGGGCATGGTCAGCTTCTCCTACAATAACGACATCGGCAAGATCGATAAATAAGCCATGTTCCATCACACCTGGAATTTGGCTGAGCGCGAGGGCTGTGTCGGCTGGATTTGGAATTTTACGACAGCGACTGTCCAGAATATAGTTCCCGCCATCCGTGACCAATGGGCCAGAGCCGTTTTTCATCTGACGCAGAACTGTCTGTGCTTCCTCGCATCCCGTTGTTTTGAGCGCCTCAAAGACTTGTTCAGCCGTGAGCGCCATGCCGAAGGGTTCCACCTCGATTGGCAATGGAAATCGTCCCAACATTTCAACCATTTTGAGAGTGTCGACGATGACAATCATGCGATCACTGGCTTGGGCGATGATTTTCTCGCGCAGCAAACACGCGCCGCCACCTTTGATCAGATTGAACCCGGGGTCGACTTCATCTGCGCCATCTACCGTCAGATTGATGCGGTCAACTTTGTCTGGTTCGACGAGCGGTACGCCGGCTTCGATTGCACATTCTGCTGTTCGCTTGGATGTGGGAACGCCAGAGACTTTCAAACCGCCCGCAACACGTTCGCCCAAAGCTTCGATAAATATCTCAGCCGTTGATCCAGATCCAAGGCCCAGAACCATGCCGTCCTCAACGAAATCAAGGGCGGCCATTGCGGCATTTTCTTTGACGACACTCATGATCTTTTAGCTTTCAATTTTTCTTGTACCGCTCGGAAACGTGCGCCCCATCCGAGTTTATTGATTTGATCGGCACGGGACAACGCCAAGGCGTCAACAGGTACATCTTTCGTTACCACTCCACCAGAGCCGAGAAACGCCCCTGCCCCAATGGTCAGCGGCGCGACGAGAGAGCTGTTCGACCCCACGAAAACCCCGTCACCAATGGTCGTTTTATGCTTATTATAGCCATCATAGTTGCAAGTGATGGTGCCTGCCCCAACGTTCACGTCATCACCCAATTCCGCATCCCCAACATAGGAGAGATGGTTGATCTTACTGCCTTTGCCGACAATCGCTTTTTTGGTTTCAACAAAGTTTCCAACCTTGGCATTCTCGGCCAAGACGGTTCCTGAACGCAATCGCGCATATGGGCCAACATTTGCGCCCTCACCAACGATAGCACCCTCCAGATGAGAAAAGGCGTGAACGGTTGCACCCCGTTTGACGGTTACACCCGGCCCAAAAACGACATTGGCGTGCACCGTTACATCAGGTTCAAGCACTGTGTCATAGGCAAAGAAAACGGTATCGGGATGTTTCAAACTCACGCCTGATATCATCGCCGCTTCGCGCATAACATTTTGGAACGCGGATTCGGCACTGGCGAGATCACGACGATCATTCACACCTAGAACTTCCGCTTCGGACGCATGAACAACCGTTGCGCCTTTGCCATCCCCCCTTAGGATTTCGACGATATCAGTCAGGTAATACTCGCCCTTTTTATTCTCATTTTTCACCCGATCACAGGCCGAAAAAAGGTCAGCTGCGCTCGCCGCGACAACACCTGAATTACAAAGACTGATCCGCAATTGTTCCGCTGTGCATTCTTTCGCCTCGACAATCGCGTGAAGGTCTGCGCCATCTGTGATCAAGCGACCATATGCGGCAGGGTCATCGGCCTCAAATCCAAGGACCGCCAGCGCATGCGTATCAAAGGCGTCAAAAACGCGGTTGAGCGTCTCGCCTGTGATCAGCGGTGTATCAGCGTAAAGAACGACAACTTGCCCGTCAAACCCGTCTAAGGCCGCTTTCGCGCATTGTACCGCGTGACCCGTACCCTTTTGTGGCTCCTGAACCGCAATATCTAGTCCTAAGCCCTTTGCGGCGGCGCGAACATCGGCATTTCCCTCGCCCACGACGCAAACAATCCGTTCGATCCCTGCACCTCTCGCAAGGCTGGTGACCCATTCAATCATCGGTCGTCCACCAATCGGGTGTAGCACTTTGGAGCGTGAGGACTTCATGCGCGTGCTTTTGCCAGCGGCAAGTATGATAGCGGCACGTTGAGTTGTCATTGTACTGGCTCTCGTCTAGGCGAAATATTTGAGTGCGGCCTAGCCTATCACATCCCTCACCGCACGGAGGAATCTGACGGTTTTATGAAAAAAACACAAATAGCCCTACAAATACAGGCCGCTCCGTTGGGCAGACTTCCCCTGCATGGATTAAGCGTCTGTTTTGACCTTGATGGCACATTGGTGGACACCGCGCCTGATCTTGTGAGGGTGACTAATGAAGTCATTGCGGGGCGCGGTCATGGCCGTGTGAACTATCGCAAAGCCCGCGCTGCCGTTGGCTATGGGTCCCGTCGGATGATCACCGATGCGCTCGCGGATGTAAGCGACATGGCAACAGAGAAAGAGGTGGATGCGATGCAGGCCGAGTTTCTCCAACGATACGCCGACTCAATTGATCAGCTCTCACGCCCTTTCGCGGGTGTTGAAGCGACATTGACGGTATTGAGGGCTCTGGGTGCAGAATTATCGGTTTGTACAAATAAGCCAGGTTGGTTGGCCCGACCCTTGTTGGAAAACCTCGGATTAGATAGGCATTTCATCCGCACAGTCGGTGGCGATGAACCTCCGCAGAAGAAACCAAACTCGGGGCATATATTCAGGACGGCGGGTCACCGTGATCCATCACGCATCGTCATGGTTGGCGATAGTTGGCCTGACATGCGCGCTGCGCAAAACGCGGGCGTGCATGCGATACTCATGACCTATGGATATACGCCCTTGCCCCAAATACGATTAAGGGCCGGTACACGGTTGTCGCGTTTCCGCGATATCGTGCCGACCCTTCTGACCCGCTATAGATAGCGGGCAAAGTTCGTAATGTTGGTTAGGTTTAACCGAAGTTTTCAGTCGATTTGACTGGAACACCATTAACCAAGTTTGACCGAACATCTGTGCGTGCAGAACGCATGGATGCCAAAAATCCACCTTGGATAAGATTCACACGAACATCATGTCCGCGCTCGGCCCAATAGGCTTCGATTTGCTCTTTTAGTCTTTCGGCGCCTTCGCGCGTACAATAATCACCTTTCATAAGGCCCTCTTATCTTTGTGCGGCCTATCCGTCCCAGACAGAACCGCGAATTATATCTAATCCCGTGCACTCGAAATAAGAATTGATCTGTCGATTTCCAGCGGAAAGGGTCAGATATTCTTATAAATTTTCGTAATCTTTACGCAGATGCATTTCATATGCGTCGTTGTATTGACTTGTACGGGGTTAATTGGATGCGGCCCATAAGCTAAGTTATACACAGTGAACACCCCCTAATTTCGAGATATTCCGATTTCTTGAGAATGTTGCATTTGGCGTTAACGCACCCTGAACGGGACGTGTTGCAAAGCCCAACTTCACGGTGCGGAAATGCGTGAAAACTTAACCCGCGGGGTCGCTCATGGCTTCCATATTGGCATCTGCGGTCCTGATCGCAGCCTCTAGACGCTCTTCGGCTGTCTGGAGGTTCTTTTTGGGATCTTGATAAAACGCCGTCAATTTCATGATATTCAGGAACGTCTTGTTCAAAATCCGTCCGCCCAGTTTCATAGGACGATCAAAATCGAACAAGAGAATCACGCGTTCTTCGTCCGTGTCATTCCAAACTTCGTGTTCATATGTATCATCAAAGACGAAAATCTCGCCCTCTTTCCACGGCGTGATCGTATCATCGACGCGTATACGACATTGCTCTCGGTCCTTCGGGATGATCAATCCCAGATGCGAACGCAGAATACCCTTGGTCACGCCTTTATGGGCTGGAATATGATACCCAGGGGCCAGAATAGAAAACATAGCGGTCTGTAAATTCGGGACCGCCTCCAGAATTGCTGACGTTTTAGGCGCAAGCGCCGCATTCTTTTCCAAACGCTGCCCAAAACCGAAAAGCACAAATGTCTTCCAGTTGTTTTCAGTCGAAAGACGATATTGATCCGGTGAAATCTCGTGAAATCCGGGAATCGCGTCGCGGTATTTCAAAACCTCACGCGCTTCCGCTTGGATGGTTTCCCAATTATCCGTGAATTCACTCAAGAATGGGAAGTGGGAATTATCGAGCTTTGGCGTGTCCGGTACTTTCGATTGTTTGCTTTGATAGTTCGCAATTTTGCGGACAACTTTCTTGCCATTGGTTTTGATAAACGCCCGGCGCTTATTCTTCAGATGTGCGGGTTTTTCAACAGGAGTGGCCATAACTTCGGGGGCTTTACCCTTTAGACCAGAGTTCGTCCACTGCGTATTCCCGCAGCAGGACCCATCGCATCAAAAAATCTGCGTTAGATGACAGCGAAACGTTTCCGCGCCATTTCGGAATCTCCAAAGAGAGACCGACAGATTTCATAATCCTCTGGCGTATCCAATTCAGACCAATCATTGCCTTTAATATTGGTCGTATCGATCTGCACACCCGCTGTTGCCAAGCCGTGAATAACCGACAGATACCAGCTTTTGGTCCCATCAGGCGTTTTCATGAGGCGTTTTAGCTCGTCCGTGAAAATACGTGGGCCTGATCCCATAAAGCGAAGCATACCAATTGATTCGCCATGCGTTTCCGTCAGCGGCAAAGTCTTCCCAATCGCTGTCAAAAATGTGTCGTCCAATTTGACCTTCATATCATCGCCATCATAGTGACCTTTTTGATCAATCGTAACGGTGACGTCTTTTGCCGGCGCAGAAAGGATTCTTTGCAGGAGGTCTGGCGTGAAAAGCGTATCCCCATTGATAACCAAGAAATCATTTCGCATAGATTTACGCGCCATCCAGCAAGACGCGAGATTATCCGCGACCTGAAAAAAGGGGTTATAAAGAATTTTAACGCGCGGGCCTGACTTACGGGCTTTGATTTCAGCTTTGACCATGTGGCTGTTAAAACCCGTCACAACCGTTGCCGTTTCCACACCTTGCGAAAAAAGCGTATCTAGCTGCATGCCCAAAACAGTCGTATTTCCGATCGGCAACAGACACTTAGGCAAGTCTGTCGTCAAAGGCAGCAGTCGTGATCCACGACCAGCGGCAAGAATAATAGCGTGCATGCGAACAACCCTCGTAAGTTCAATCTCAAACTGACCAGTCGACGATTTCGAAATCGTAAACCTCAGCCGCTTTCCGCAGCTTTGAGTCAGAATTGACGGCGACGCCTTTGTCCGCATATTTCAAAACGGGCAAGTCAGAATAACTGTCAGTGTACACTGTGATATGTGCGGCCTCGCGTTGGAAATCATCAAATGTTTCCAAACATTTCCGAAGCATGACCAGTTTTCCATCTCCGTAGCAATTTTCGGAGCCAAAATTACGGGCGCAGACACCCCCGTTCCACGCTAATTTAGTTGAAACAACTGTTTCGATATCGAGCCTCTTCGCAATAGCTTCGACAATCAGGTCCGCGCCCGCAGAGGCGATAATAATACGATCCCCCGCAGCGCGTCGTGCTTCGATCTCTCGGACAGCGCCCGGACGTAAGCCAGAGCGCATTTCGTCATCGGCGAAAACCTCTGCAAGCGCGTCAAGACTTGCTCGCGATTGCCCCGAAAGGCTCCGACGCAACATGCCCTGTTTAACCGAAATACGTTCTTGCGACCCAACCTTATAGATAAATTGTGCAACACCAGCTCTTGCCCATAAGTTTATGAGTTTAAACGGCTTATGTCGGATAGACTGAGACACAAACCGACCCCAGGTCCCCTGTGTCGTGATCGTCTCGTCTAAATCAAATACGGCATAACGCTGCATAGTTTAGGCATCCATCCAACTGGCTAATGGACGTTTCGCAAAAAGTCCTGCGATCAGAGAGACGAAGTTCGCCGCAATACAAATCCATGTCCAAATTGCGATCAGAAGGAATGCCCAAATACCTGCATCGGCCCAGATCATCGTCAGAATAATCCCTATCATCATGATGAATGTGTTTGGATTTCGTCTGGCGATAAAGAACCGCAATCCAGAGTTAAACTTAGTCCAAACATGAATATGAAACCCATGTTGGCGCATGAATATACCTTCAATGATGCGGTCTACGACATAGCCAATCCAAATCGCCACCAAGGCAACAAACATCGGTTCGGACATTGAATATGCGCCGCCGAGACCAATAAACCACGCCCAATACCAGAACGGCGGATGGATTAAATCGATCCCGTGATCATAAATATTCCCCCAATAGGAATAGGTCATTGTGGTTCGAGCTAGTTTTCCATCGACCGTGTCGAGGAATGTCATCATCCAACCACAAGCAAAACCCAGAGCCCACTGTCCTTGCCAGAAGAACCACGTCGCGGCGAGCATCAGGAAAAACCCAACTGTCGTCACCTGATTAGGGCTTAATTTGATAAAGGCGCAAAAGCGCGTGACGTAGAAGGCAGGCAGCGGCCAGAACCATTTCGTCACGAAATCCGTGATGCCCTTGTAAGAGCTTTTGAATTGCTGGCGCATGATATCCAAGATTGGTGTAACCTTGGTGTCCAACACATAGGGCACTTCTTGCTTACGGAGTGATTTGATATAGCCGTCATTCACATCACTGGCGGCGACTTGGCGGAAATCCTGCCTTGTCAACGCTGCTACGCCCTGCCCGATCAGTGTTTTAGCCTCAGCTTGAGTTGCACCAGAGAGACTGACGATGATGTCATTTTCGACCAGAGCCAAGCCTGAGGTAACTGCAAAAGACTTGGAGAGTTCAGCGCTCATCACCCAATCGACGTGATGCCAAAGACCCCGTTCATCTGCCACAACAACGCGCTCGATATCTGCACCCGCTTTTTTGAACGCGCGGCCTTGCCATTCGTTCAATGGCAGTCCCCAGATTTTAGCGTTACTCTGGCCGATCAAGCCAAAGCTAGGTGCCAATTTTTCGTCTGACACCCCCGCGCCTCCCTGTTTTCTAACCATTTTATTCAGCGCTTGTTTGGCTAACCACATCACCAACCCAACCGCGACTACATTGCCCGCAATCGCGGCCCATCCTGGTGCCATATGACCGATCGTGAAGCTTAGTGCAAAGAAAGCTATGATATAAACAACAACCCCTGCACCTCGCGCATAAATCGCCCTTTCCGGATGATCCGTGGCGTATAGAACGGGATAAAGTGGAGCTGCCATACCCAGCAGTGCAGCGGCGGGAACGAGGAGAGAGGCCAGCGGTGCGGCTTCCATATATTCTTCTGACAACACCGTGCCCAAGGCTGTTCCAAAAAAGAACCAGATAAAGAGCGAGGCAGCCAGTCCAACACTCAGTAATATAACCGCAGCGCGCATAACCAAACGCCATATTTTTGCGACTTCGCCCGCGCTAACCATCTTCGCCAATTCTGGATAAATAACTTGATCCAGAAGCTTAAAGCCTTCGGAAAGGAGCTTCGCGATCTCTTCGGCGGTCCGATATACCGACACCCAAATGGGTCCGAATACAGACATCACGAGCAATACAGGCAAATGGACATTTGAGGCCGCGAGAGTTGAGTCGATGTTCGCTTTCCAAACAAAGGGCCAAACACCCTTTCGTGGAGATCGAATACTCGCCTTCGCCTGCAAAACAGGCTTCAAAAGGTTGCGCTTTGACAACTCACGTGCGGCAAGAAGGGGTAAAGACAGGTAATCAACGAGAGATCCGACAAACCACGCGAGCAAGAACCCCTCCATCCCTGCCCCTAACATCGCCGCGATAACCACGCCGATAAATCGAACGCCCGTCATAATCACGCCGTGCCAGGCCAAGACATCAAATCTATCGAATAATCTGAACACACCAATCGAGGCGCCACGATGTCGGACCAATAGTAATGAGCAATATAGCGCAACCATGCCAAAAGAAGCCGAAACGTCATTTTCTACAGCTTCCCGACCCAAGAGGTTGGGGAAAACCTCACCAAAAACCACCACGACTTTATAGCAAAGTAACGCCCCAATGAACGCGATGATGGCGGATACGACATCCAATTTATATCCAAATTGGATAAGGCGGGACAGGCTGTTTACGTCGTTATTTTTGACATCATCCATCCCAAAACGAATCATAGTTTGCCACGCTTGGAA
>CALHXF010000128.1 GCA_938040095.1 uncultured Caulobacterales bacterium
AAAAGATTACGAGAGAACCGGTTTCATTTTGCCAAAAAGCCAAAGAGAGCACATCTACCTGCCCTTGCTCACGCTGGTTTTTCAAAAAGAACACCCAGAAAACTCCGAAAAATAGCCAGTACAAGAGCTTTCCAAGCTTCATAAACCAAGCGGGAAATGCTGGCGGAAATTTCCCCCTATTTGATGCTTGAGGGCCTACCTGTGAGGTATGCCGCCAGACAATCGACTCCTTAGAATCAGGTTCGGGAACTCGTTGAAGTGACGGTTTCATTGCTTGGCTTCAGGCTCAGCTCGCATTGCCGTGCTCGCCTCCACCAAACCCGTCAGGTCAAAGTCTCCACGCCATTCAAAAATCTGATCAATCTGGCAACTGCGGAACTGCGTCGACGACGCCTTAGTTGGCGAAACGCTGTCATTTTTATTAAGGAAATTACGGACTGAAAACGTTACATCCCCAGAAGACGTGATACATTGATCTCGTCTTTCATTGGGGAAACTATCGTTAAAAATGAGATGTTTTGCATCTCGCAAATCACGGCGGCACCCGGGTTTTAAGGTCACAATATGACGACCTGATTTCGGCGTCATTATCGTCAACACATTTCTCCCAACAACCGCAAAGTCACGCGAACCGTGCAGAGAAATGAAGCGCCTTAAGTTTCCACCACCCGTCGCCCCCCAAGCACCACCAATTTCACCGGAGGTATCTTCGAATTCTGCTTCGAAACATATTTCGGTTTTAGAGTCTCCAAAATGCGGAGCTAGCAACTCATCTTCAATATAGAGACCTTCCCATCGTGTTGGGATATTGATCTCTTGGTATGCAACCGCAACGACCTCATCGGCGGCCCTAACCGACTGGGTCGATGCGCAAAGTAAAAAAATAGACGCGAGTAGAAATTTAACTGTCAAATTCACGGCATACTCCTTTTCAGAAAAACGGGCGCTCTATTTTTCGCCCTCAACATACAATGTACCAAAACGCGTCAGATAAGACACCACAGGCTCATCTTCCGCAGTGGTCACCCAATACAAACGATCATATTCCGTGGCCTCATAGATCGGCGTTCCGCCATCCCCACCGAGTAGCTCCGTGAGTTGCGGTGTTGTGTTGCTATGCCCGACGACCAAATGACGCCCCGGTATGGCTTTCAACTTTGCCGCCATCGCAGGCAGGTCGCGTGGATTATAGAGTGCGACCTCAAGCCCCAAACGCTTTGCCAAAGGCGCAGCGGTGTCTCGTGTCCGTTTCGTGTCGCTACTGTGGATATGGGTGAGTTTCTTGCCCTCAAGCAGATCAGCCAAGCTTTCCGCGCGCGCCTCACCCGCTTCGGTTAGCGCAGGATCATCTTTGGCCGTTGTCTTCTCTGCGTGACGGACGAGGTAAACACCGTCGGTTGCCAGTTCAGATGACGCGGCAGGCGATGCGGGCGTTCCAGGCGTCGTACAAGCGGAAAGCCCGAAGAGAGCCGCCGTCATCAAAATGGAAAAATGTCTCATATCCGTCTTCCAATCATACGGACGGGTAACGGGCGACGCCGTGACCACCGTCCTTCCGCCCATTCCTTGCAAGCAAAGTCCGGGATCAAGTTCAAAGGGTACGTCTCAACCGGTTCAAATGACGTTGTCATGTAAACCAAGTGCCCCTCGGCTACCCGTATTGTGACAGACTCGCTGTGTTTAGGCAAGCGCGAGCAGTCAATTGCCGACATCGACCTCCACGCGCGCGTCCCACCGCCGAAGCCAGATGAATAATCCGCCTGTTATAAAAATGGTGATCAAAGTGAACCCGATGAATTGCATCAGAACTTTTGGAAAATGAATGAAAAAAACAAAGGTCTGCAAAATCGCGGCAGCACATAGAACGCCAATGACAGCTGTAAAGCCAGTCAGTGTAGCAAGGGTGAAAAACCCCGGTGGGTTGCGCATAATAGTATCAAACCTTTCACTTCACAGACTAAGTCTTCGACCTGACCAAAACTCATGAAGTCAACAACGTTGTTTACAACTAGATACGCTCAGAATTATGCCCCCCTAACTGTAAAATCACAGTAAAATGTGCTATCTGTGACAACTCCGTAACCCCCAGTTCACACTTTCGCGGTAAAACATCCTTTCATTCGGCGTGGGGCCGGTCATTAACGAAGGTACCCACCGTGATTTTCCAGCTCATATATACATGTGCTCTGTCTAAAGAAACTTCAGGGACAGACTTAGATTCGATTGCTGAATGCTCGCGCCGTCGGAACGAAAAATACGGCATTACGGGCATTCTCCTCTGCAAGGATGGGTCCGTGCTGCAAGTCCTAGAAGGCGAGCGAAGTGCCGTTATGTCGCTTTACAATAAAATCGCGGCGGATGACCGAGTGTCCAACGTCATCGTTCTTATCCAACGGGTCACGACAAAACGTGAGTTCCCCAAATGGTCAATGGGCTATAAAAATG
Organism: uncultured Caulobacterales bacterium; assembly: GCA_938040095.1. Classification (GTDB taxonomy): domain Bacteria; phylum Pseudomonadota; class Alphaproteobacteria; order Caulobacterales; family Maricaulaceae; genus Litorimonas. The sequence continues at coordinate 2,446 of CALHXF010000128.1, forward strand.
CGGATACATCTTCGGCGCAAAGCGACACAGTTTTCGAACTCTCCGCCCAATCTTTCCCAAAAGCTTTGCCAGACAACCCAAGTCCAGAAGTCGGCACTTTCGGTCGGACGTTCGCCCGCGTGACGGGCCTCGCTTAACGGCAGAAATCGCCTGTCTTTGGCGTCCCATCGATGAAGGTAACAATATCTGCCTTTAAGGTGGTATCCTCCTCAAAATGACGGGATAGAACTTTCACGACATCCGTGTGGCTTTGCCCCGGATAAACTTCAACAACTGCGCTGCCGCCGCGGGCTTCAACCTTCTCTGCCAAAGCTTCTGAATTTTTCGGATAGACCGTCGTGTCACTTTCGCCGTGGCCCAAAAACAAAGCGGGGACGGGTGCGGAGACATTATTCAAAGCGGCATCTTCCCCAGTAAAACGGTCAGGAAAAATCTCAATCAAGCGCTCGCTTTTCAACGGCACAATGCCTGTTGGCGCGGCGAGGCCGACAATGCCTGAAATGCGGCTGCACAAATCAACGCCTGCGGTTTTCAAAAACTCGCCCTGCAATCCCAACATCAACACATTATAAGCGCCTGCTGAATGCCCCATCAAAACGATAGGACGGCTAGGAAACTCTTTTGCAACATAAGCAACCGCCTCCGCATTATCCGTGAGGAAGTTCGGGAATTTAGCTTGAGGGTAAATACGGTAATTGGGCAGGACAATATCATACCCTGATCGTGTAAAGCCCTCCGCCAGAAACTTATATGTATCTTTCGATCCGCTATCCCAAGACCCGCCATGAATGAAGACCAAGACAGGCGCTTCGGCTTTGGGTGTCTCAGCGCGGTAAATATCCAAGGATTGACGCGGGCCATCGCCATAAGACACATTCTTGGTCTTATCAAAAGTGGACGAAGGGGTAATGCCGTTCAATACCGTCACAGGCGCGCAGGCGATGAGGCTCGTCGTAGCGGCTAAGAGAATAGCGAAACGTGTAGAACGGAACATAGTCAAGTCTTTCAGGTTTTAGGCATATTTTGAGACGCAAAATGTGAGGGGATATTCGTCCCTCACATGGGTTATATTACGTCTAAATGTGCAAAATCAGAGTTTAACAGCAAGAGGAGCTTTGGCTCGGATCCGTTGTCAGCTTCGGCGCACCCTGCTTTGTCTCTTGCGGATCACGACGTCGAACACCGCAATCTTGTGTTGGCCATTCGATCCGATCTGTCACCGCAACACTTGGTTCAACAGAGAAGAACATATCGGAATAAGGTTCACGCTGCATCAGGTTGAAGGTTTTCTCACAGACAGCGGACCGTTCACCGCGCATAAAGACATGACCATCATCGTCCTGCACTTGCCGCCAAGGGCCTTTGTAGATGACGGCTTGTTTTTTTTCCAAACACTCACCTTGCTTGCCCTTATAGGCGAGATAGGTTGCGGATCGATATTCGATCCCCTCAACGATCTGCCAAGGCTCTGCCTCGAATTTATCAAGCGTAATGCCGTGGAAGCCGGCCTCTTCTAACGCATCGATAAAACCTGTTTCCGTCAAGGCACCTGAGATACACCCAGACCATAAGCGCGCATCTTGCTTCAACGCTTCAGGGCTGTCTTCATCAGAAATAATATCAGAGACGGCCACACGTCCCCCGACTTTCAAGACCCGAAACATCTCAGTGAAAAGCTGTTTTTTCTTAGTATCGGACACAAGGTTCAACACACAGTTTGAAACGATCACATCAACGGAATTATCTGGGATCATGATCAGTTCAGACTTCAAGCGCAGGATTTCGGCATCCATGCGTTCCATGTCTTTCGCTGATTTGACGGGGTTCGCCGCCAACCATGTATCCAAGACGTCGAGATCCAGTTTCAAATCCTCAATATGGCCGCGTCGAAATTCAACATTTGCATAGCCGACACGCTCGGCGATGACGGGTGCATTTTCACGCGCCAAAACTAACATTTCATCCGTCATATCGACGCCAATCACGCGGCCTTTCGGGCCGACGATTTGTGAGGCGATAAAACAGATTTTTCCACCGCCAGAGCCGAGGTCCAAAACAACTTCGCCTTCACGGACATAACGCGAGGGATCACCGCAGCCATAGTCACGGTCGAGGACGTCTTGAGGAATGATTTCCAGATACTGCGGATTGTAATCGATAGGGCAGCAAAGCGCAGCTTCAACGGCCTGCGCACCTGCGCCATACCGATCTTGGACATCGTCACGGACATCGGCGTTGGTTGCGTCTACATTCTGAAAATTGTCGTCCATTGATCTTTAACTCTCTTTGCGAAAACGCGGTCAATCCCGTAAAACGTGCAGACTGACCTAACGCGGCATTAAATTGTTTGCGGTAGAATGACCCTATTGAGGGGGAAAATACAATGACATCTTTGAGAGCCAACACAATTTTAAGCGTAGTCTTGTCCATGGCAGTTATGGCAGGGTGCGCCAAAGCCGAACCCGATTTGCCGACCTTCGATCCGCTAGACAAGGTTCAAGCCAGCGAAGGCTGGAAAGTGGGACGCAACATCGCTGTCTCGCCAGGCGAAAAAACACCCCGCGCACACCATGTTCAAGCTATCGCCTCAGGCTTGCATGATGTCGACTTTGAAACCCCTCCAACCGCTTTGGTCCCTGTTGCGCCCTCTTGCACAGTCTCTCACCCGGGCATGGGCGGCGGTAAATATATGTTATTGGGCAAAGGTTGGGCGAAATTTTACCTCATGGAGAGCCCTGATTTTCCCGGCATCCAAGCGTTCAATAATAGCGCAGCGAATGAAGCCGCCAAAATCAGAATCGATAAAGAACTGGGTAACAAACGGAAAAATAGCTTTCAGGATTCACTGAAGGTCAATTCAATAACATCAAATATGAACATGCAAGACGTGTTCATAACGGAAACCGATAAATCCGTTTTCGTCGTTCTAGCGGGGGAGGGGCTCTATAATTTCAATATGAAGCCTGACGTAAAACTGTCTGGCGTTCTCGTCTACAGCAACACAGACAGAGCGGCCGTCGCCGGTGTTCCCGATCATGTGAACGTTGAATTTGTCTCGAAAACTCATCCCGCGACCAAGTCTTGCTGGACTCGCATCCAAGCGCGCCCAGATGCCAGTTGGCGCGAAGCGAAATCACGCGCGAGAGATCGCAACTCGCGCTATTCAGCCTTAAAACCACATTGGAAAAAATTCCAATCCCGGGTTCGCAAAGACATTGGACTCGTCCCCGACGAAAATGTGGTCAGCGTCAATCGAACAGATCATTTCTTAATCGGCCCTCCACCCGTGACCTATGAGGGGCGTATTCCCTATGTTGCCTTTGGCGGCAAAACGATCCGTTACATGACGGCTGATCATGCTCGCTTTGGCAGTCCTGATGACAATGCCGCTTATGGGCAATCCGTTCTCGATCAATATTATGCTGCGCACCTCAAAGCAGGCCAAAAAACAGGACTGCAACCATGATCACCTCTCGCCTTTGCGTCAGCGCGCTCCTCGCCTCCTCTTTGTTGGTTGCCTGTGGGAATGAACCCAAAACAGGCATCATGCCTGGCATCGCCACGGGCGGTTATTCAGCCCCCACAAATGCGGACGTGTCGGCCTCCTATATGGGTGGATTTATGGCGCGCTACGATATCCCAGAACTCGATTGTCCTGAGGACGTCAAACAGAGTATGAAGCAAGCTCGCATCAAACGACTTGATCGCGATATGGAAGTGGCAGCCAATCGAACAGAGTTCATGGCAAAATTCGCGCTCATGGTGGCCGCACGCAAAGACCCCGAAGCCAAACGCCTTTGGGAAGACATAAAAAAGCGCACTAAAGACGCACCCAGCGCGCAAGATGTGACAAGTTTGGTCTCACTTATGAGCGCCAACCAACCCAAACGCACCCGACTCACAAAAGGCCAACGTCAAATCCAATATTCGAATGCCCTACGCAATTACACACGCGCGTATAAGAGCCTGAGCGTTGATACATGCCGTTGGACCGAGATGACACGTTTGATCGGAACAGGTCACGAGGCAATGGCCGTCGTACACGGAAGCCATCCGACCCAAGGGTTCGAATGCGCAGTCGAATTGCAAATGGAATTTATAAAAGGCTACCCTCGTCCTGTGAACTTCAATGCTTATTGGGTAAAAAGCGACGCAGGCGACTGGCAATATTTCGGAAAATTCCCGGGTGTCTCTGTACGCCCTCGTCGCCAATTTCTGGACACAAGAATGTTGAACGATCCAGAACGCACAATTCTGTCAAAGACGGCTTGGGAATCTGTGGCGGACAGCTTTGAGTAAAGCCTGACGCGGGTGAGCCGGTTCGACCCATCATATGAGTTAAGTTATACGTCTTTGCGCTTTGCTTTACCTTGAAAAAGAAAAAGCCAGGCCAAGAACCCAAGCAAGGCTAAGAGGGTCAACACTGCAGAAATTTTATTTCCGCCTTTCGTACTCGACGAAACGCTCTCCAATTCCGAATGCACAGTAATACCCAGTCGATCTCGAATGTCTTCAATCGCAGCCATATCAGCCCTGAAGCTGTCTTCACTGATATAGTCACGTTTAGCTTGATAGGTGTAAATCTCAGTATAAATCGACGCATCTTTATCGAAACGGTCCAGTTCTTTGAACACAAAAGCGTCACTGACATATTCGTGCTCGTCGTCATCAAATGAATAGCCATTGCTGGCCTTGATCTCCAAGGTTTGTCTTGTCGCTTCAGGATAAGAAATACCAAATGGCGTAGTTCTAGACGCTCCACTAAACTGCGGCATATCTGATCGAATTTCATAAGGCCTAACTATAAAATACTTCAAGCCCACTTCGGGATCAGGGTCCCACGCCTCAGGAATATCAAAGATCGTCGTCACAACCGCAACCGCTTTCTCTTTATCCAATTCAATCTGGGTCGGCGTTTTAACAGTCAGCGTAGGGTAAAAATCTCTCATATAATTTGCGAGAGAGTCCGTGATGGATTCCAACCCATCAGAAGCTTGCCAGTCCAGCATGTCATCGGCTTCGTCACCACGATAGGTCAGCACATTTGTGAACAACACGCTTCCAGGTGTTTTCACCAAATCAAAGCGGTCTTTCACATCAACCTTATATGCATAGCCTGTCGATTTCAGTTCAACGACTTCAGAGCCACCTTCACGTAGAATGAGCCCTTTTCCAAAATCACCTTGATCAAAATGATAGAGATCACCGAGTTGTGGGTTTCGCGTTGCGTCCATCACGTAAAAAGAGTTCTCCACTTTTGCCCGCGCGACAACATGGTCAAACGCTTGAAGTGAGGGATTAAAATCAAAAACGGCGGCTAGTTCGTCTGTCTCGACCAGCATCGGATCAGCCTCTATGCCAAGCTCCGCCAATAACGAGAGTAGGAGTAACGTGACATCCTTACAGTCGCCATATCGGCGATCCAAAACGCGATCAGGTTGACGCGGCACGAACCCGCCCTTCCCCATTGAAAGCGCAACATAACGGATCGACCGTTGCACATAGTCCAAGGCCGCACGGGCTTGGGCGGGCTTGCTTGCATTACCTGAACGAATTTCATCTGCTACAGCCTTGATAGCAGGCATCGTCGACCGGTCATAATATTGCGCAAAGTGGTCCCCAACATCGCTCCAACTGTTATAGCTAGACACACGATGAAGCGGCCACCCAAAAACCCAATCGGGGCGATCACCATCCACCGTAAAGGGCGCGACATTATCGCGACTAAAACGGATCTTTGTCACCTCCCCCTCTTTCAACACCGTCGGCATATCGCCGCCATCTAGGGCTTGGACGTGAACAGGTAAGCCCTGCTCAACGCTCGTCTGGGAGAACAACCGATGGACAGGACCTGAATAAGACTGCGTTTGAAAGTCATCATAACCATTCCCGAAAGCGGGGTTTTTACCCGTTACCGTATACGCGTAATCCAATCGATCACCCATTCGCAGCCCAGGAATTGCGAGGCTGACGGTAAGCTCGCCATTATATATCATTTTCGATCGATCCGTTTCAGATCGGAACACCACGAATTCATCCAAGTCCAGCACGTCGCGTTCGCCCTGAGGTCGGATAAGTCTAACGGAGTGCAAGATAACGGACTGATATGTCGGGTCAAAACGCACATTAAATGTACCATTGTCTTCAATCGCGTTGGCCGATTTCAAATCATAGACAAAGCGCGAATAACGATCTCTATAAGTCTTTCCTATTCGGTGTTGGTAAGACAGCAACCGTGTCTGACTTCCCAGCTCTTCCATCGCAGGGAAAGGTGTCGTCGATAGAGTTTGCACCTCAATCCAATTGGCAGGTGGTTTAACAGTAACATAATCTCTGACATCTTGCGCGACAGCCGATGTCACGGTGACAAAAAGCATGAAAAGGACAGAAAAAGAAATTGAAAAGCGCGGCATAGGGTTTGCCTATGAAAAGTTGCGAAGGGTTGCAATGCACCGCAGGATACAAACTTTGTTTTCCCACTAGCTTTATGGTGCATTCCTGATTTTTGCGGCTTAATGATAACTATGGAACTTATTTCTCAAATCACCCTCTATCACTATCCTCTCTCCCGCTCTGCGCGGGTGAAGTGGCTTTTGCATGAAATGTATGGAGAGGACTTCAAAACCATTCGTGTAGCTTTGCGCAAAGGCGAGCAATATACACCAGAATTTCTGGCGAAAAATCCGAGCCACGGCGTCCCGGTTTTGGACGTCGACTACGCAGATGGCACCAGCCAGACGATCACGGAATCGACGGCGATCTTGACATGGCTTGCGGACTTAGATTATCGTTTTGCGCCACGCCCCGAAGACCACCGCGCCCGCGCGACATATCTTCAAATGATGGCGTTGGGTGGATCATGGATGGACCAAATGCTCTGGAACATTCGCCTACATGAAGATATTTTACCCAAAACCGCGCGCAACCAAGACTATGCGCAGTTCAACCGTGATAAGATCGAAAATGAGATCACGCCGCAACTCCTCGCCCGCCTTGATCAAGGCGAATTTATTTGTGGCGACACATTCACGGCGGCAGACTGCTTGACAGGACAAAATTTGAATTGGGCGCGGGCTTATGGTCTCTGCAATCACCCTACATTCAAAGCCTATATGGGGCGTATGAAATCACGGCCTGCTTTCCAGCTCGCTTTTGCAGATGCCAAAGAATTCGAAGGGTAAGGACGTAGACATGACATCTGGCATGAAACTGGGACAAACCGATATTTCTATCGGAAAAATTGCCTATGGTTGTTGGCGTTTCGCCCAACGTGATGTTGCGACTGCGGACCGCCTCATTAGGACTGCTCTCGACGCGGGCATGAACTTCATCGACACGGCTGACATCTATGGCTTCAGTGAATTTCCAGACCGCGGAGACACAGGTTTTGGGCAAGCCGAAGTGCGTTTAGGCGAAGTCCTTGCGGCGGCGCCGAGCTTACGTAAACAAATGGTCCTGACGACCAAAGGCGGCATTGATGCGGTGCGCCCCTATGACAGTTCTCACCGATATATCACCGCGGCAATGGATGCCTCTCTGGCACGTCTGCAAACAGACTATGTCGACCTTTACCAAATTCATCGCCCTGACCTTTCTACGCCAATGCGTGAAACAGCCCGCGCATTGAATGAAATTGTCAAAAGCGGAAAGGCGCGCCATATCGGTGTATCGAACTTTACAGTCGCGCAAGCCCGTGCGCTCCAAGCGCATCTGGACGCCCCTATTGTAACGTTGCAGCCTGAGTTTTCAGCGATCGAACAAGACCCGATTACAGACGGTATTTTGGACTACGGAATGGAAACCAACGCCACAGTCTTGGCGTGGTCTCCGCTCGGCGGCGGACGTATCCCAACCGAAGATGGACCTGTTCAAACAGCTCTCGACAACATCGCAACACGTTATGGGACAACACGGTCCGTCATCGCCCTCGCCTTTACACGGGCACATGGCGCGGATGTCGTGCCGATTATCGGCACACAAAAACCCGACCGGATAACCGAGTCAGGCTACGCGGCGCAAATCAATCTGACGGGACGCGAATTCTACGACATTGTAGAAGCCTATCGCGGGGAATCCATGCCGTAATGGAAAGCCGTACTTACGCCATCATTGGCGCAGGCATGATGGGCCGCGAACATATCGCAAACCTGGCCCTTCTGCCTGAAGCCAAACTCATCGCCCTCGCCGATCCTGATACAGGATCGCGTAAGTGGTCAGGCAAAGCCGCTGGTGAAGACGTGCGCGTCTTTGCTGATTACATGGAAATGATGCGCGAGGCCAAACCAGATGCCGTCATTATCGCGTCACCGAATTTCACACATATTAATGTTGTCACAGATATTGCGGAATTTGGTGCGGCCATCCTTGTCGAAAAACCTTTAGCAACGACCATTGAAGATGCCGAAGCTCTGGCAACATTGGCGAAGTCATATCCGAACCTCTTTTGGGTCGGGCTTGAGTATCGCTATATGCCACCTGTTGCAAAACTGATTGACGTTTTACATGACGGCCTGACCGGTCCTGTCAAAATGCTGTCCTTTCGCGAACATCGGTTTCCGTTCCTACCGAAGGTCGGAGACTGGAACCGTTTTTCCGAGAATACAGGGGGCACATTGGTAGAGAAGTGCTGTCACTTCTTTGACCTCATGCGCTATGCTTTGCAAAGCGACCCCGTTCGAATTTTCGCAACGGGTGGCATGGATGTGAACCACCTCACGGAACGTTATGACGGACGGACGCCAGATATTCTGGACAATGCTTATGTCATTCTGGATTTCGCAAATGGATCGCGGGCTATGTTGGAACTCTGCATGTTCGCGAACCTAACCCATCAAGAAGAACGCCTCCATGTTGTGGGATCCAAGGGGCGCCTATCCGTTTCCATTCCCGAAGCCGTCGTCGATTGGTCACCCTTACAAGGCTTAGCTTGGTCAGAAAAAATTGATACGCCGAAAGAAGCTATGGCGGCGGGTGACCATCACGGCGCGACTTATTTCCAGCTGTGTGATTTTCACGATGCCCTCGTCACAGGACGTGCGCCAACCTTGAGCGCAGAAGACGGGCTTTGGTCTGTAAAAATGGGCGCAGCTGCGCATCGGTCAATCGAAACAGGCCTGCCTGTGTCCCTCAACGCACGTGGAGATTTCTCATGATACAAGTCCACAATGGCGCAGAATTTCCTCATATCATAACGGGAACTGGCGATCTGCCAACATGGTTGAAAGCCAACAAAGCGGTGGCAGACGAGGCACTTGCGGTTGCGGGAACTGTCTTATTTCGTGGGTTCAACATCACGACCCCAGAGGATGTTGACGCAACTGTTGAGGCCTATGGCGAAGCAGGATTCACTTATGGCGACAGCTTGTCCAACGCTGTCCGCGTAAATTTGACGCCCCGTATATTCACCGCCAATGAAGCGCCGCCTGACGTTTCGATATTCTTGCATCATGAAATGGCGCAAACGCCGTTGTTCCCGAGTAAGCTTTTCTTCTCTTGCATGATCGCACCTGAAACGGGTGGATCCACACCCATATGTCGGTCGGATATTGTCTTTGATCGACTACAGATTGAGACACCAGAATTAGTCGCGGCCTTAAGTGCGCATGGCGTTCGCTATAGCAACACAATGCCAGGCCAAGATGATCCGAATTCGGGTCAGGGCCGAAGTTGGCGGTCGACCCTGAGCTGCGAAACGCGAGCCGAAGCAGAAACGCGCCTATCCAATTTAGGATACACCTATATTTGGAATGAGGATGACACGTTGCGGGTCACAAGCCCCGCCCTCCCCGCGATCAAGACATTACCAGACGGCAGCGAGAGCTTCTTCAATCAACTGATTGCAGCCTTTAGAGGTTGGAAAGACGCGCGAAACGATCCGTCTAAATCTGTGACCCTTGGAAATGGCGAACCATTGGATGTCGACGCGCTGGGTACAGCGATTCAAATCGCAGATGAGTTGAGTTTTGATCTGAATTGGCAGGTCGGCGATGTCGCGCTAATCGATAATTTTCGCGTCATGCATGGACGCAGACCCTATACAGGAAAGCGCCGCGTTGTCGCTGCGCTCATCGCATAGTCCAACAAAAAACCCAGTTCAGGTGCCTGAACTGGGATCTAGATGCGCAGCGTGTTTAAGGCAGCGCGAATATTCTAGAGTGGCCTAGAAGCGGCGCGCGATGCCGATGCTTATGACAGGGTAATATTTGTAGTCTTCGGCTTCTTCTTCAATCGACGCGATTTCTGTATTCAATTCTGCGCGCAATGTCGCGTCATCAGAAAGCAAACCATCGACAGATACCAAGTCGACTTTTGGAGACCCTGTAAACATGACGCCAGCGCGGGCGTTAAAAGACCAATCGTTAGATCCCGCGATGAAGCTATCATAACCGATACCAGCATAGGGCGCGAAGTTCTTCAATTCGGCTTGGCCGTTCAATGACCCGACTTCGCCTGGTGTGAACGTACGGTCACCAATTTCAACATTATTGGCAGGTGTCGCATTCAAATCGAGTGTCTTATCACCAATAAAAGCACCGCCAGTGAGAACAAAACCATTGCTGAATGGGGCAACGTCAACGAAGCCACCAAATGTGTTCAAGCTCAAATCGCCTTCATAATCGACGCCATCATAATCTTGATCCGCTTCAAATTCCAAAAAGTTGTAGCTCCCGCGAAGAGCAAATTTATCATTTGGCGCAAATTTGGCTTCGATCGTGGCACCCGTTGTGCCTGCACCAAGGCCGACGGCGAATTTCGACTGGCCAGAAGACTGGCTCGCATAATTTGATTGGCTCTTTGATTGATACTGCGAGTCACATTGCGACCCACATTTAGGTGTGTAAGACGGTGAGGAACTACAGCCAGCTAAGAGAGCAGCACTGCCCAATACGGAAATCAAAATTTTCAAGATAGCCTCCAGATTTGGAGGAACCAACGCTAAACAGCCCCGTGCTGCACCCCAACGCGTCCCCCAGAATATGGGAAACGCCTATAGGAAAACGTTTAATAAAGGCCTCTAGATCAAAGTTATCAAAGTAAACCGTCGAAATCAGACGCCGCATGACGCTCCTTTAAACCCTTATCCCCCCAATAACGATTGACGAGTTGTCCGCGTTGAAAAGCCGGACGTGCCGCCAATTGCTGTGTCCAGCGTTGCAGATGTTTATAGGTATCAACTTGAAGGAACTCTCCGCCTTCATAGAGAAGACCGCGCGCCATTGCGCCATACCAAGGGTAAATCGCGAAATCGGCGACGGTGAGATCATCACCCGCAATATATTCACTGATTGCCAAACGTTGATCCAAAACATCCAATTGACGCTTCGTTTCCATTGAAAAACGGTCGATACAATATTCGATTTTCATCGGCGCATACGCGTAAAAATGACCGAAACCACCGCCCAAATAAGGCGCACTGCCGACCTGCCAGAACAACCAAGACAGACATTCCGCGCGCGCGGCTCCGCTTTCTGGTAAGAAGTGACCGAACTTCTCGGCCAAATACATCAGGATCGCACCAGATTCGAACACGCGTTGCGTTCCACCGCCAGAGCGGTCCATGAGGGCTGGGATTTTAGAGTTTGGGTTTACGTCGACAAAGCCTGATCCGAACTGATCACCATCGCCAATGTTGATAAGCCAAGCATCATACTCGGCCTCACTGATGCCCAACTCCAAGAGCTCTTCCAGCATGACTGTGACTTTAACTCCATTCGGTGTGCCGAGTGAGTAAAGCTGCAAGTCGTGTTCACCGACGGGTAGTTCTTTTTCATGGGTCGAACCCGCAATTGGGCGGTTGATATTCGCGAATTTTCCGCCAGACGCTTTGTTCTCCCAAATTTTGGGCGGGGTCCATTCAGATAATGTTTGCTCGCTCATCACATCTCTCCATACAAATTAGCCTCCCAGACTAGTCGGTTTGAGAGGCTATGAAAAGTGCCACCTTTGTGAGGCGAAAACTCATGTTTAGCAGTTTATTTTATTGTCTCAGTCGCGTCTAAGGCACGGACCTTCCCGCCATCGGTAAGCTCGCCGTCGGCAGGCATGGCGTCATCAAACATTTTCTGAGTGACTGTTCCAATATTTATGCGAACGGAAAAACTACGGGGCATATCATTCGCGGTTGCAAAAACATTTAGAAAGTAAACACCATCTGTATCGGCTGCGACGTCGATGTTCCAACTATGCGGGCCTGACTGGGACATATCGAAAGACTTTGAGCTGGAACCACCGAACAAACGAAGGCCTGCGCTAGGCTCGACCTGAACAGACATCGAGCCGTCGACATAACCTTCTGAGAACTCGAGGCGGACCGTTTGGAAATCACCCGCAACCATCGCTTTTGGAAGGATAGAGTTTAGGGACACATCCGCGCCAGGTTTGATGGTTGCAACGGGTGCAGTGACGTCAGGCTTTTGCGCAGTCACTTTTATCTCATCTGCGGCCGAGCCACAGGCTCCCAATCCGAACAATGTGAGTGTCGTGACAACTAGCTTTGAAGAGGTCTTCATTATTGCGCTCCTACC
>CALHXF010000129.1 GCA_938040095.1 uncultured Caulobacterales bacterium
CGCATCACGACAGCAGATAGACACATCGCGAAAGGTCTGGAGAGACTTAACAACACGATTGACCTACGCGCAGGGTCAGCGGCGAGCACTTTCCTACCCGACTCATCGATGAACAGGCACATCCTAATCGGACGGATGAAATACTTAGAGAAAATGGGCTTGGCGCAATCAAAATATGAAGGCCTTTGGCGTGTTGAAAAGGATGCGTTCGAGACGCTTGGAAAGATCGAGCAACGCGAGCAGCTTACGAAGGAAATCCATGTCGCTATGGAGCGCGCAAATATCAAACGACCTGTACGTCCTCATGATGGAAGCGAGAGCTTTGAGGGCAGCTTATCAAACCTTCGTGTCATTGGCCGCATGATTGCTAAGACGCTTGGCCATGATGAAGGCATGGACGCGGACACTAAAGGCGGCGGTAACCAGATCCCCCCGGATGAGGCAATCAAGGCCGCAGTTAAAAGCAAAGACGAAGCCTCGAGGGTTCTCGTTCTTTTGTATTCAACCGCATTTCCGTTAGTTATGATAACTTCATTCAATTTGGACTGACATTTCTAACTTCTGAGGACGTGATGCGGAGTCAGTCGCTTTATTGATACAAAAACTCTAGTCGACTTAACCGCCGCCTGGCGGACCACCTGGAGGGCCACCAGCGTCGCCTTCGATTTCTCCGGTTAGACAGGGAAGAATTTGATTCTCGCCGCCCGGGTTAACGTGATAGTGATAACCGATTTCTGAGCCATAACCCTCCGCCAAAGACTCAACGCCGTTACAGTTATCAAGCCCTGTCGGTTCAGTGGTTCCGTTTAAGCGGTCATAGATCGGATATCCGTCGAGGGCGAGACCGATTTGCGCGGCATGTCCGGCGGAAGTTTCTACTTCGCCATGACAATCACTTTCATTGGTTACGGCATGAAAATGATATCCGACATTAGGGTTAATGTGTCCTCCACAGTCATCGAAGGGCGCAATGTTGTAATTGGATTCAATGATTGACAGCGGTGCCGATCTATCAAACGTAACGCCGCTGAAAGACACGCCAAAACTTGAATTTGCATTCGCCGTAGCAGCGTTTACCGGATTTATCGGAATGAGATAGGTCGTTGTGATTGCGCCATCCGCTTGAATTTCGTCAAGATGTGACACCGTGCATTCTACACAAAAATTTTCCAATTCTGCACTTGGGTCCGGGTTAGCCGCTAATTGGCATTGCGCCGTTGTATCGGTATAGAACACCTCGTTGGTATTGGGATCGAACATCTGCCAATTCGGATCATTGTAGAATGTACTTAAGTTTGTAATGAAGGTTCCATCGACTTCTGAGACCGTTCCGCTGCCATCCTTAATCCAAATTCCAGCGTTTTCTGTCGTATCCGTTGTTGTTCGGGGGCAGAATGGGCCGACAGTAAAACTTGGATAACTGTTGATTTCGATAGACAGGCAATTTGTGGCCGCGCCGCCAATCTCACAGCTCGCAATCTCAAGTGGTTTGGCTAAAGACGCATCCGCAAAAAGGACTTCATACTCAGCTAACGCGTCAGCCACGGCGGTCTCGTCCATCACAGTAACCGAAACATCATCGCTTGCTGTAACGTTGTTAGCCGTAACAGTGACTGTAAAGTCGTATGTCGTGTCAGTGGCAACCTCTGGTGCCGTGAAAGAGAGCGTTGATGTATTTGTTGCACCGGTAATCGTCACTGTGCCCGAACTTGTCTGTGTCCACGTATAATTTATAGCATCCCCGTCAGCATCGGAAGCTGTAGCCGTTAAAGTAACATTGGCACCTTCTATTACTGACTGATCCATACCAGCGTTTACTACAGGTGCACTATCCACCGTGGGCGTGTCAGTCGTGGTGGTATTGCCGCCGCCGCAAGCGGTTAAAATTGTCGACAGCGCCAAGACGGTTATTAGTCTCATGATAAACTTCTCTCCTCCAAGATTTCTCTAGTGTAAGAGACGCAACTGGCCTGTCACCATTCGAAATTTGTATCAAATTGTATCAATGCGGAACAAAGCTTGGCGAAGTTGATTACATTTTGATACAAATTGAAGTTAGTTAACGTTGCAAAAAAGTTCGATTAGACAGTGATTGCGGGATCAATGAGGATTTTGCTTTGGAGACTTCATGACCACCATTTTAGTCGTAGATGATCAGCGGGATATTCGCGAAGCCCTTTGCGAACAGTTAGAGCGCAATGGGTTCACTGCGATGGCCGCAGATAGTGCCGCCGTTGCACGCGAATGCCTTGAAAGCCATCCTATTGAAATCGTCGTTTTGGATATCATGATGCCCGGTGAGACTGGCCTCAGTCTCTGTAAATCAATTTCGGAAACCTCAAAGGTTCCAGTAATTTTATTGACCGCGCTTGCGGATGAAACAGACCGCATCATTGGTCTGGAAATTGGCGCGGATGACTACGTTACAAAACCATTTAATCCGCGCGAACTTATTGCGCGTATTCGCTCTGTCTTACGAAGATCTCAGGGCGGGGCCGCCCCTAAAGAAAACAGGAACATTAAATTTGGTTCGTGGTGCCTCGACACACAAACCGGTGAGTTATTCGGCAAGGATAATGTTATTGTTTCGTTGAGTACGGGGGAGCTTAGGCTTTTAATTGTTTTTCTCAAGAATGCGGGCCAGACGCTCTCGCGAGATGATTTATTCAACTTCACAAAAGGGCGTGAAGGGTTCGCTTTTGAACGCAGCTTAGACAATATGATATCACGGCTGCGCCGAAAAATTGAAACGGACCCTGCCAATCCCGAACATATAAAAACGGTATGGGGAGATGGATATCGCTTCATCGCAAAGTTCTCTTGATGTTACGGAATTGGCTTCCAAAAACCGTCGTCGGACAATTAGTCGGGCTGCTGGCATTTGTGCTGATACTGGCGCAGGCTATAAATTTGGTTTTGCTTGTTGGGTCACAACGACTTCAGGCCAGAACGAACACATTTAAAGCCGCGATTGAACACGCATCGCGTTTAACCGCGGAACTCCCTGAAACGAAGCCAAGTGACGCTCCATACATATTAAACCTTGGACGCGGTGCACCGGTGGGTTCATTTTTCGTATCGTTAGACAATCGAGCTGAAGAGTTCGATAGCGGCCAATCTCTTATCCGCGAAAATGCACTTTTTAGAATCGCATTGAACGAAAAGGGTGTCGACGTTCGTGCAACATCAGTAACACTTTTAGCTGAAAGTCCAATTGCATCATCCCCTGACCCCGATTTCAGAAGGCGGCCTCCCGGAGGGAAGGGTGGGAGGCCGCCGAGAGAAAAGCATGGTTTAGATGAGCGAGGTGCTGAAACTCGCGGCTTTCGTCCTCCCCCACCGCCGGGCCGAATATCCAAACCCGAACTTGAAAGTCTCGTCCGGCCAAAGTCTCTACAGGAAATTCGTTTATCGGCGGAGCTTGCGAATGGGATGTGGTTTAACGCGCTCATGCCGCATGAGACGATAGAACCGTTGCGGTTACGTATTTTTATTGCGACCTTTTTGTTATTGGGCCTGTCTTTACTCGCCGTATGGATATTCGCCCGGCGAATTTCCCGACCAATTTCGTCCTTTGCGGAGGCAGCAGATAGATTGGGACGTGGCAGGGCTACTGAATTACTTCCCGAGACGGGCCCAGAGGATCTACGACTGGCCGCGATTGCGTTTAACACTATGCAAACCCGTCTGGTTCATATGCTCGAGACACAGCGAAATATGTTACGCGCTGTGGGGCATGACCTTCGCACGCCGCTAACCTCCTTGCGTTTACGTGCAGAGAATATTGAGGACGAAACAGAGCGCACCAAGGTTATATCAACGATCAATGATATGACCGTTATGACAGAAGAAATCTTGGGTTGGGCCAAAGACGCGTCCGGCGCAGAAGAGGTTGCAGCCGTCGATTTGGAGTCGTTTCTTGAGAGCCTAGTCGATGATTATCAAGATCAAGGTAAAAATGTGACTCTCGAACCACTCAAACCGACGACAATCCATATTCGTAGAATCTCTGTGAAGCGCGCACTTCAAAACCTTTTAAATAATGCCCTAGATTATGGGAGCGGTGCCACGCTGATTATCGAACAGAACTCTAATATTGTGACGATCCATATCGATGACAAAGGGCCAGGTATTTCAGAGGACCAGTTGGAGAATGTACTGAAGCCCTTCGTGCGTTTAGAATCGTCACGAAATAAAGAGACGGGCGGCACGGGATTGGGGTTGTCGATTGCTGACACGATTGCGCAAATTCACGGCGGGACGCTCAGATTGTCGAATCGTGAGGAGGGAGGCCTCCGAGCATCTCTTACCCTACCAATTTAGTATCTCTAAAAATCCAATAATTATGTATCAGCGCTGATACATCTTCTTACAGTTTGAGGCTCAGTCTTGACAGAATTTTTGATAAGAGAGGATGTCGATAAGATAAAGGACTGTCATGAGAACCCCTTCAGAACTGAAACGCAAAGCTAACCTCTCCCCTGGGTCATTATGCGTATTAGGTGGACTACTCTTTGCCTTATCGACGCCTATTTATTCTGTGGCCCAGCAACCCCCGCAACGAGAAAAACGTGGTGGACCGCCGCCCGAAGCCTTCGCTGCATGTGAGTCAGCCGCTCAAAATGATGCGTGCTTTGTTGATACGAAACGCGGCACAATGACCGGAACCTGTCAGCTTGACCGCCGAAAAAAAGAAACGCTGCTTTGTGTGCCGACAGATCGTCAGGAGAAGTCGAAAAGACAGCATAAAACAGATCACAATCCAGAGCATGGCGACGGCGAAGCTGCCGATCAAGGTCATGACGCCCCTAACACAAACAATGAATGAAGTCATAACTATGCGCTCTTTTACCCCCAATTCGCGTCACACATCTGTGACCATTCTGCTGGTGTCTTTAATGGCTCTCTCAGCTTGTGCATCTAAACCAGACCGCCGTGGCCCGCCAACTGATAGAGAGAGTCGTCAAGGTAGCCGAGCGCAAAGTTCTGGAACCTTCATGCAACCTGTCGCCGCGCTACTCTCTTTAATGGACACAAACCGCGATAAACGTGTTTCGCTTGAAGAGTTAAAGTCAGGCTCTCAGGCCGAGTGGTCTGGATTCTCACAGCGACCAAGCGCAACTTATTTTGCTCAATGGAGTATAGAGAACCTTGGTTCGACAGACGCGATGCCCACCTTTATGAGCTTTGACAGGGATTTTAATGGAGTCATTTCACAAACTGAATTTTCAAGCCAGTTGGAACGAGAGTTTAAACGACTTGATAAAAATGCTGATAGCATGCTGGACCGTTCCGAAATGATCATCGCATTTGCGGCGCGGCAAGGTGAAAAATCTCGCGGTCGGGGCCAACAAGACGGAGGCCGCGGCCAAGGTGGCGGTCGCCCACCGCGTTAAGTTCGCATTCTACATATCTTGAGAGCTTCAACCAGAGTCGCATAACGGCTAAGACAGCGCCATTAATTTTGGATTCACCAACTGTATCGAACGCAGATTGTTCAGACCAGCACCCTATGTCTATTCACTCTAGGCTATAATACGTCTAAAGCGTAGTCGTTCAGGGTTTCCGATGCCGAGACGGGGCATCGATCTCGTAAATGAAAAGCGAACGCCAATCTTAGCGACTCCGAAGGGGCCGGGGGAATTATATACGCCGCATCCTTGAGCGCTTTCGCAAGCTGGGCTCGGGCGGCACTATCCTTACAGCACAGGATACATCATTCTTACCAGTCGCCGGCGCCGAACCTCAAAGGTCGCGTGCTGACTGGTGGCTGGATAGATTGGGAGATTGGACGTAGTCTTGAGATTGGCCAGTGCGTTGGCGCTCATCTCAAATATTCATAGATTGAATATTACATATTGTATTATTCAATTTCAAAATGATGCTGCCTTTTACTAGATCGTACTCCATCGAAACAACTGATTTTTAAAAATGTCATTAGGAGGCAACGATGGTTAAATATGCAAAATGGGCGGGATATGCTTTAGGGCTTTTCATGGTCATGATGGGAGCGATGAAAATTTTCGGCGATGTTCCTATCTTCACGCTGTTAGAAAATAATCTGGGGTCAAAATATGGAATTCACCTGAGCTTCATTGATCCGCAGTTCAAATATTTTACGGCTGTTCTCGAGCTGATTGCAGGCGCACTGCTCCTGTTCGGTCAGCGATTTAAAGGCGGTGCGTTATCAGTCATGGTCATTGGCGGCGCGATTTTGACCCATTTATTTGTCATCGGAATCTTCACGCCGGAATCTTCTGCGCCGGACGCCGCGTTGAGCCCAATGCTCTTTATTATGGCTGCAATGTCTTTCTTGGTCGCTCTGTGGGTTACCGGAGCTTCAAGGTCCAAGACAAACTAAGCGCTTT
>CALHXF010000130.1 GCA_938040095.1 uncultured Caulobacterales bacterium
ATTATTCGGACGACTTTAGTGAAAGAAGCGGGTTGGACCCTCAAGGACTCAAAAACGCAGCGCAATGACGCGATTGTATCCGTGAGCCTCATGTTCCTGATCAGTGCGTCTATCATGGCAGCCGCAGCAGGAACGCTACACGCAGAAGGATTAGGCCTATCTAGAGCGTCGCAAATGATCGAGCTCTTAGAACCACTTGCAGGTTCCCTCGCAATGACGCTCTTTGCTGTCGGGATCATCTCTGCGGGTGTCTCTTCTCAGTTCCCGAACGTGTTGATGCTACCGTGGTTGATTTGCGATTATACTGAAACCGAGCGAAATATGACCCTCCCGAGATATCGCCTTATGGTTTTTGCGATCTCATTACTCGGCCTCGTTGTGCCGTTCTTTGGTGCGCGCCCAGTCTTGGTAATGATTGTGTCGCAAGCCTTCAATGCGGTTATTTTACCTATCACGGTGGCCTGTATATTCTATCTTAGTAACCGCACGGATTTAATGGGAGAGCACAAGAACAAACTTATTTCGAACCTAATTTTGACCGCGATTTTACTCTTCTCACTCTTCACATCCTTCATCGCCGTTAAGGGCGTTTTGAACATTGTCTTCGGATAGAACATGACGTCTTTAGAATTTCCTGACTTTGAAAGCCGCGACTTTTTAGAGCAACATATTCAATCCACGTTGGCCTTTTATGAGCCACGTGTGTTTTCACCGGAGGGTGGGTTTTATGGCTGCTTTCTGAATGACGGCGAATGTTATGACCCGCATGTTCGTCAGTTGGTGGCGTCATGCCGCTATGTTTTGAACTACGCGACAGCCTATCGCCTCTATGGACAGCCACAGTATTTAGAGTGGGCACAGTGGGGAATGGACTATTTAACTCAAGTGCATAAGCAACCTAATGGAGCTTACGCGTGGCAACTCGAAAAAGGTGTCATTACCGATAGCCGCATTATGGCCTATGGTCATGCCTTTGTATTGTTGGCAGCGGCCACGTGTCTAAAGGCGGGTTTGAAGGATGCGGAAGCCACATTGCATGAAACCTTCGATTTCCTAGAGATACATTTCTGGGACGAGGCTGCGGGCGCTTACAACGATGAGCGGGACCTGAGCCTAAAAACGCTTTCGCCTTATCGCGGGCAGAATGCCAATATGCATATGTGTGAAGCCCTTTTGGCCGCGTGGCAGGCAAGCCGTGATCTTAAGTTTTTGAATCGAGCGGAACGGTTAGCTAACCATTTCGCTTTTGATCTAGCGGCGCAATCCGACGGACAAATTTGGGAACATTATGATGCGGATTGGAATGTCGATTTGGCGTTCAATATCGACAAACCTAATGACCGTTACAAACCTTGGGGCTTTCAGCCAGGTCACCAAACGGAATGGGCAAAACTACTTCTAATTTTGGATACTGAAAGGCCCGACCCCAAGTGGCTTCCAAAAGCGAAAACGCTTTATGATCAGGCTATAAAGACAGGATGGGACGATGACTTTGGCGGTCTGGTTTACGGCGTTGCACCCAATGGTAAGTTTTGCGCGAGCGAGAAATACTTTTGGGTGCAATCCGAGAGTTTTGCGACCTCATGGCGGCTGTTCTGCGCAACGGGCGATGAAAAGTACCGCGATGACTACCACCGTATTTGGCAATGGAGTTGGACGCATATGATCGACCATGATCATGGCGCTTGGTTTCGCGTTTGCAACCGAGATGGGTCGGTCGTTGACAATAAAAAGTCTCCGCTGGGTAAGACGGATTATCATACAATGGGGGCCTGTTGGGACGTGTTAAACGTGATGGCCGCTCGCGAGAACAAAACGGCATGACACAGCTATCGCCTAAACAAATACCTGAAAACACACGTACCTATGGCTATGATCGGGAGGCTGTCACCAGCGGTATTGTGCATTTTGGAATCGGTAATTTTCACCGCGCGCATCAAGCGGTCTATGTCGATGATTTATTGGAACGGGGTGAAACCAAATGGGGCATCACGGGTGTGTCTTTGCGCTCGCCTGCAATGCGGGAAAAGTTAAAGCCACAAGGCTATTTATACACGCTCGCTGTCTTGGGTCAGGCGACGGAATATCGCGTGATTGGCGCCATTAAGGACGTTTTGGTTGCGCCTGCCGATCCGCAGGCCGTCATGAATCTTATCGCCGCTCCAAGGACGCAATTGATAAGCTCGACGATTACGGAAAAAGGGTATTATCTCGTGTCAGGCCGCGTGGATTTTGAAAACCCGATTTTAAAGACCGAAGTGACTTCGCTTGATAATCCGGTGACGATTTACGGATATTTGGCGGGCGGACTAATTCAGCGTTTCCAAAATGCACCTTCATCAAAACTGACGATTATGTGTTGCGATAACATTTCTTCTGGCGGGGAGCTGTTAAAGGACGGTGTCGAGTATTTGCTGGAGCGGCATAATCTCGAAGCCTTGTTTTGGGCGCGTAAAAACGTGAGTTTTATATCTTCCATGGTCGACCGCGTTAGCCCTGCGACGGATGACAAATTGCGCGATTTGGTATTCCAAGATACGGGACAACGGGATGCGGCACCCGTCTCGGCCGAACCTTTTTCTCAATGGATTATCGAAGATAACTTCGCGGGTGACCGTCCTGAATTTGACACTGTCGGGGCTATTTTTGTTGATAATATTGAGCCGTTCGAGCGAATGAAGTTGGGCTATTTAAACGCGGCGCATACGCTTGTTTCAACGCTCGGTTTCCTCCATGGGGACATTTATGTCCATGAGACTTTAGAGCGCCCCGATGTCTTTCGTTTCATGGAAGAGGCGTTACATAGAAACGTCTTACCAAATGCATCGGTGCCTGACGGATATGACGGTAGGACTTATATTGAGGATGTCGTAAAACGGTTCCAGAATGGTAACCTGCCCTATGCGAATTTGCAGGTTGGAACGGATAGTTCTCAAAAGATACAACAGCGTTGGTTCCCGACGATTGATCAAGCGATAAAACAAAAATCGGATACGTCGTATTTTGAATTCTGCATCGCCGCGTGGATAATTTTCGTTCAACGCGCATTGGAAAATGATGTATTGAATGATCCAAAACGTAGTGACTTTGAAGCTGTTGACGAAGCAGGTTTGGATCAAATCATTGCGTCATATTTAGCTATAACAAACGTAGAAGATTTTGCCTTTGGACGCGATGTGGAGTTTGTAACGGCTGTAAGCGCCTATGCTCGGGACATAAAAGATGAAGGTATTGAGATCGCTTTAAGGACTTTCCTAAGGACTCAAAGAGACTCAAGTATGACCTCCGGAGAAAACAAACATGTTGAATAAAACTATCGCGTTAGGTCTTTTCTTAGGTCTCGCGGTTGGCTTGGGGGCAGCGATTTCGGGCAACCCCATTTTACATGCCATTGCACGCGAGTCCGCCCCATTCGGAAAACTATTCATCAATGCTATCAAAATGGTTGTCATCCCTTTGGTTGTTTCCGTCATTTTTGTCAGCATTGCGCGTCTGGGGGACCCACGCAAACTCGGAAAAATTGGAGGTCTGACGCTTGGGTTTTATTTGGTGACACTCATCCCTGCGATCGCGATCGGTATGGCGGTGATGGCAGCGGGTCTTAGGTTTGCGCCAAATGTAGAGTTGCCCACTGCAGATCCCCTAACGATACCTGTCTTACGAAGTGTTCCTGACTTTATCATCGGTTTAGTACCTTCGAACCCCTTTGCAGCGGCTGCAGAGGGTACGATTTTGCCTTTGATCGTGTTTACGGCTCTACTTGCAGCGGCATCTGGAACGCTTCCAAAAGAGCGCAGAGAGCGCATGGTCACTGGAGCTGAGGATATTAGTGCTGCGCTAATTAAAATGGTCTGGTGGATTCTCTACACCGCGCCCATCGGCATATTCGGTTTGATTGCGCCCGCAACAGCTTTGCTGGGTTGGGGCCTCATTCAGAACCTTGGTGTATTTATCATTTGCATATTTGTGGGACTTACCATTCTCATGCTTGCCGTTTTCTTACCGCTTCTTTGGCTGATCGCAAAAATGCGCCCTGTTAAATTTCTGAAGGGTACAATGGGCGCGACATCGATTGCCTTTTCGACAACGAGTACGGCCACAGCAATTCCAGTTTCATTGGAGGAAGCTACAAAAAACCTTGATGTCTCTGAAACGGTTGCGGACCTCGTTATCCCACTAGGGGCATCCATGTACCGACCTGGTAGCGCATTGTTTCAAGGCGCAGCGATTGTCTTTCTTGCACATTTATATGGCGTACCCATCACGATGGGAGCCGTGGGTGCCGTTATATTTGCAACGTTCTTGGTCTCTTTAACCGTTGCACCTGTTCCATCTTCAGGCGTCGTGACGATGGCCCCGGCCTTAGAGGCGGTGGGTGTGCCTGTCGCAGGGTTAGCCTTCATGCTGGGCATTGATCGTATCCCTGATATGATGCGCAGCACGGTTAATCTGCTAGGCCAGATATCGACAGCCGTAATCGTTGATATGCGCCTATCCGATGAGGATATAGAAGGGCCAAGTGAGAGCGTCGAGATGAATTCGACGCTTTAGACGTCTCGTTTTTGATAAAAAGATCTAGTGATTTTGAACCGTGCCCACGTCAATTATGGCTTCGTCCTTCATGCGTTCCATTGAAAATGCCGCCGAAACATCTTTCAAGTCAGGAACAAGCGAGAGT
>CALHXF010000131.1 GCA_938040095.1 uncultured Caulobacterales bacterium
TGCAAACGAACAGCCATTGTGGGATCGAAATTCAAACGAAAAATCTGTGGGACAAAAGAGCATTGGAACAACGTCGCTGCGGCATCACGTCAGCAGACACGCGATGCTCAGAACGGCCCCAACGGTACTAGCGCGAACTAGACCCGATAAGTCTTTGATGTGGGGTTTCATGTCAGGTTCATTTTTAGCAAGCTAGCGCGCGCATTCAAATTTATGACTAACGAACGAAGGAATACCTATGCCAGATGATGTAGTTGGAGATGTCGCCGGCGCGGCAAATACAGCGGCAGAGTTCTTCTCTGTCGACTCAATGATGGCGCATGCGGCCTTAATTTGGCCCTATCTAAAAGGCTTCCTCTTTGCACTGATCATCGTTTGGATTGGTTTCAAAATCGCACGATGGGCTGGTAATAAGGTTCAAAAGAATGCAGAAAAAGCGCCGAACGTTGATGCAACGCTTGCAGGGTTTTTCGGGTCTATGGTTCGTTACGCCATCATGGTCATGGCGGGTATTGCTGCGATTGGCCAAGTCGGCGTTCAGACAGCATCGCTCATCACACTTGTTGGTGCTGCTGGCTTGGCGATTGGTTTGGCTTTGCAGGGCACACTTTCCAACATTGCTGCGGGTGTCATGTTGATGCTCTTCCGTCCGTATAAGCTCGGAGATTTTGTCAAACTCGTTGGAGAAGAAGGCGTTGTCACTGAGATGAGCATTTTCACGACGGAACTCGCAACTGTTGACAATAAGCAGATCATCATCGGGAACGGCGACGTTTGGGGCTCAACGATCCAGAACTACACGTCCAAGGGTACCCGCCGTGTCGATAATAATTTCGGCATCGATTATGACGACGATATCAACAAAGCGATGGACATAGTTACGACAGTGGCGGCGGCTCATCCAATGGTTCACGCTGATCCTGCGCCGTGGATCAAAGTTGTTGGACTTGGCGAAAGCTCAGTTGATTTGCAAAGCCGCGTTTGGACAGATGCTGCCGATTATTGGGACGTGATGTTCGATTTGAACAAATCGGTCAAAGAAGCCTTCGATGCAGGTGGGATTACAATTCCGTACCCGATCAGTGTCGAGCTGGACTCTAAATAATTCGTCTGAAGTTATAGTCTTGAGACCTACGACACGCCCCATAAGGGCGTGTTTTTCATTTGAGGGATATGGTCATGAACTTAGTCGAGACAAAAATTTCTGCTTTGAATTTGGAGCCTCATCCTGAAGGAGGCTATTACCGTCAGACATTTATGTCTGCGCAGAAACTCGAGAGTGGGCGACCCGCGGCGACTTCTATCCTGTTCTTGCTGACCCACGACAATCCATCGAACTTGCATCGTTTGGACGCTGAGGAAATTTGGTATTTTCACGAAGGCGATCCGCTGACAGTTCATATCATTGATGGGGAAGGGGCCTATTCCGAAATTTTGATCGGACCAAATGCGGCGACTGGGGAAGTGTTACAAGCTGTCGTGCCACCTAATGTTTGGTTTGGTTCGAGTGTGCGCGCACCCACAGAGAGTGCAATAGGGTGGTCTTTAGTAGGGTGCATGGTGTCCCCTGGGTTTGATTTTGCGGGATTTGAGTTAGCTGATCGTAAAACGATGCTCACGCGCTACCCACACTGTGACCGCATTATTAAGACGCTGACTCGCGCCGCGCTTGGATGGAGAGTGTCGAGTCGCAAACCTGCTCCATCGACGTGCAACGTTCTGTCACCCCGCATATGTGGGGGGGCTATCGTAGGCTATCTATGATTGTAAACGTCCAACATTAAGGTTCAGCAACGATTCGAAAAGGACCTATCTTATGAAGCCTCACGTAATCCCATCTGCTGACAAAGGCGTGTCTCTCGCACTATCCGTATCCGATTTGAAGTCTCTGTATTCCGGGACGATTGAAGAATTGCGAGAGTGCGCAGACTATGTGCCAAGCGATCTGAACGATGATCCAGATATGGATGCTCGCGAAGCTGCACTATTAGACTTCGAGGGCCATCTACTGGAGCAGGCAGCTCGAACTCCTCTGAAAACATCAGAAGATATGCAAGCCCTGATGGATATTTGGATGGAAGCTGTAGGCGGCCAGGACCAAAGCGTCCTTAGCTCGACTGAAAAATTAGTATTGAATATTTTTCGAGGCCTGAAGACGGGCGTTTGCGCTGATTGATCTCACCCACTAAATTTCAAAGGCTCAAGTTAAAGCTACTCGCGCGCAGGGCTGCCGTTACGCGGTCTTGTACATTCAGCTTTAAGAATATCTGTTTCACGTAACCCGTGACAGTATGGGGCGATATGCCAAGTATGGTCCCGATTTCAGGGTTGGTTTTCCCAAAGGTGATGAGTTCAAGGACTTCAGATTCTCGATTTGTAAGCCGCTTTGAAACGCGGAAGGTTTCGACGACAAGGCAATA
Organism: uncultured Caulobacterales bacterium; assembly: GCA_938040095.1. Lineage (GTDB taxonomy): Bacteria > Pseudomonadota > Alphaproteobacteria > Caulobacterales > Maricaulaceae > Litorimonas. The sequence continues at coordinate 2,421 of CALHXF010000131.1, forward strand.
TTGGAGATGAACAGCTTGAAGAATGGCCTGAACTTGCCACTGGAACATGTCATCGTAAAATTCTCGAGGATTTTCAAAGGATAGAACAAAATACCCGCGACGATGGTAGGGGCCATAAAGAGGGACCAATAGGCAGTCTCCGACAAAGTCTAGCGTCGCTTGTATTTTTCGAGTGTATTTTAGTTGCTTCATCATGTCGGCATCGACTGTTTCTGAAAGCCACACCGCGCGGGCTTTAGAAAAAACAAAATGAACGCCTGGGTCATCTTGGGGTGAGGTTTTGTCATAAAACGACTTAATCTCGTCTGGCACATTATAAGCATAATATCTGTTGAGCTGCCCGAAATTGTAAGTTCCGACAGCTGGAATATGGTGGTAGCTGGCGGATTTAATAGAAAGATGTTTGATCAATCTATATCTTAACACGCCTACACTATCGGCAGACGTCACTGCATTTATAGCCGCCATAAAACGATCATTACATATGGCTGGAACTGTACCGATCAGCGGAGGATTGTTCGCATGGGTCATTGCTACAAGTTCTAGTTGTCAAAGATTTGAGTGTCTAGTCTGCGTGAGGCCATATTTGTAGAAACTCAGACGGAATATCCTTGATTGTCACCTCTCCGCGACCCTTGAATATAATGCTCAGTGAGCCCCGAACGTCAGAATTTTAAGTGGCGCGATAAATTGGTGTGTGAAATAGAAAAATATGGGTCAAATTTGTCCTAAATTTTCTCATTTTAGCGTCTTAAGGGAATTCGACCTAGCTCTGTCATTCACTTGTTCATCGAGATTGTCGCAAAACGTTCACTTGCTTATCAACAGGCGAACCCCCATATATTCCCTATCGAGAACAGGCCTGACGACCGGCCAGAATAGATGCGTTGCTTATCTTTCGCGTCCACCTGCGTGCGCTTTGTATACCTTTTTCGACAACCTCGCGTGGTCCGTATTTCCGGCTCTCGCACTACTACGACGTGAAAGGAATACACATGTCAGACGAAATGAAGGCCGGTACGGTCAAATTTTTCAACACAACTAAAGGCTTCGGCTTTGTACAACCAGATGATGGCGGCGAAGACGTATTTGTCCATATCACTGCGCTACAAAGCTCGGGCATCCAAGGCTTGAACGAAGGTGACAAAGTCACGTTCAACACAGCCGTAAACCAGCGCACAGGTAAAACTGCCGTTGAAACAATCAATATGGCGTAAGCTATATCGCAGACCTTCGGGTCCGCGAATGTGTTTGAAGGTCCTGCACGGATGTACCGTGCAGGACCTTTTTTTATGCGTTAAGGTCGACGTGAATTGGGAGATATGCGCATGACCGAAACAACATTTTTAGCGCCTGTCTTGGCGCTCATCATTTGGACTTTATTGGTTTGGGTGTTGATGTATGCGCGCAGAATACCTGCGATGCAAAAGGCAAAAATTGATCCCGATACAGCCAAGTCACCGGATGGAAGTTGGAAGCAGGACCTCCCGTTGTCGGTCCAAGCCTCGGCTCACAATTACAATCATCTGCTAGAACAGCCGACTATTTTCTACGCGCTGATGTTCTACGTCACGCTCACGGCGCAAATGTCTACGCCAATTTTCTATGCCGCCTGGGCCTATGTTGCATTGCGGGTCTTGCATAGTTTTGTGCAAGTGAGCGCGGGAAAAGTCATATTGCGCTTTGGATTGTTTACACTCTCAACACTCGTCTTATTCGCCATAGTGGCGATGACTTTGATTTAGGAAAAGCTGATGTCGACCTTTGTTTTTGCGACTGCCGAATACACGAACAAGGCAGAATATAACCGATATGTTGAGCTCTCCACCCCCATCTTCATGCGTGAAGGCGTCAACGTTTTGGGAAATGACGAGGGTGCTAAGTTTTCAGGCATAGATGGCGATAAAGCGATTTTGCTCGAATTCCGCGATCACGCACACATGAAAGCGTTTTTCGCGCTGCCAGAGTATCAAGCCGCAGCAAAGCATAGGGATGCGGGTGCAAATATGCGGATGGTCACGTTCAGACGGATGCCTGCCCCTTAACGGCATCCCAAACGGACGAAAGTGCGATAAAGTCTGCGCTTTCGTCAGGGTCGCGATCATTGTTGAGATCGGCGGGGCTGTTTCGCGTTATGACGATGCCAATGGGTTGGCCTGTTTTTGCGTCCAGAACTGGGCCTCCGCTCATGCCCGTTACAACAGGCTCATCTGGCGCGAAGATATGCGCGATCCATTGACCTGGGCTGCGTTCGAAATAGATGCGTCCTGTGCGTTGCTCCATTTGTCTTGATCCAGCTGGGTAGCCTTGGAGAATGACATCTTGCCCAATGACGGGAGCCGCAGGCCGTGATGACGGCAATTTGCATCCGACGAGCGCCGCGTCCAACCCATCGGGCCATTTCACAAAGGGCTGACTCTCCGTAAAGTCAGGGAGATGATCTTGCGCTTCTGTGAGGCAATGCCCCGCGCTAATCCATCCACCCCAATGTCCAAACCATGACGTGTAGCACTGAAAATGCGTCTGATTATGGAAATAGCGACGGACATCTAAACCACCAATTGTGGCCATGAAAGCTGTGTTTTCAGTCGTGGGCGTTGAGGGTAACCTTTTGGTGATTGGCTCAACAGGTGAGGGTTTTGGGCGACGGAAAAAGCGGAAGAATGACATAGCCGTGAGTAGACCCTGCCAGACCTAGTCACGCAACTGATTCCTGTGTTAGGCGAACATATGAAAATTCTTAGTCTCCTCCTTCTCGCTTGCCTGACGGTCGCCTGTACGTCCACGACCCACACGCCTGTCGCCTTCGCAGCGGAGCATCCAGAGTTCCTAGCCTTTGATCCTGCACCTGAAGTTCCAGCTAAGATTCAGGTCGAGCAGGCTTTGTCCACGGCGAAGGCGACAGGGAAGCATACGGCCATCGTGATGGGCGCGAATTGGTGCCATGATAGTCGGGCTCTCGCTGGGTGGTTTCAGACCCCACGATTTGAAGCGCTTCTAAGTCAAAATTTTGTCGTGCGCTACGTGGATGTCGGTCAGAAGGACCTTAACATTGATATCGCGAAACGATTTGGACTTGATGAAATTGTAGGCACGCCGACAGTCTTCGTGACAGACACTGAGGGAAAGGTCCTGAACCTAGAGACAGCGCCGACATGGCGGAACGCTGCGAGCCGTGATGAAGACGCAATATATGACTATTTTGCGGGTTTGACGCCGAAAAAATCAGAAGAATGAGCTTAATCTAGGGGAAGTTGCCATGTTCATGGGGCATTACGGGCCTGCGGTCTGGGATACGCAACGCGGAAAAGGCGACGTCCTCGTGCCGCTTTGGGTTGGGTTTCTGGCGGTTCAATTCATTGATATTATCTTTGCGATTTTCGCCATTATCGGTCTAGAGGGCGACGTCCGAATGGCGGGCGGTGCGCCGTTATTCACGATCCCATATTCCCATAGTTTGATCACAGCTTTGGGCTGGTCTTTTATCGGCGGTTTACTGTTTAAGGGCTTTCGTCCCACATCAGGCATGCGCGGGTTTTGGGTCGTCTTTGGTTTGGTGTTCTCTCACTGGGTTTTGGATTTAATCGTCCATCGCCCTGATTTACCACTCTGGCCAGGAAGTGCGATTGAGCTGGGTTTGGGCTTTTGGAATTACCCAATATTGGCTTTTGTCCTCGAAATGGGCCTTCTCTCAGCAGCTTTATTATATTGGATGCGGGTGACAACGGGGCCGCGTTCTAGCGTGATCGGCCTGTCGGCGTTGTTTCTCTTCATGGGAGTCTTACAAGTTTTGTTCATTCTGGTCCCTGGTACTGAAGTGCAGAATGGAACATTTGATGCGACGTTGGGGCCGCAAGGCGTCGCGTTGGGCCTGTCTATGTTATTTACCTATGGGATACTCTGCTTCTCGATTGCTTGGATTGAAAAGCGTCGCGCGCCTCGGGTGTCCTAACCTACGTCACTTTTCGACATGCGGTTTGCTGGGAAGGCTCACCGCGATATTTGTGTCCTTTGCCTGACGCAGTCGCAAGCCTCGACCTGTCGTCACGGCATCGGGTCCGAATTTGGCGCGTGCAATATCGCTAGCGCGTTCGGCGATGCCGCGTTTCGCAGATTTTGCGTCCAGCATATCGGCAACATCACCCACGGGTTCCGATAGTCCAGAGATCCCTGCACCGATGAGGCGGTAAGTTTTATATCCATCGACTTCGGCCTCCAACAACGGCTCCAATGCAGAGAAGATGGCATCCGCCAATTGTATGGGTTGCTGCAAAGTTCGTCGTCGTGTGATTGATTTAAACTGCGCTGTTTTCAATTTGAGGGTTACAGTACGCCCTGCCAGACCTTTCGCTTTAGACCGATCTGCGGTTTTCAAACACACGCCCCAAAGCTTGTCTTTCAATTGCTCCATATCCGCGATGTCTGTGTTGAAGGTTGTTTCTGCGGAGACTGATTTTCGATCACTTGTCGGATTGACCCGTCTATGATCTTCACCGCGCGCAAGGCGAGCGAGACGAAGGCCGTTATCGCCAAAGCGTTCAGCCATTTGCCTATCCGTTCTCTGTCGCACATCGGCGATTGTGCGTAATCCTGCGCGGCCTAATTTCGCAGCGAAGGCGGGGCCGATGCCATAGATAAATTCCACGGATTGTTTCGACAGAAACGCTTGGGCATCATTCCGACCCAAAACTGCAAATCCATTTGGCTTATCCAAGTCAGACGCCGTTTTCGCGAGGAACTTATTATAGGAGAGCCCAATCGAGACTGTGACGCCAATCTCTCGCAGCACGTCTGCCTGCAACATGATCAGGCTCTGCGCGGGACTGCGGCCATGCAAACGCTCTGTGCCTGTCAGATCGAGAAAGGCTTCATCAATAGACAGGGGTTCCACCAGCGGGGTGAGGGCGCGCATCATCTCGCGAATGCGGCCACCCTCATAGGCGTATTTTTCCATATGTCCTTTGACGACGATTAAATCAGGGCAGAGCTTAAGGGCTTGGAACATCGGCATCGCGGAGCGTACGCCATAGACACGAGCGTGATAGCAGGCCGCAGATACAACGCCCCGCCGTCCGCCGCCAACAACGACAGGCTTGTTGCGAATGGTTGGATCATCGCGTTTCTCCACGGAACAATAAAAGGCATCGCAATCCACATGCGCGATAGAAAGCGTCTGGATTTCCGCATGCGTAATTGAGCGTTGCCCGCCGCAAGCTTTGCAGCTCTGTGCAGAAAATGTCGTGCCGCCGCAATCCCGACACAGTCGTACTATCTCTGTAGGCTTGGGCTTCATTTCGCCGCCTTATAGAATATTTAACATGTTCACGCAATGTTCTCTTTGTGAAAACAAGACGAAAACTGCGTGTCCTACTAATCATGGTTAACCACGCGTAACCGACCAGCACACCAAGATTTAAGGATATTCTGTCATTGGTGTCACAAGAACAAGATCAAGCTGCGCAAAATACGATGCGGTCATTACTTTTGGTGAAATGGGAATATGTTAAAGAAAATGCCGAAGAAAGTCCTCATCGTCGAAGATAACGAGTTGAACATGAAATTGTTCACCGACCTTCTTGAGGCGCATGGTTATGAAACACGTCAGACTCGTGAAGGGCTGAAAGCGATTGCTATTGCGCGTAGTTTTAAGCCTGACCTCATTTTGATGGATATTCAACTTCCAGAGGTTTCTGGGCTAGAAGTCACAAAATGGATCAAGGATGATCCGAGTTTGGCGGCCATTCCTGTGATTGCTGTCACGGCATTCGCCATGAAGGGGGACGAAAAACGTATCCGTGACGGCGGGTGTGAAGATTATATTGCTAAACCGATCACTGTTTCGTCCTTCCTGGCCAAAATCCGAAAATTCGCAGAAGTCGCTTAGTCCAAGGAGACCGCCATGTCTGCGCGTATCCTTGTTGTTGACGATCTCGCCCCGAATGTGAACTTGTTGCAGGTTAAACTGCAGGCCGAATATTACGATGTCCTGACCGCGCGTAGCGGATATGAGGCGTTAGAAGTCGCACAAAATGAGCGACTAGACCTCATACTTATGGATGCCATGATGCCGGGCATGAACGGGTTTGAAGCCTGTAAGCGTATCAAGAACAACCCCGATACATGGCATGTGCCTGTGATTATGGTCACGGCCTTGGAAGAAACGAAAGACCGTATCCGGGGGTTGGAAGCGGGCGCCGATGATTTTGTCACCAAACCGATTGATGATTTCAATATGATGGCGCGAGTTCGGTCATTATTGCGCCTGAAAATGGTGACGGACCAATTGCTCAGTCATACAGGTCATACGCTCGCCAATTCCCGCTCGCTGTTAGATACGATTGAAAAGCAACGCGGCCGTATTCTCTTGGTTGAGGATCATGATCTTCATGCGCGTAAAGTCTCCGTACCTCTGAGTGAGCGTCATCAAGTCATCGTGGAAAAAGACCCGTTGAAAGCCATTCGTCTCGCGAAGACGGGCGTTGATGTTGTGATTGTGAGTTTGGTCAGCGAAAATTTTGACGGCTTGCGTGTGTGCGCCTCAATGAAATTTAACGAAGAAAGTCGGGACGTTCCGATTCTC
>CALHXF010000132.1 GCA_938040095.1 uncultured Caulobacterales bacterium
ACTGAAAATCATATGTCATGATGATCATGTTCAGCGAGAGTTGGACACGACGAACGGCGGGGGCGCCCCACATTGTCCTTGTCGTTCGTCACACAGATACCAAGGAGACTTGGGATAGAGGATGGCCCCGCCGCCCCACATGGGTGGGGTCATTCACTTTCTCTCTACAATTTTGATACGATTAAAAACTGCGAAACCATGCAAGCTTTTAAGACGTGGGCGCGAGCCTTAAATGGCTATTTTTCGAGCGCGGGCGTTCCATCGCGATAATCGATGACGGGTTGATAATTTTCATCATGTTTGGCCAAGACTTCGTCGGCTTGAAAATGGGTTCCAGATGTCAAACGACCCGACACAACAACGCCTTGTCCCTCGCGAAACAAATCAGGCAAAGCCCCCGTGTATGTGACGTGAAGATCCTGCGCCATATCACGTTCAAAATCATCGATCAGAAAACGCGTCGTCAAACCTTGCGTCACAACAGTTCCATCTTTGACAAGTCCGCCAATTTTGAAAACATCCGAGCGAGATTCGAACCCTTCGGCCACGACATCGGATGGATTTTCAAAAAATTGTGTGTTCTCATTCAACGCTTGGAAAACCAAAAACAAACCCGCGACTAACATAACACCCAGAATGCCAATCCACATCAAACGACGGTTACGGTTTGGCGGTGTGATACGGGCTTCGGTCATGGGGACTAAGTAGCATGCGAACACGGGGCTGCAAGCGATCCCAACAGATTTACGCCGTAACGTTCTAAGAGTGACAGATTGTCAAACTGTCCGCTCTCTAGCAGGCCGAACATCAGGCAAGGCGTGACATATCCCGCCCTCACCGCTAAGCGTTCACGCCATGATTAAACCCGCAACATTAACCTTACAGGATGTCGATATCATCCGCGGTGCGCGTACATTGGTATCGGGCCTATCCTTAACGCTGTCGGGGCCAAAACTCCTATGGGTTGAAGGTGGAAATGGGATTGGGAAAACGTCGCTCTTGCGAACATGTGCTGGGCTTAGTCGACCCGCCGCAGGTCTGGTAACGTGGGCCTTGGGTGACACAATATTGAGCGCACCAGACGCCGTCGCATTCCTGCCCGCCGATAGCTACGCCAAAGCAGGGCTCGAAGCTGGCGAAGACGCTGCGTTTTGGAACGCTGATCTGAAACCTGTGGATATGCTGGCGCATGCGAAAACCACGTCAGAGAAATTATCGACGGGTCAAGCCAAGCGCCTGTCATTTGCAAAACTTCTGGCGACGAAAAAACCCATCTGGATTTTGGATGAACCTCTTGCAGGGTTGGATAAATCAGGTCGCGATATGATTGCCGAACATCTTCGTGACCATGTGATAGGTGGCGGTTTAGCGCTCGTGGCGTCACATGCGCCAATTTCGGTGAAAGATGTCCCAACGCAACGGCTTGTTTTATCGTGAGCGCGGTAACAAAAATTCTGAAACGTGATTTCGTCCGTGCAACGCGATCTGCAGGGAGTTGGGCTTACGGTCTTATCTTTATGGCGATCTTCTTGTCGCTATCTGCAATTGCCCTCGACGGCGATATGGTTGTCTTGCGGAAAATGGGTGTGCCGCTGATCTGGCTCGCCGTGACATTTGCCGCGCTCATGAGTGTCGACCATGCTTTTTCCGAGGATTTGCAAGATGGAACGACAGGACAGCTCTGGCTCTCTGGCGTCGGATATTTAACGCAATCGACGTCAGGCATTTTGAGCTTTGCACTTATTCAACTTTGCCCTCTCATTCTCACCGCGCCGCTTTGGTCACTCTTGTTTGATCTACCAAGCCAGACAGTTATCGGATTGATCATCGCCCTACTTTGCGCCCTACCCGGATTAGCGGCTTTCACAGCGCTAGCAGGTGCCCTTACAGGACCGAGAGGCAAAGGCGGGTTCCTCGCGATCTTCATCAGCGCCCCAATGCTTGTACCCATTCTGATCTTTGGGATGGCGGCCTCTGACGCTTTTCTGACACGTGGTTTGGCTGCGGTAGAGTTTCGCGCTCTTTTCGGTTTGTCTCTACTGGCTTTGACGGTATCGATACCAGCAACAGCGGCGGCACTCGCGGCGAATACGGATAGATAAATGGGTCTCTTATCTTACATTGGAAAACTGGTGTCTTACCTCGCCAATCCAGCACGTTTTCTGCGGTTTTCGAGATTCGCAACGCCGGTAAGTGGATGGTTCGCATTAGCCTTGATCGGCACAGGACTCATCATATCGCTATTTATTTCACCGCCTGCCGTTGAGCACGGGCAAGCCGTTCGGATTATGTATGTGCATGTACCGGCAGCCTGGTGCGCGATGGCAGCCTATACAGGGATTGCGCTCGCCAGCCTCGTGAGTTTCGTTTGGCGTCACAATCTCGCGGACTTGGTCGCAAAATCATTGGCTCTGCCAGGTGCAGCCTTCACGTTTCTAGCGCTTGTCACAGGCAGTCTTTGGGGCCGCCCAGCGTGGGGTACATGGTGGCAGTGGGATGGACGCATGACCTCGGTTCTCGTTCTACTGTTCATCTACATCGGATATATGGCGATCTGGAATATTGTGTCGGACAGACGGCAAGCGGCGCGTCTGGCTGCAATACTGGCAATGGTCGGGTGGTTAAATATCCCGATCATCAAATTCTCAGTAAATTGGTGGAATACATTACATCAACCCGCGACGATTTCTGAACCTGGCGCTCCGGGTTTACCAATGGAATTGCTAACGCCACTGCTGCTTATGTTTTTGGGTTATACAGCTTTGCTAGCATGGTTTGCATTGCGCGGTACGGAATCCGAATTGGCGACATTGAAACAACAGCGCAAAGCTCAGTCAAAACCTGCAAGCGTGACGATTGAAGATGTAGCCTCATGATCGATCTCGGGAAAAATGCGAGCTTCATCCTCGCCTCTTATGGAATTTCCATCCTGACACTCGGCACACTTGTCTTGATCACGCTACGAAAGCCGCGAAAATGACAAAGCTCGGCGACACACCCTACGACCGCATTTTAGCGCTCATGGCCCGCCTGCGCGCGGATTGTCCGTGGGATCGCGCCCAGACATTTGAAACCATCGCCCCCTATACAGTCGAAGAAAGCTATGAAGTCATGGACGCGGTTGAACGTCGCGACATGGCCGATCTCAAGAACGAATTGGGTGACCTGCTTTTCCAAGTTCTGTTTCATTCCAAAATGGCATCAGAAATCGGTGCATTTGACTTTGCTGATGTCTGTGATGGGCTTGTCGAAAAAATGGTTCGTCGTCATCCGCATGTCTTTGAAGGCGCAGACCAACCCGATTGGGACGCGATCAAAGCGGTAGAGCGTAAAGGCAAAGGCCAGCAACGCACATTGGATGGTGTCGCCAATGCGCTTCCCGCCCTTATGCGTGCTGAGAAATTACAAAAACGTGCGGCAAAACGCGGGTTTGATTGGCCGGACACGGATGGCCCTGTCGCGAAGCTCCACGAAGAAATCGAAGAAGTCGCAGAAGCTGTTCAATCGGGCAGTCCAGCAGAAATAGAAGCCGAAGTCGGAGATGTCCTGTTCTCTGCTGTGAACCTTGCGCGCAAATTGGGCGTTGAGCCTGAAGCGGCGCTGCGCGGTGCAAACGCCAAATTCACACGACGTTTCAATGCCGTCGAAGATAAAGCGCAAGCGGAATTAGAGACGCTCAGCTTGGATGAAATGGAAGTGTTGTGGCAAGCCGCAAAGGCCGACGGACTTTAGACGATCAAGTCCTTGTGCTTCGACAAGAATTTCCCAGAATCTGACTCTGACAATCGCACTTTCATATGCGCAACGCCGTCTTCACGCGTTTCTTCAGACAAAACCTGACCATTCTGATGCAACCATGCGCGGGCTGAAAATTCTGCTGGCGTCACATTGATTTCCAGAATGTGGTCATTCCGGGTCAAGGCTTCTTCAATACCATTCTCCAGCGCCTCAACGCCCTGCATAGTCAAGCAGGAGATGTCAAAGGCATCAATTTTATCAGCGTCTGTGCGCGCCGCAGCTGCACGTTCCGCAAGGTGAACCGCACCATCTTCATCTAGCAGGTCTGTCTTGTTCCAAACCTCTAGGATCGCTTGGCCGTGTTTTGGTCCAGCTTCGATTTGCCCAAGGACTTCCATGACCTCATTCTTTCGACGCTCTGCAAGCGGGTCTGACAAATCGCGCACATGGATCAATAGGTCAGCTTCTTTGACCTCTTCCAATGTCGCGCGAAACGCAGTGATCAGGGAGGTTGGAAGATCAGAAATAAAGCCCACAGTATCTGACAACACAGCCTTTTGACCACTTGGAAGTGAAAGCACACGATGCGTCGTATCCAATGTCGCGAACAACATATCCTTTACGAAGACCTCGCCCGTTGTCAGACTGTTAAATAGAGTGGATTTTCCCGCGTTTGTATATCCGACCAATGCGACAACACGTTCTGGCGCACGCTGACGCGCTTTGCGCTGCAATCCGCGCGTACGGCGTACATCATCAAGTCTACGTTTAAGACGCGCTGTTTTATCATCAAGGCCTCGACGGTCACTTTCGATTTGCGTTTCGCCAGGACCAGCAAGACCGCCCGTACCGCCGCGTTGGCGTTCCAGATGTGTCCATGTACGAACAAGACGCGAGCGTTCATAAGCCATTTTGGCAAGCTCAACCTGCAAGCGACCCTCTTTTGTAGCCGCACGCACAGCAAAAATTTCAAGAATGAGACCTGTCCGATCAATAACTTTGACGTTCAATGTCCGCTCTAAGTTACGTTGTTGCACAGGTGAAAGGGTCGCGTTGACGATGACAAGTGACAAGCCCTCACTCGCAATATTTTCAGCCATCTCTTGGACTTGACCGCTTCCAAAAAAGTTGGAGCTACGAATATCACGGATAGGAATAATACGGGCTGTAACAGGCTCAACACCCAAGGCTTCACTTAAGCCAATCGCTTCTTCAAGATCGTAGTCGACATCAGCCGCGCGGCCATCCGAAAATTTCGGATGAGCAATCAAGGCGCGAACTTTTTTTACAGCATTATCTACCATGTCGCGCCTGCTTTAAATCAATCATCGTCATCCGTCGGATCATGTAGTTGAACTGGGCCACCCGGCATAATCGTCGAAATGGCATGTTTATAAACGAGTTGAACTTGTCCATCCCGGCGCAATAAAACGCAGAAATTATCGAACCAAGTCACAACACCTTGAAGCTTTACACCATTGACGAGAAAAATAGTCAGCGGTGTCTTTGTCTTTCGAACAGCGTTCAAAAAAGTGTCTTGAAGATTTTGATTACGTTCGGGCATTACGCTCCCCTAGAGTCTTTTAAAAACCGTCTACTGGATCAGAAGCTCTGCCCTGCTATGATCCATGGTGCGTGTCATGTCTCACAGCCTCAGGGGTTACAAGGCTGAAATCCTGTAGTGTCCCAAAAAAATGCACGTTCAGATCACTGTTTCCAAAAATTGGGCAGAACAAGCGCTAAAGCGGCCAAAACTTCAAGTCGACCTAATAACATGAGCGCAATACCAACACTCATTTGACCGTTTGAAAATTGTGGATAGGTCAATCCCGATTCGGGCAATGTCAGATCTAATAACGGCCCCACATTGGACAACATGGCCGCGGCAGAAGCAATCGCATCATCCAATGAGAGCCCCACAACGCCAAAGGCTGCAATGCCCACGCCGAAAGCCAGCGTATAGGCAAAGAAATACATCCAAATGGACAGAAACGCGGCGTCAGGAATGATCTGATTGCGAAACTTTACAGGGATAACCCGTGAAGGATGCGACAATCGCGAAAGCTCGACCTTCAGATGTCGAAACAGCAGCAAAATACGAATGAGCTTCACCCCGCCAGCCGTCGAGAGCGCTGAACCTCCTGTCAAAGCTAACGTCACCAAAATGACGGGCGGAACGAGATCTAAGCTTATCACCTGATATTGAAAACCCGCTGAACTCACGAAGAAAGCACTATCCAAAATGAGATCACCAAAGCTTGCGAAACCTGCGAACCAAACTCCAATTAAGACGAGCCCTGCAGAGATCACGAGTAAAGCGCGATGCTCCACATTCAATATCATGCGAAGCGCAAAACGAGCTTTCCGTAACCGAATATAATCCCAGATGACTGCAATATTCATGGCGCCCAACACGCATAATATGCCCAGTACGGTTGCAGCAAAAGGCGGGATATATAGCTGCAAAGGCCCTGCGCGTGGGGTTAGCCCACCTGTGCTGACACCGCTAAGCGCCAAACATAAAGCCTCAAATGCGGGGGCCCCTCCAAACGTCATAAGGATAAAGCCTAAAAGCGCCAAGAACAGATATATGCCAGCAACAAGGCGTCCAATACCAATTAAGCGCCCAAATAATTCACCATTGCGAAGTGAATAAAGCATCGATTTGTGAACACCTGTGCCCGTTTGATTAACCGCAGCAAATATCACAACGGCAAACGTCGCGACGCTCACACCACCAACCCACTGCAAAAGCGCGCGCCAAAACACGAGAATAAGAGGTAGATCATCAGGGATAAGTCGTGTCGCGCCCGTCGTCGTAAAGGCTGAGACGCTTTCAAAATACGCGGCCAGTAGAGACGGGTTAGGTCCTAAAAATAAGAAAGGCAGACATAGAATAGCGGGCACTATTCCCCAGAACAGCACGAGAAAAAGGATCGCTTCAGACTTGGATTCCCGCGCATCAAAACCTGTGGAAAGCATAACCATAAGCCAGCCAAACACGCCAATGGTCACGCCAAGCGTCGCCATCACAACCGCACTTGAAAAGTCTTGATCTAAGACCCCAACAATCGCTGTGACAGTGAACAATCCCGTACAAATGAAGAAAGTTCGACCCAGCCAAAATAGGATACGGTTCATATCCATCGTATTTTAGTAGTAATCTGAAGACACACGGAACATCGACACGATGCTATCCAAAGCGCCTTTTTCAGCCATCAAAACAACACGATTACCTGCCTTCAATACCAGCTCTGGAGCTGGGAAAAGAACCTCCCCATTCGCAATAATCGCGCCGATTGCAACACCCTCGCCTAGTGCGATATCCCGCAACGCTTTCCCTGCCATTGGTGACGTATCTAGGATTTCCCCTTCAATAACTTCGGCACCGCCTTGCTCCAATGAATAGACTTCCAATATCCGCCCACGACGCACATGGCGCAAAATTGAGGAAATCGTCGAAGCACGTGGATCGATAACCATATCAATACCAAGCTCAGACTGCATTTCTTGCATGGAAACTTCATTGATCAAACTGATCGTATGCTTCGCACCGATCTTCTTGGCCAAAACAGCGGAGAGGATGTTTACGCTATCGCTATTGGTTAGACTGATGACCATTTCCGCATTTGCAACGCCAGCCTCTTCTTGAATTTCGGCGGACATCGCGTCGCCATTCAAGATCACAGTGCGGGTCAGATGCTCGGCCGCTTTCTCAGCGCGCACTTTGTCACGTTCGATAACGCGCACACGCATGCCGCTTTTACCTTCAAGTTTTTCTGCGACATAGGTCCCTACATTTCCGCCTCCGATAATAACAATATGACGGGCTTGCGTTTGATGTGATCCAAGCACTTCGAGGAGCCGTGAAGAATGCGCCGCTTGCGTTATGATGTAAGCACGGTCGCCGACCTCCAAAGGATCGTCAGGTGTTGGCGCGAAAAGTTCGCCGTCCCGTTCGATACCTACAATAGCTGCATGTAACCCAATGAACAGGTCTGGGATTTGACGGATCGGAGTTTGGACAATGGGGCAATCTTCAAGAATTTCTACGCCCAACATCTGCACAGCACCATCGCCAAACGGCACAACATTAAACGCACCAGGCGTATTGAGGCGCCGTAAGATGGCTTTGCCGATTTCGATCTCAGGTGAGATGATAATATCAATCGGCATGTTCTCACGAGAGTATAAATCGTTCCATTGATTATCGAGATATTCTTGCGCCCGAACCCGTGCAACCTTGGTTGGGACATCAAAAAGAGAATGCGCAACTTGGCAAGCCATCATGTTGACTTCATCCGCATAGGTCACGGCAATAATCATGTCGCAATCGCGCACGCCTGCCCGAACTAAAACATCGGGGTGGCTGCCGTAACCCACGACGCCACGTACATCGAGTTCGTTAGTGATCTGACGGATCAGATCTGCCGACGTATCAATGACGGTAACAGTATTTCGTTCTTGCGATAAACGCGCGGCAAGGCCGTAGCCTACGCGACCTGCTCCGCAAATAATGACCCGCATGATTTTGTCCTAACTACGGCGGGTCAGCTCTCACGTCCCGTCGTGCCCAAACCTAGCGACTTGAGTTTGCGATGCAAGGCCGAACGCTCCATCCCGACGAATGTGGCTGTGCGCGAAATATTGCCACCAAAGCGGTCGATTTGTGCTTGTAAATACTCACGTTCGAAATGCTCGCGCGCATCTCGCAGAGGCATGGCAATAATGCGGTCATTGTCCTGAGAATTATTGCCAGAGCGCACCACAGAGACTTCTTTGGGCAGCGTCGCAAGTGTAATGGGCTGGCTGGGCTCACCCGTCGCCAAAATCAGCAATCGTTCGACATTATTGCGGAGTTGACGGACATTACCCGGCCAATCATGGGCTTGAAGTGCTGCCATCGCATCGTCCCCGATTTTACGCGCTGGCAGTCCAGTCGAGGCCGCTAGTTGTGTGATAAAATGCTCGACTAACGCAGGAATATCTTCGCGACGTTCGGATAACTTAGGCGCATGGAGTGGCATCACATTTAGACGATGAAAAAGGTCCTCTCTGAAACGCCCAATCGAAACTTCATTGGTGAGATCACGGGATGAGCTGGTGATGACACGTACATCCACCTGAACATCATCCTGCCCGCCGACGCGATTGAAGCGCTGCTCAACCAGTAGCCGCAGGAGTTTACCTTGCGTCTCTAGCGGCATATCTGCAACTTCATCCAAATATAGCGTTCCATTATGAGCACGCTCTAACAATCCAGTTTTTTGAGGGATATCAGGTCCAATCGCCTCAACACCAAACAGTTCTGCCTCGACGCGTTCAGGCACCATTGACGCCGCATTCACAGCTTTGAACGGTCCATCTGAGCGATTAGATTGCGTGTGGAGGAGACGCGCAAGCAACTCCTTCCCTGTACCAGATGACCCAGTAATCAGAACCCGAGAATTGGTTACTGCGATCCGTCCAATTTTCTGACGCAGCTGCGCGATTGACGCGGATGTCCCCACAAGCTCGTCCGTGTTTACGGCCTTGCCTTTCAGCTCCTCATTCTCCTGTCTTAGACGAGAGTTCTCTAAGGCACGCGTCGCCGTCACGATTAATTTTTCAGCTTTAAAGGGCTTCACGATATAATCAAAAGCGCCTTTCCGAATGGCGGATACGGCAGTCTCAACCGTTCCGTGACCAGAAATAATGATGACAGGTAGGTTCTTATGACGAGCTTTGAGCGCGGTTAGCAATTCAATCCCATCCATACCTGATCCTTTGAGCCACACATCCAGAACAACGAGATTAGGTTTGCGCGTTTTCACGGCTTCCAAAGCAGCTTCTGACGTGGCGGCCTCTCGGACTTGATAGCCCTCATCCTCCAATATGCCTGATATCATCTCTCTGATATCATCTTCGTCTTCAACAATCAGGACATCGGACTTCATAAGACCTCGCTTCGCTGGGTTTCAGGATTAGTTGTATTATCTAAGGGTCGCGGCAGATATATGATCGTCCGAGCGCCTTGGGTGTCTTCACGCATTTCTAAGACAAGTTGCCCGTGATGATCTTCAACAATGCGTTTCACAATTGCCAATCCCAAGCCCGTGCCGCTATCGCGTGTTGTCACATAAGGTTCCATCAATCGGTCTGTATCCTTAAACGGCCAGCCAGGACCATTGTCAGTCACGCGGATAGCAACGCGTTCGCCGACCTCGAGGAGCTCGACCATCACTTCCCCACGGAAACGACTAGAAACGCCATCATCCATTTTCCGTTGAACAGCTTCACCCGCATTTTTGAGCACATTGGTGAAAGCTTGGGACAGCAGACGTATATCACCACGAACCTCAGTCTCATCAGGCCACCGCCCTTTTCTCCGAAAGCTGATTTCGGGAAAACTTACACCTTGCGCAAAAAGCGTATTCTCCAGAACTTCGTTCAAATTCGTAGGTGCTAACTCGGGCGACGGCATGCGCGCAAAAGCGGAAAACTCATCAACCATCTGCTCCAAGCTCTCAACTTGGCGGATAATCGTCGCCGTACATTTATTGAAGGTTTCAGGATCAGAGGTAATTTCTTTGCTATATTTACGCGAAAGCCGTTCAGCCGAGAGCTGGATTGGTGTCAGAGGGTTTTTAATCTCATGTGCAATTCGCCGTGCAACTTCACGCCAAGCAGAATGTCGCTGCGCAGAAACAAGGCGTGTCATGTCATCGAATGTCAAAACCCAACCTGTATCATTTCGAGCCCCTTGATAGGCCGAAACATGGAGGTCAAAAATGCGCGTCCCTCCACCCATTTCCACAGTAACCTGATCCGCAGATGCACCCGCGATAGACTCTCGGGCTTTGGCGAAAGCTGGAGCAAACTCAGCTAAGACCTGCGAGAGCGGTTGCCCTACCATGTCATTTGACCGCTCATCCAAAAGGCGCTTGGCGGCATTGTTAAGGAGCGTAATTTTACCTTGCTGGGTCAATCCAACGACACCCGCGCGTACACCAGACAAAACAGCTTCGGAGAATTGCCGCCTCTGTTCCGACACATCATGTTCTTTGATCAATTCGTCACGTTGAGCCTCAAGCTGGGACGTCATTCGATTAAAAGCCGATCCCAAATCGGAAATCTCTCCCCAATCCCCAGTCACATCAACGCGTGCGCCCATGTCACCAGCGCGCACGCGCTCTGCTGCATTTACAAGTCCAGAAAGCGGGTCAATAATTCGATTTGCGAGCGCTAGCCCCAGCCAAATCGCCGCCATCAGAATCAAAAGCGCACTATCTAGTAATGTGAAGAAGAAAATTCGATTCATCTGCGCTTGGTTGTCATTAAACCTCGCGATTTGCGACGCGGCGCTCTCTATGCCCGAAATTGACGACAAAACTTGGTTGTCAGACCGTAAGAGCTTACCGACATAAAGATAGGTATCTGGCCCCTCAGACAGTTTTGACAGGGCGATGAGGTAATCAATGTCCGCCCTCTTTTGGAACGCAACATCAGTTGGGTTGAGACCTTTTAGAACCTCAATCTCAGGAATACGGAGGTTTGGAGCCTCTGGCGTTTCAACGCGTGTCAGGACAAATCCATCTTCCCTTAGAATATAAACAGCATCCAAGTCCCGCGTTTGAGCTTCTCGCAATAATTCTGCGGTAAAAGAAATGCGTGCGCCAAAGTCGGTTGGACTACGCGCGATACCACGCTGAATCTCTGCAACATCTTCACCCAAACTTTCAAATTCCTGAGAGACATATCCATCCAAAATTTGACGGGCTTGCTCCATATTGTTTCGAACGCCCTCTCCAAACAATCCAGAGAGGTTTTGAGACAGCAAAGATAAAGAAAACCCGCCGACAAGCACGGCAGGGATAAGCGCGGCCAGTGAGAAAATCATGACAAAGCGTCGATGAAGCAATGGCGCGGCCTGACCTCTGGAGGGTTTAAAGACAGTCGTCCAAACACGGTTGGCAAGGTAAATCGCCAAGATGATAATAACGGCGAGGTTATATCTAAGAATATCCCACGCCTGAACGATACGCGTCGCATCTTCGGAGTAGGACAGCAGCGCCCCGAGTATCGTTAGAAATATAGACGCGAGAAAAAGAACACCAAACAGTGTAGATTGCGCAATACGAGGCGCACGCCGTACCGCTGGAATCAGCTGTGCAGCCTTGTTACTTTTCGATTCTAATTTAACCTGAGAATTCAGAACTTATCTCGCAGAAACGCCCCGCTGTTGCATTCATATCGCAGTGTTGCACAAAATCAACAATTATTGAGACAGCATCAACCGTCTGAATACCTATGAAATCTCAAGTGATTTCAGGCGAGTTCGCAAGGTGTTTCTATGAATACCTAATTTCTCCGCCGCCTTTGCGCGATTTCCACCCGTGAGACGCAACGCTTCAACAATGAGAGGTTTCTCGACCCATGCCAATGCGACATTATATGCGGATTCCTCGGCATTATCACTGGCGTTGAGAAGCGTTCGGCAAGCCTCTTCTAATTGATCATGTAGACGGTTTTGATTAGCCCCTGCCTTTTCAATTGGCGGAAGGTCCTTCGAAAATTCTTGCAAAACCATATCTGCCGTAATGACATCATCAGAATAGAGAACAGCTAAACGCCTGACGAGGTTTTCCAATTCTCGGACGTTCCCCGTCCATTTGTGCCGATGCAAAACATCTAAGGCGTCGGTTTCAAATCGCCGCGTTTGATTGGGTGACGCTTGCCCGAGAAACGCTTCTGCTAATTCATATGTGTCGCGATCACGTTCGGCTAGGTCAGGAATTTTTATCTCGGCCACGTTAATGCGAAAAAGAAGGTCATCCCGAAACTTACCCGCTTCAACCAAATCTCGTAGGTCTTTTCGAGTCGCGGAAATAATCCGCGGTCGTGTGTTCTGAGGAATCATCTCAGCTTCATTCATAAGCGCTAAAAGGCGTTCTTGCTGATGCATCGACAACTCGCCTATTTCATCGATATATATGTCGCCACCATTGACTTTTTGTAGCGTAAGAGACGTATTTTCGAAATCTGTCGTGCGTAAAAAGGGACGCTCAACGCGCGCGCCACCATCGTGCAAAAGCCGAGCGACCAAGTCCTTTCCCGACCCCACAGCCCCCCGAACAAGGACAGGCAAGTTTCCAGCAGCAAAGCGAGAAACTGCGCGAAAAACAGGCTGCATAACCGCACTGCGGCCTATCATTGGCAACCGACGGTTTTCAACATTTGCACGAGCTTTGCGGGGATTTACCGATTGTCCCGCACGGGCCACTGCATTCGTCACATCATCTAAATCGAAGGGCTTTGGTACATATTCAAAAACGCGATGTTGCCCCGACTTCAGGGCTGTATTCACGGTATTATTGGCACTGATAATGATCACAGGTAGCTTTGGTCGCGCAGCCGAGAGTTGCGGCAAACTATCAAAAACTTCGCGACCGCCCATCATGACGTCTGTCACAACAATGTCGCCTTGGCCTGCCTCTGCCCATTTCAACAAGGTTTCGGCATTGTCGGTTGCCTTTACGGAATGTCCTGCCCGCGTGAGGGCTTTGTGTAGCACAAGACGCACACTGTCATCATCGTCGGCTAAGAGGATTTCATATTTCATGATGCATCAACTCCGGGAGCAGGAAGAAGGAGCGAGAAAACAGTACGCCCCGGTACAGATTGAACTTCGACAAGGCCTTCATGGGCTGACGCAACCTTGG
>CALHXF010000133.1 GCA_938040095.1 uncultured Caulobacterales bacterium
CATTCGTATTAGCAAGCATTAAAACTACGACGGCAGAGCGATAGTAGAAATTGGTAGCGATCTAAGAAAACCTCATCTGACGCTCGTCGGTTATCCCATTGGCTACCAACCACCCCATAGTCTATGGTACGCCTTCAAAATCAAAGGACCCCATCATGACCAAAGTCATCGGATTTCATTACACGCTTAAAAATGACGCGGGTGACGTATTAGATAGCTCAGTTGGCGGAGACCCTATGCTTTATCTGGCGGACAGCGGACATATTCTTCCCGCTTTGGATCAGGTCATGCAGGCCTTAAATGTGGGAGATAAAAAATCTGTCTCACTTACGGTTAAAGAGGGCTATGGTGAAGTGAACCCTGCGCTCCAAATGAGAGCCAAACTTACGCAGTTCCCACCAGGTACAGACCTGAAACTAGGTTTGCAATTTCAGATGAATAATGACCCAGATTCGCCGATGCTTCGGATTGTGAATGTCCAAGGCGAAGACGTTTTCCTTGATGGAAATCATCCGCTTGCAGGACGAGCCTTGCATTTCGACGTTGAGATCACAGAGAGCCGTGAGGCAACTGCCGACGAGATTTCCCACGGTCACGCGCATGGCGTGGGCGGGCATCACCACTAGGCCTTAACATTACCAGTCGTAGACTTGAGCTTAGGTTTCAATTCCCTAAGGTCTGATCCAGACGACATAACATTCGGGAAAAACAGATGAACCAGACTCTCTTTATCACATCTATGATGAGCGGTGCGGTGGCCGTAATGTTGTCGGCTTGCGCCACGCCAGAACCTGCTAGCTCCGAAACCGCGAGCCCGATCGCCGCCAATCATTTCGATTTGTCCCATTGGAACATCACCGTTCCAACCGACGTGAATAATGATGGAAAAGTTGATGTTGTAAAAATTGCGGATATCCAGACTTATACGCATCCAGATTTCTTCTATGCCAATGAAGACGGGCATATGGTCTTTGCTGCGCCCAACAAAGCGTTGACCACGGCCAACTCCTCCAACACGCGCAGCGAGCTTCGTTATATGAGCCGTGGCAGCAATACGAAAATCAAGACGAGTGCGCCGGGGAATAACTTCGCCGTGGCCGCCCACCCTGATGCCGCTAGCTTTGCTTCTATTGGGCATCGTATGGAAGCTACCGTAAAGGTTGACCATGTGGCGCGCCGCGCAGGCAATCCTGACCGACCCGCCGCGTTCTCCGCTGTTATTGGACAAATCCATGCCATCAAGGACAAGCCGCAATCTGGTGCCTTTGGCTATGGGAATGAGCCGTTGAAAATCTATTTCAAAAAATATCCAAATCACGACACGGGGTCTGTGTTTTGGAATTATGAGCGTAACCTGGCCAAGGCTAATCCAAACCGTACCGACATCGCAAATCCAGTTTGGGGCAATATCTGGACCAACCCAACCGACCCAGGCAGCGCAGGTATCCCGCTTGGACAACCGCTTAGCTATGTCGTGAACGTCTATGAAAACGTCATGCATCTGGAATTCTCAACGGCGGGCAAGCCAACGGTCACGCACAAAATCAATCTTGCGAACAATGTCGATGCCAACGGCGTGGTCGATACCAAAGATAGTCCCATGGGTTACGCGGGCGACGCGCATTATTTTAAGGCCGGTATCTATAACCAATGCAGTACCAAAGATGCGCCAGGCATTTGGTATGCGGCGTGTCCAGGTACGGGCGATTGGGAAACAGACAAAGCCAATGGCGACTACGCCCAAGCGACATTCTCTCGCCTCGTCGTCATGGATGCGAAACCTATGTAGTGTAAGTTCGCGAGACACATAATAAAAACCCAGTCAGATTTGGCTGGGTTTTTGCTTTTCACATTGGAATCTTATCTATCGTGCTTACTCGCACGGCCACTCACGCGTTTGCGCCACATGCGGAAACTACTGGGTTTCATATGGCCGCGCATGATCTTGATGACCTCGCCTTCGGGCAAACCCGATTGCGCGAGAATATTGTCGAAACTCGTCTCGTCATCCCAGGCCATCGCGACAATTTCAGATGTGGTTAAGCGACCCGTATCGGGGCGCGGTGTCGCGGGGACGAAATCATCGGGGAATTTTCTATCAATATCTTTAGCGCTCATGGCTTTACTACGCATCAGCACCCAATATGGCGGCAATGTCACTGTAGAAATTCTACGGTGAGGTTGTTAGAGCAGCTTTCAGACAGACAGAAGAGGTGACGGCGATGACAAGAGGTGTAGGCGGATGGACAGCGGAAGAAGCGTTGGCGAAACTTTCGGATATGACGGCTGGCGTTGAACCAATTGCGCTGGATGAGTTTCAGGCTCGTGTCACCAAAGCGCAAAAACTGATGGTGGAGCAGGGCCTCTGCGCGCTTTACCTCCATGCGGGGACATCGCTTTACTATTTCACAGGCACA
The DNA here is from genome assembly GCA_938040095.1 of uncultured Caulobacterales bacterium. GTDB lineage: Bacteria > Pseudomonadota > Alphaproteobacteria > Caulobacterales > Maricaulaceae > Litorimonas. Next base: position 2,418 of record CALHXF010000133.1, read on the forward strand.
CGCTGGAATGGCTCCGAGCGTATGGTGGGCGCGTTGCTTTTGCCGACAGGCGCACCGATCTATATTGCCCCTGCGTTTGAGAAGGGCACGATCCTACAATTCATGACCGTGCAGGGCGATGTCGCCACATGGGAAGAACATGAAAGCCCATATGGTTTGATCGCAGAACATTTGGCGGTGGCTGGCGTTACATCTGGGCAAATCGGCCTGGACGAAGCTACGCCCTTTTTCGTGAGTGACGGTATCGCGAAGGCGTCTTCTGCTTTCACATTCACCAATGGCGCGTCCATTACAGCCGCGTGTCGCATGATCAAATCTGCAGCCGAAATCGCGTTGATGACGCGGGCCAAAGAAATGACACTAGCGGTACACAAAGCCACCGCGTCCATGTTGAACGAGCATATCACAACCGCAGAGGTCGGCGCGTTCCTTGATGCGGCACACCGCAAAGTTGGCGCAGCGAAGGGCAGCTATTTCAAAATTGTTCTCTTCGGCCCCGACAGTGCTTTCCCGCATGGCGTCCGCGAACCGAAAACATTGGAATTTGGCGATATGGTCCTGATCGATACGGGCTGTCAGCTGCATGGCTATATTTCCGACATCACCCGTAGCTATGTCTTCGGCAACCCAACCGATGAACATCGCAAAGTCTGGGACGCTGAAAAAGCAGCCCAAGCCAAGGCGTTTGAAGCCGCTCAAATTGGGACACGCTGCGGCGATGTTGATCTCGCCGCACGCGCTGAATTAGAAGTGCATGGCTATGGCCCTGGGTATGAAACACCCGGGTTGCCGCACCGCACGGGTCACGGGATCGGGTTAGACATTCACGAATGGCCCTATTTGAATTGGGGTGATGACACGATTTTGGCAGAAGGCATGTGCTTCTCCAACGAGCCCATGATCTGTCTCTATAAAGAAAACGGTGACGGTGAATTTGGCGTACGTCTAGAAGATCATTTCTACATGGGCAAAGATGGTCCCGTTTGGTTCACGCAGCCGAGTGAGAGTGTCGATGATCCGTTTGGAACCGCAAAAGCATAATCTCAATAAAGGTTCGTCCGAATGCATAAATTATATGTCCTGATTTGCGTCATTTTTCTGTCAGCCTGTTCAATGGACGGCATTGTCGAAAACTCTGTCCCAGAAACCGTTCGCGCGGATAATACAGCGCATATCGACCGCCTGCTTGCAAAAGATGCCTCGCGGATGGCGCAGGCTTTCAATTTAGATATGGAAGATGGGGCGATACAAAAACAAATAGAGGGCGTCTTGAACAATGTGCCTGATGGCAAAGAAATCCGTCGTGATTATGTCGGGGTGACGACGGCGAGTTCGGTAGCTTTAGGTGAGGGAAAGTCGAGAGACATTACGCTCGTGACCGAAGTTCAGACATCGGGCGGATTTATGATGGTGACGAGTCAATACGCCTTGGCCGAAGATGGAACTTGTTGCGCGCTCTCCAATATCAATGTCAAGAAATCTGACACCTCGCCGATGCGCGAAGGCCTCATTATGATGGGTAAAATCGCCAGTTTCGTAGGGCTTTTCCTCGTGCTCATGATTTTAGGTGCGTCGGGTTCTCTAATCTTTTGGCAGAGACGAAAGAAACGGAAGCGTTTGGAGCGGTAAGTTGGGGTGTTCGATCCTTGAACGTTGGAAGGTCTATTTTCAAAGAATTCAATGAAAAAAATGTCGAAGCAGCTCACCCCCATATTCTTTGACAGGCTCTACAAAGCACGCAGCAAATTTAGCAAAAATGCCGTCACTATAATAGGAAATACAGTGTTCAATTTTCGAACGTTGGCCTAGATTGCCATAAGCAACGATTTGTAAAACTCTGAAATTTTCTGGTAGTTCATCTAAAACCCCCCAATGGGTAACTGGAAATAAACTCATCTGAATGATGTGTTTTAATGAATGATGCAAAGTGATCTAAAATATACTGATCAACTTTAGTCATTTTACTACTGACTTCGCGCAAATTTCGAAATTCCCAAGTTCCTGGATAGGCCGATTAGTATATAGCCCGCGCGTTTAACTTAAAGTGCTCACTAGGTGTCCTTATGCGATGAGACCAAATTTCATACATCGGCTCATCAGTTTTCAGGAGCTCGCTCAAAACTATTTTGACATCAGGAGTGAGTTTCGGTGTCAGTCCAAAATTAAGTTGTAGGTTTGGGTGTTCGGCAAAATTTGAGGTACGCTTGAACCGGAGATAACCCAAACAATTTTCAAACTCTTTCGACCATAAATTTTTTCTAGAGCAAGGTTGAAACCCGTACTTTGTCGCCAAGTGCGCAAAAGCTTCGTTTGCTAAGCTAACGATCTCTCGCCTTTCGGTTTTGCTCAACGGGTCACGCATAATTTAATGGCATCCCTAAAACGCTTGTTCTTCGGGCAAGAATATCTCTCTCTTTCCGCCTGGGCCACTTGGTCCGATCATGCCTTCGGTTTCCATGCGTTCGACGAGGTCCGCTGCACGGTTATAGCCGATGGAGAGTTTACGTTGCACATAGCTGGTTGAGGCTTTGCGGTCGCGGGCGACAATGGCCACGGCTTGATCGAAGAGAGATCCGCCTTCTGAGCCCCCACCTGCGAGTTTGGCGTCAGACGGACCTTCTTCACGTTCGGTCGTAATGTCCTCGAGATAGCTTGGCGCGCCTTGAGCTTTCATGAAATTGGCAATGCGTTCAACTTCACCATCACTGACGAATGGACCGTGCAAGCGTCGTGGGCGTCCTGTGGCAGAGAACAACATGTCACCATTTCCCAATAACGCTTCGCCGCCTTGTTCACCTAGAATAACGCGACTGTCGATTTTGGAACCCACGCGGAAACAAATACGGGCTGGGAAGTTAGCTTTGATTGTACCCGTAATGACATCCGTTGAGGGACGCTGCGTTGCCATGATAACGTGAATACCAGCCGCCCGCGCCATTTGCGCGAGACGTTGAACGGAGCCTTCAATGTCTTTTTTGGCAACCATCATCAGGTCGGCCATCTCGTCGATGATGACAACGATATAGGGCATCGGTTCAAAAGAAAGTTCTTCGGTTTCATATTCGGGCTCACCCGATTCCTTATTATACCCTGTCATGATCGTCTTGGTCATAACTTCGCCAGAGGCTTTGAACTCTGCAACTTTTTCGTTGAATCCCGCCATGTTGCGGACATTCATCTTGGCCATCTTGCGATAGCGGTCTTCCATTTCCCGCACGGTCCATTTCAGGGCCACAACGGCCTTTTTCGGCTCTGTCACGACAGGCGCAAGCAAATGCGGGCAGCCGTCATAGACAGAAAGTTCGAGCATCTTCGGGTCAATCATGATGAACTTACATTGCTCGGGCGTGAGTGTGTACATGAGCGACAGGATCATGGCGTTAACGCCAACGGACTTACCTGAACCCGTTGTACCCGCGACGAGCAAATGGGGCATCTTGGCGAGGTCAGCAATAAATGGCGTTCCGCCAATGTCTTCCCCGAGGATAAGCGGAAGGGCAGCTTCGGATTGCGTGAAAGCCTCCGAGGCGAGCATATTCTGCAGCCAGACCATTTCGCGTTTTCGGTTAGGAAGTTCAACACCCATCGCGTTGCGACCAGGAACGACGGCAATCCGCGCGGATTGAGCGCTCATATTTCGAGCAATGTCGTCAGAGAGATTGATGATGCGTTGTGATTTCACGCCAGGGGCAGGCTCAAACTCAAACAGCGTCACGACCGGACCAGGGCTTACGCCGCCCATGTCTCCATCGACGCCATAATCGCCCATGACTTTGTGCAACTGTTCGGAGGCGCGACGTAAGGCGCCTTGGTCATGATTATTCGAACGGGGTGGAGGCGACTTCAGCAAATCGAGACCCGGGAGTACGAATTCATCTGATTGCGAGAAATCGAAGTCGGTTTGCCCATTAGATTTCGGGGCTGTTTTGCGCTTTGTCGAACGTCTCTTTGTCCTCGGCTTCATCGCGGATATGGGGGCAGCAACAGGTGCCAGCATTGGTTCAGGTGCATAGGCTGGTTCTGCCTCAAATTCCGCAGCAGGGGACGCTGTGTCTGGAATGTCCCGATAGAGCGGCTCTGATTGCATCTGCGCGTCCATCGGCGCTTCGTAACCGCGTCTGAAAATCCGAACGAGCCACGCCGAGAGGCGATCAAACCAAATGCGAATATAGGCCCAGACCAATGTCGCGGCATCGGCAATATCCAACAAGTCCTTGGTCACGACGCCTAAATAAAGCGCGAGGAGATAAGCTGCGCTGGCGAAAGATAGAATGGCAATCCACAGACCTGAAAGCGGAACATTAAAGGCGTCCAACCAGCCCTTAGGCGTCAAGTGCATTAAATCGCCGATCCAGCCGCCCAAGCCACTGGCCATTGGCCAGCTTTGAGGAATTGGAAAGGCGGAGAGCGTCATTGTACCGAATAGAACGACGCCTACACCAACGCCAAAACGTTTCCATTTCAGTGCGCGTGAACGGTGGCCTACGCGGCCCATTAGGCGACGGATGCCAGACAGCAGGATAAGGCCACCACCCATCAATCCACCCCAGCCTAAGGTTTGCATAACTATGTTAGCAAGGTTAGCGCCCCCTGATCCGAAAGGATGTCGCCCAATGCCTATACCTGCCGTGTCACCTGTTGGGTCAAATGGATTATACGCGAGAACAGACAAGAGAATGAAGCATCCAAATGCTGTAATGAAGAGGGCCCGGACCGCGCGCCAGAAACTATTACCTTCCTGTGCCGTGACTTCCGCCATCATGGCGTGAATGTCTTCCGGCGCATATTGGTATCCAGCGTCGTAATCGGCAGTAGCAGAAGGCGGTGGTGTCATCGGGACCTCGGGCAAGAACTCATCTGTTACCAAGACGTAAACGCGAAGCGTGAATGGGGAGTTAAGGCGGGCTGGGATTAAAACAGATATTAAGGGCCTCCACGTCTCGATATGTCGCCTTTCACTTCGACGTCATGATGACTATGTTGAAGATATGAAAACTGAATTTGATATTTTGATTGTCGGTGCTGGGCTGGCGGGTCTGACGACGGCTTTGGCGTGTGCTGAAAGTGGCGCAACGGTGGCAGTCCTGGATCGCAACCCTGTCGGCGTTGTCTCTGATGGGCGCGCAACAGCCTTGTCCGCAACCTCATTGCGGCTTTTTGAAAACCTCGGTGTTGATCTGGTAGGCTTGACCCAACCGATCCAGGACATGCTCGTCACTGAAGGTGGGCCGAATAGTCCGTGGCGATTGCATTTCGCAGGCAACGGAGACGGCGGTGATCTAGGCGCGCTAATCGAAAATACGCCGCTTAAAACCGCTTTGCTTCAACGTGTGACCGCGAAAAAGAACATCAAAATATTGGCACCAATTGGGGTTCACGACGTTGAACATATCCCGACAGGTGTGACTGCCCAGACCGACCAAGGTATTCTTACGGCGAGGCTACTTATCGCAGCGGACGGACGGGAATCAGTTTTGCGCCGCAAGGCTGGCATAACGACCCAGAGATTTGACTATGATTCAGCCTCTTTGGTCACGACGATTGCGCATGACCTGCCGCATGACGGGTTGGCGTGGCAGCGTTTGATTCTAGGTGGCGCACTGGCCGTTTTGCCTCTCACTGGCCATCGCAGCCAAATCGTTTGGTCTGGTCCATCGGCGGGCATTCATGCTGCGACGGAAATGGATGAGGATAGCTTTCTCGCGCTATTGTCAGAGAAAATGGACGGCTATCTCGGCGAGATGTCCTTGACGGCGGACCGTCAATCTTATCCGTTGCGTTTGCAAATGGCGGATGGGTTCACGGGTGTTCGCTTGGCATTGGTCGGCGATGCGGCCCATGTTATTCATCCGCTCGCGGGGCAGGGCTTTAACCTTGGTGTACGGGATGCGGCTGCGATTGCAGATGGCATCAAAATGGCACGCAATACGGGTCAAGACATCGGTGTCGCGAGCCTATTGGAATATGACCATTGGCGAAATGCGGACTCCCGTAGTCTCGGGGTTGTGACGCATTTGATCTCTGAAACCTCGCGCGGACATTCTGGCGTAATCGGTCACATACGTCGGCTGGGATTGGCTCTGACAGACAGGTCATTGGTGATCAAATCCGCACTCGCAAAACAGGCCGCGGGTGAATCGCGGGAGTTACCAGACTTGATGAGATAGATTACGCATGACCGTTCATCTAGTATTCAGCTTTATGCGTCTAACGGGCGCCTGAACAGAAATCGATATCGAACAACTGCGCCCCGTTTCGGTATTGTAGCCCTGTCTTGCGCCTCGCGCGAGACAGGGTGAATTTCATTCTTTCCTGTCTTTCAAAGTTTGATTTTCCAGTGTTCCATCTGCGACATGAAAGAACTGCGCGTGATTTCCGAAGTCTGAGAACAGGGATCTATCTGTCCCTGTCATGAAAATTTGAAGCCCCAAATCTATCAACTCTTCTGCCAATGCCGCTCTACGGACCGAGTCCAAATGAGCGGCGACTTCATCGAGAAGTAAGATTGGCGCTTTACCTTGTAACGCACGCGCTTGCGCCAAAATCAGCCCGATTAAGAGCGCCTTTTGTTCACCCGTTGAACAGAGGCCCGCCGGCATCGCTTTGTCTGCATGGGTAACGTGTAGCTCTGTTCTATGGGGTCCGATCAAGGTTCGTCCTGCTCGGAGGTCCGTGTTTCGGGTATTGGCCAATTGTGCCCGATAGGTTTCAGCGACTGAGCTTAGGTCTGCACCTTCGGCAAATTGATTTTCTAAACTGCCATCCAATCCGACTAAAGATTGCGGGAAAGCGGTTTTACGTGCGGACACTTCGACTTGTAGATTGGCGACGGTCGTGGTTCGCGCTTGCGCAACCCGCGCGCCATAATTCGAGAGATCCGTTTCAATCGCGTCATACCAAGCGCGGTCCGTGACGTTTTCAGATAGAAGACGATTACGTTCAGAGCGCGCTTTCTCAAACCGTGACGCATTTGTTCCGTGGTCGGGCGCAAAGGCGAGGGCGTAGCGATCAATGAATTTTCGTCTGTCTGACGCAGGGCCCGTAAACAGGCGGTCTTGCGCGGGTGTCAGCCAAAGCAAAGACAGGCGTCGCGCTAATTCTGGTCCCGTCGCAGGTCGACTGTCAATCTTGAGTTGTCGCTTACGTGGTTGTTCTGGGACTTGTCCGATTGAAATCCGAGTCGCCTCGTCTTCATCTGTTTCTGAGCTGTGGAGCTGTGCATTTATGCCCCACGCGGGTTGGCTAACACCCTCGGCTACCCGCGCGAATGTCCCGACGGCGGCCCGGCGTAAACCGCGCCCCGGCGAGAGCAATGAGATAGCCTCAAGTAAGTTAGTTTTACCTGCGCCATTCGGGCCATAAAGCGCGATGACGCCTGTCTCAAAACCCGCGTCCAATGCGGTGTAGGATCGAAAATCGATAAGACGTAATGACGCAATGGACGGCACGCCTTAGGACACACCTAGACGCGTAGGGGCATCAGCACAAAGAGCGCATGCTCGTCTTCACTGTCTTTCACGAGCGCAGGAGACGCTGGGCTCTCAAGGAAGAATGTGGCGTCACGCCCTTCAATTTGCCCAGTGACATCCAGAAGATATTTCGCGTTAAAGCCGATTTCGAGAGGCTCATCTGCGTAATCTACGGGTAGGTCTTCATTGGCATTTCCGCTTTCTGGATTGTTCACCGTCAGGGAAATATTATGTTCAGTTAGACTCATTTTAACGGACCGAGATTTCTCGGCTGAGATCGTTGCGACGCGATCGACTGCGCTGGCAAAGACTTTATTATCGATGGTCAGTTCTTTGGTGTTACCCTTCGGAATGACGCGTTCGTAGTCAGGGAACGTGCCGTCGATCAGCTTTGATGTCATGATGGCATTGCCCGTCTTGAAACGAATCTTGGCCTCACTCACGCTGACATTCACATCGCCATCAACGCCGTCGATCAAGCGACGGATTTCTGCGACTGTTTTGCGGGGGATAATCACACCGGGCATATCTTCTGCGCCTGCGGGTGCTGGCGATTCTGCGAGGGCAAGACGATGACCGTCAGTTGCAACGGCGCGAAGTTTTCCATCATGCCCGTGCACATAAATGCCGTTGAGGTAATAGCGTGTTTCTTCGGTTGAAATCGCAAATTTCGTTTTATCGATTAAGCGCGACAAATCTTTGGCCGAGATTGCAAATTCATGGGTAAACCCATCGGCTGTCATTTTCGGAAAATCACCAGAAGGAAGCAAAGGTAGCGTAAAGTGTGAGCGTCCTGCATCGACATCCAAACGATCATCAGAATTGATCTGCAAAACAACTTGCGAGCCGTCAGGTAGTTTCCGCGCAATATCGTAAAGCGTATGAGCGGGAGCCGTCACTTGACCTGGTGCGGACACATCGGCGTCGGTTGATTCTGAGACTTCAATATCCAGATCAGTTGCGACAAGTGAGAGAACACCGTCTTCGGCGCTCATTAAAACATTCGACAAAATCGGAATCGTATTCCGACGTTCAACGACGTTCTGGACATGACCAAGCGCCTTCAAGAGGGCGTTGCGTTCGATGGAGAGTCTCATGACGAACCTTGCGAGAGAAAATTACAGTCTTAACCATAGCGCAACGGACGCACATGTGAAGTGGTGTGGCTCATAAAAAACCCGCCTCAGCGGCGCTGGGCGGGTCTTTGAAGTGGATATTATCGTGAAGTCTAGTTGACCGCTGTGTCTTGTGCGCGACGCATCATTTCATCACGGAACATGGCGGTGAAATCAGGTGGGTCCAACAAGATTGGTGGGAAGCCACCATTTTGTGTCATGGAGGCCATAATTTGACGCGCAAAAGGGAAAAGAAGGCGTGGACACTCGATCATGATGAGAGGCTGAACTTCTTCAATGCCAACACCCTGGAACGCGAAGAGACCAGAGTATTCTAGCTCTGCAATAAAGGCGACGTCATTTTCGCGACGGGCTTCGGCTTTCAGCATTAATGTCACTTCAACCGTGTCATCATCCATCATTTGACGGCCGATTTCGATATTCACACCGATTTCAGGGGCAGGTAGTCCTGCGCGCAAGCTGTTCGGTGCACCCGGATTTTCAAAGCTCTGATCTTTGGTGTATTGTGCTAGGACAGAGAGCATGGGTCCCTGTGGAGCTTGGGCTGCGGGGGCTTCAGTCGGTGCACCCTCGATTGATAATGTGTCTTCTACGGGTGTCTCTTCACCCTTCTTTGGTTTCTTGGCCATAATGCTCTTTCCTTGAAACGGGTTGCAACGCACCTTAGCTATCAGTTCAATAACTCAAGTAGTCTGTTGAGCCGTATATAGGTGGGCAAACTGCAATATAAAGGTCTTCAATGTTTGACGTCATGATTTATGCCGCTTTAGCCACGATTGTAGTGGTCGTTTTTTACTCCGTCTTGGGGAAACAGACTGGATTCGGGGGCGTTCCCGAAGAAAAATCTGATCCTGTTGATTTCGGTATGGATGATCCGAATCGAAAAAATGACACAGCACCTGACCCTGAGGTCGAGCGTCTGGGCCTTTCGGGCATCACAAAATTGGATCCGACGTTCTCAATTGCACATTTCATGCATGGCGCAACAGCGGCCTATTCCATGATCCTAGAAGCGTATGCGAGCGGTGACCGCGATCTTTTGAAGGATTTGCTGACCCCTGACACATATGAAATTTACGATGACGCTCTAACAGCGCGCGAAGCCGCAGATCAAACGCAGGTCACTGATTTGGGCCGCTTGCGCAAAGCCTCAATCCAAGCTGCACGTGTTGAAGGGTCTGTCGGTCATATCTCGGTTCTCTATGAAGCCGATCTGACCTCGGCGTTACTGGACGGCGAGGGGACTGTCATTATGGGCGACCCTGATGTGTTGTCCTCCATTTCCGAAGTTTGGGAATATGAGCGTGATTTGAAAGGGAAAGATCAGAATTGGCGTCTCGCCGCGGTCGAGCCGAGCGAAGGGGATGAATTGGAAGCTGACCCGACGCCTGACACAAAGCCTGCTGAACCAAAGTCCTAATTCGACATGCGTGTCTTTCTATGTTGGCGAAAGCTGGCGGCACTGTCTGCCGCTATTCTGGCGACGGCCTGTACGACTGTCCCTGATGGTCCAAGCTTTCCCGACCCTGATGTCGAAAACCCTGGCATTATCGTCATCGCGGAGCCGCTGCCGACGCCGCCCCCTGCCCCAAGGGTTCAAACCCCGCCGCCTGCGCCGAGCGAACCGCCACCCGAACCCGTTATAGAGGCGCCCATGCCTTCAGGGTTTGCGTCTCTGGCGCATTGGTCAACGCATGATCCACGACCTGCTTTGGCCGCATTCGTACGCGGCTGTGAGACTTGGGTTCAGGCTGACCCGAACGCACAGTTAAATGCGAACCTTCCTCAATATGGGGCCTATCGGGATTGGCAGCTTACCTGTCAGTCAGCCAGCGTATTGCAATCTGTTGAACCGAGCGACAATGATGCGCGACTGTTCTTTGAGGGCTGGTTTGCGCCTGTGACCCTTACGACGCCTGATGCACCAGAAGGTCTGTTGACGGGATATTATGAGCCCGAAGTTGACGTCAGCGTGCAGCCGACATCCGTATTTTCCGAGCCTATTCTCGCAAAACCAAGCGCGGCCACGTCTTTGGCGTTACCACGTGCCGACGTAAATGCACGGACAAGTCGGGTCATTGCCTATGGACGTCCGATTGATGTGTTCTTCCTTCAAATCCAAGGGTCAGGACGTTTGAAATATAGAGATGGTCGTATTCTCAGAGCGGCCTATGCGGCCAATAATGGTTTACCGTATCGGTCGATTGGCGGAGTCCTTATTCGCCGTGGTGAACTCACGCGTGAGCAGGCCTCCAAACAATCAATTGCCGATTGGATGGAACGGAACGGTCCGACTGCGGCGCGTGCGCTGATGAATGAGAACTCGCGTTATATTTACTTCACCGAACAAGCGATCCGTGCTGGCGAAGGCCCTCAAGGCGCGATGCGTGTGCCTTTGACGGCGATGGGGGCGATTGCTGTTGATCCCCGATATCATCCTTATGGCAGTTTGTTCTGGTTAGAGACGACATTGCCAACCCAAGGCGGCGATTACAGAGGCACGCCCACAGGTATCCTTGTTACGGCGCAAGATACGGGTAGTGCCATCACAGGCCCGCTACGGGCGGATTTATTCTTCGGTTCGGGTTATGACGCGGGTGATCGTGCGGGTGTTCAGAAACATCCCGTTCGGTGGACGGTGCTTTTACCGCGCGGTTTAGCTAATCCTCCTATTTCATGATATTGCTGCGACAATGAGCAAGCGCCCTCTCAAACCGGGCGAGAAACAAATCTGGGGACATGTCGCCCAGACCGTCAGCCCACGCCGAAAACCCAAGGGAAAGGGCAGTGCCAAGCCGCTGCCAACGCGTGAGGATTTCGCGAATATGTTGCGCCTCCCAGCGCCCTCTATGTCAAATGCGCGACCTCTGCCGCAAACTTTGGATATCAATCAAGACAAGCGCGTGAGGCGCGGGCGGATTGAGATTGATACGAAGATTGATCTGCATGATATGACCCAAATGACAGCGAAACCTGCTTTGCACCGGGCGATTATTCGCGCGTCCAATCGGAACAAGAAATGCGTTTTGGTCATTACGGGTAAAGGCCTGCGCGGCGATGGCGTACTCCGTCGGAATTTCCCGCTGTGGATTGCCGACCCCACGATTAGGCCATTGATTGCGAGTTATGCTCCGGCCCACATACGTCATGGCGGATCGGGCGCGTGGTATGTTTTCCTAAAGCGATAAATGCAAATGCCCGCTCACGCGAAGGGGGCGTGTGAGCGGGGCTTACATTTCAGGTTTTAAGCAAGACGTTTATGATGCCTTGATACCTAAGCCTCGAATTAAATGTCTGCGCCTCCCCAAAGTTTGGAATAGGCTTCGCAATGGATCAGAATGGATTCATAATTGGACAAATCAACATTGGCGGGAATGACGTAATCTTGCGTGCCTTTGTTAGATTTTAATACGCCGAGACGGACCGCATTGGTCGTGGCCGTTTCACCTGTGATTTGACTTATTTTTTTCGGTGAGAGAAAGAGTTTTAAGTCTGGGCCATTTTTTGTTCTGAAACTTTCGGACAGACGAAAGATTGTTTGTCCATCTTGTCGTAGGATTTGCCATTCGCCTTTGATGCCATAGGTCCGTTTGGTGAAGTCACCGCTTTTGGCTTTGTCCGCCATGACCGAGGATACAGCAGGTTGAGCCGCATATGCTGTTTGATCTGTTGAAAGTGGTGCGAAGGACAGGCCGCCAAAAATTGCAACGGATGCGCCCATCGCGGCCACATATGTCAGGGATGTTTCTAAATTAATCATTGTCAGTGTCTTTCAAATTATACGGCCACCGGGTTTAGGGGGACAGGGGAGGACCCGGTGGCTTGAAACCCTAAAAGCATTACTTGACCACACGTTCAATTAACGTGATATGACATTGGCGAGAGCAAGTTGTGAGAATGAAAAATATGGCCCGACCCCGTCAATTTGATGAGACCGAAGTTAAAACCGCCCTCCGTCAGGTGTTTTGGGAGCATGGTTATGAAGGCGCGTCTTACCCTGATATTATGGCGGCGACGGGCCTGAAAAAAGGATCGCTCTACGCCAGCTTTGGTGACAAGCGCGCGCTCTATCAACACGCCATTGCCTCCTATGACCAGGAGTTCATTGGCGGCGCGGTCAAGATGTTGCGTGACACTAATACCTCACCCAAAGACCGTATCCAAACGCTCTTCACCAGCCTGGTAAGCGCAGCTCAAACTTCGCAAGGGCGATGGGGTTGCCTGTTGTGTAATGCGGCGGTTGAACAATCCCCTTTTAATCCCGACGTCGAGAAAGCGGTTTCGGATGCGCTGTCCCGTTTACGCAGTGCGATTAAATCCTGTGTGAAAGACACGCCCGCTGATGACAAAGTCGAACTCATTTGGACTGCCTATTTTGGCGGACATGTCATGGTCAAAGCAGGGTATTCAAAAGCTATTCTGCGAAGCCATCGTAGGCAGGTTTTAAGCCTCTTGAGCTAAAGAATGAATTTGCTCAGGTCCTGATCCTTCGCTAACTTACCAACGTGTTCTTGCACATACTTGGCATCAATCACGAAGGTTTGCCCGCCTTTATCGCTGGCGGTGAAACTAATTTCATCCAGCAAACGTTCCATGACCGTATGTAAACGTCGCGCGCCAATATTTTCGACACTCTTGTTTACCTGTGCTGAGAGTTTTGCAATTTCGGCTATGCCGTCTTCCGTGAAATCCAATGTGACCCCCTCAGTTTCCATGAGCGCCTTATACTGTCGGATCAGGCTGGCTTCTGGTTCAGTTAGAATCCGCACAAAATCCGCTTCGGTGAGGGCGCGGAGTTCGACACGTATCGGAAGTCGACCCTGTAATTCAGGCAGCAGATCGGACGGTTTTGAAACATGGAATGCCCCACTGGCGATGAACAGGATATGGTCTGTTTTCACTGGGCCATATTTGGTCGACACCGTTGTCCCTTCGATGAGGGGCAGCAGGTCACGTTGCACGCCTTCGCGCGAAACATCACTGCCACGCGCATCTGACCGTGTCGCGATTTTGTCGATTTCATCAAGGAAGACAATGCCATCCTGTTCGGCGCGGTCGACGGCTTGACGTTTAATGGCGTCGTCATCCAACAATTTATCTGATTCCTCGGAGAGCAAGGGTCCATGCGCGTCCCCAATGCGGAGCTTCACGGTTTTCGTCTTTCCGCCTTTTCCAAACATAGCAGACAGGTCCAACATGCCCATAGACGCGCCGGATTGTCCCGGAATTTCCAGACCTTGAAACGGGGAGGCGGAGTCGGAAAGTTCTAACTCTACCTCTTTGTCGTCCAACTCACCCGAGAGTAATTTCAGACGAAACTTCTCTCGCGTCGTGTCAGAGGCACTGGCCCCGACAAGGGCGTCAACGATCCGTGTTTCCGCAGCCTTGGCCGCCTGGGCTTGAACCAGCGCACGTTTCTCTTCGCGTAGCAAGGAGATGGAGGCTTCAACTAAATCGCGGATAATTTGTTCAACATCACGACCAACATATCCGACTTCGGTGAATTTAGTGGCTTCAATTTTAATGAAAGGTGCCTGGGCGAGTTTTGCGAGACGACGGGAGATTTCGGTTTTACCGACGCCTGTTGGCCCAATCATCAAGATGTTTTTAGGCGTCACTTCATCACGTAAATCTTCTGACACGCGACGTCGACGCCAACGATTACGGAGGGCAATGGCGACGGCGCGTTTGGCGTCTCCTTGGGCCACAATATGGCGATCCAATTCGGATACAATTTCACGAGGTGTCAAAGAAGAATCTGTCATGTGCTTTAAGTGGGTGGATTGAGGGTGTCCTTCAAGGGGGCAAGTATCAACGACTCGCAGCCGCAGTTGATACTTTAGTTTCAACATGAGTCACTGCCGAATACTCATTTTTGACGGGACGTCCGCGCCGTGGCAACCGCGATGCCTGCCGATTTGTTTTTCTATATGTTTAGGCAACTGTCACTGCGCGGCGATGCTTTCGAATAACGACCTCACTTAATTGCAGCCGTTACAGGCTATCAGGCACGCGCTATTCGGCCCCCTGATCCCCCGCGTTACCGAAAAACTAATAGGCACAGCGTCTTCCGATGCTAGCCAGCCACGTATACTTGACTGTCCCGTGTCCGAAAGAACCTGTGTAAATTATCACGGGTTTTGGAAGTGGGGATCATTCTCATAAGATTAGGCGTAAGGGTCGGAATAGATACAATTAAACTTCGTCATAAATGGGGGTCATTATTATTTCGGTATCAAACCTCTGCCTTTGCAATAGTCTATGTCGGCAAAATTGTTGCGATCAATTCTGGATGTGACCCCAAATTATACGAAAACCTAATCGTATCTTTGGACTTAAATTCAGCGGGTGAACGTAGGGCTTGCGGATAGCTCAAGCCTGAATCGTAATTTTGGAGTACGTGGTCTTGATAGACTTGAATGCGTGTGAAAAGGTGCGGTTCATAGCGTGAATCAATCGTCGCAGGGAGCTGCATGGTCGCGCCGGGCAATGTGTCACCCGTGATGTCACGCCATGTCTTGATCGTATCGACGTTCAGCGCAAATGCCGTCCCCAGATCAATACGATCTCTCTTTGGCGTTGGTCCGTCTGTGGGCTCATGATTGATATGCAACTCTTTCCTCGTATCTATCCATGAGAGTTCCACTGATATGTCTTCTGGTACCATCTGCGCGTCGGGGAATTCTGTCATTATGTGTCGCGCCACGGCGACTTGTGGTTCCGCCTTCAAACAGGCCAGTAGAATTTCGATTAGAATAATATCTGGCTGCATGTGCGTTTCTGCGCGATAATCCGCTGCATCCATTGTTTCATAAGATGAGACAGAATCCGTCAGGTCCAATGTCTCAATAATAGACCGCGCAGATGCAATCGAAACGGGGTGAATGTCCACGAGTGTGAAGAGGGCGTCGGACGATGAAAAAACAGACATCAAGGGCAAAGCCAAAGTCGCATAGGGTCCGCAGCCAATATACAATATCCGAGCGGGTCGGCCCGTCACGCGCTTTCGGAAATTTTTGATCGCGGCATGCGCTCCCCGAACAAAGGCAATGGTTCGGACATAATCATCAGCGCACATGGCGGCCATTTTAGGCGATATGGCCAAGCCATTGACTGTGCGCGTTTCGCCATCTGCAATATCATCGAGCGCGGGCGGCGGTGTGACTTGCGCGTCTGTCAATATATCGACCAATTTCAAGACTTCGGGGCGAAGCCTATGACGAGGTGTATCTGCGTTCAGCAGCTCGAATGTAATACTTTTCAACTGTTGCGCTTTGTGTGTCATATCTTGGCCCCAAGTCATGAATGTCGGCGTTGCCGTCATATAGAATAGGCAGAGGTAGGTCGATTTGAGGCGTTACGCCAAGTGGAATATTTAATGACTAAAATAACCGCGGGTCCAAAACACTGACCAACCTCTAAACCGACAGCCCTCATCACACGTAGATAAGGTGAACAGTTTTAGGAACTAACATGCGTGCTTTGTCCGTGACGATATTATTGGGAGCTCTTCTTTTGCCATCTGCCCTTTTTGCTCAAGATAATCCCCCTGAGGTCCACAGCTCATCCGATTGCCCTTTACAGATATCAATGGATACGGCTGACGCAGTATCCTATTGGCGGTCCGTCAATGATGGGGTTATGGGCGGATTGTCCTCAGGTGGACCCGAATTTGACGAAACGCACATGGTCTTTGCTGGTGTGATCAACACAGATGGTGGCGGGTTTTCGTCGATCCGTGCGCAAGTCGCAAACGGTGCCTTTGCAGGCATGGATATGTTGAAGCTTCGTGTGAAATCCGATGGGCGCGTTTACAAAGCGACCTTTCGAACGGATGCGCGATATGGATGGCGAGAAGTGTCTTTCCAAGCGCCGCTTCCTGTCAAATCTACGGGCGAGTGGGTTGATGTCACGGTCCCGTTCACGGACCTGCGCCCTTCGGTCTTCGGGCGTCCCGTACGGGACGTAAAGTTTGATGCGTCCAAAGTAAAATCCATCGGCATCATCCTCGCTGACGGACAAGACGGGCCCTTTCGTCTGGAGGTCCAATCAATGGAAGTCTGCGGCCTAATGGTCGGATAGGGCCGACGTTAAGACCTTTGAAGGATGCCGCGACTAGGGTCTGCCTGACGTAACTGGCGTTCGGGGAAGATGGCATGTTCATTCGCATATTCTTGATTGGGTTGATCCTCTTTATCCTGACGACGGTTCTGGCTTATTCTTACCGTCATCTCGCCAAATCAAATGCGAAACATACGTCCAAATTCATTATCGGGGGCGGTGTCACATTCGTCCTCCTCGCTGTCATCGCAGTCTTAGAGGCCTAATCATGATCACACGTAAACTTATTCTTGGCCTTGGTGCCGCGCTACTGCTCACGGCTTGTGGGGCGATCGAAAGCGGTAACGTCGGTGTGCGCACATCCTTCACTGGGAGCGTGAACACGACGGAAATGCAGCAAGGTTTCTACACGCATATCCTGTCTCAGGTTCAGGAGTTTTCGACGAAGGAAATTACGGTTGGCTTGATGGATATGCAGCCCAAAGCGAAAGACAACCTGACGCTGGCCGATCTGGACCTTGAAGTTTACTATACAATCGACCCGTCAAAGGTCTCTGAGATCAAGATCAAATATTCTGGTCGTGACCGCCAAACCAAAGGCATCTGGTATCCAGCCTATGATCTCGTGCGCAGTGTGGCGCGTGCCGCCAGCTATGACGCGATTTCTGAATATGACAGCCTGACCATCCATACGCAGCGCGATAAAATTAAAGAACAAATCCGCGTCAGCACGCAAACAGTTTTGGACAAGACGGATGCGGGGATTTTCCAGATCACAAAAGTCATCATTCGCGACGTTAAAACCGACCCGAGTATTGAGCAATCAATTAAATTGGCCGTCGCGCGAAACAAAGAACTAGAAGCTAAATCTATCGAATTAGAAATCGCGCGTAAACAAGTCGAAATCAACGAAGCTTTGACGATGTCACTGACGCCGGAAATCTTGGAACAGAAGCGCCTCGAAGTCATTGAGACAGCCTGTGCTGCGGGCACATGTATCCTATCGATGGATGGAAAGTCTGCGACACCTGTTCTGAATGTGAACCGTCGATAATAGATTAATTGAAGGGATATGCAGGCGAAGTTTCGTCTGCATGCCCGACCTACTGTTATTATGGCGTGTAAACCGTATAGGTTACATCCGCGCCTATCGTCCCGACGCCCATTGCGAAATCATAAGCATTTGTGTTGCTGCTATCCGCAGAACCGCTCAGCGCATATCGAATATTAAACGACACAGCTTGCTCTAAGAGCGACCCTCGGAAGCGTGCCGTACGACGTCCACCATCAAATATTTGTGTTGGACCTGCGCTGATATCGGCAAGATCATTGATATTGGTATCAAGACCGCTGCCACCAACCCTAGGGTTTTGCGCCGCTGATCCCCATTGCCCTGCGCCTGATCCACCACTGGTGTTTATGCGAGCGCGGAAACCGATATTTTCATAGTCCAACGCGGTGAAGTCGCCTGTTCGCGTAAGATTACTGGCTTGCGCATACATGTCGAAAGCTGCGTTTGAAACGACTAGAAAACGTGAAACATGGCGCGATTGTCGAACATTCACATCCGTTGTGCCGTCTAGGCCAAAGGCGCTCAAGCTATCGCTGGCTTCGAGATAATCAATATCCCCGCCGCCAGGATTGCCAAAACTCCCACCAGACGTTTCATTATCCACCGTGAGACGTGAGGCTCCACCCGCAAAATCATGCCCCGCATCGAAACCCGAATTGGCATTAAACACATAGCCGTCGACGCTGATAATATCTGGAGCAGCAGAGCCAGAGGAAGAGGGCGTTAAAAAGTTGAAGTCGACGGCCACAGGCGCAACGCCGCCATTGGCTTCGTTCTCTGTCGCGCCGATCACGATGACGAGGGATTGTAC
>CALHXF010000134.1 GCA_938040095.1 uncultured Caulobacterales bacterium
ACCATAGCAACGCCTGCACAATCCAGATGGAATTGTGCGAAATAGGCCATTGGCGAAAGCGCCAGACCGATGTCATGCACATTAATTCCAGCGCTCATCAAACCCGCTGTGAGGGCCATTTTGATCCCGAGGGAATAGTGACGGAAATCATGACCAACTGCGATATTCGGCTCAACACCCCGCTCATGCATGAGCGTCCCGAGACCTTCGCCTAACGCCTGCACGCCATAAAGGTTCAGCTCAGATGGTTTCTCTTCACTGGGAAGCCCAAACCACCAGCGCGCATCATATTCGCGAAATCCTGTCGGTTTGACGAGCGGAAGCGTTTCAAATTCGATTGTGTTGGCGCTGATGTCCGCGCGAGGAATACGTGTCATAATATATAGCTTACCAAATTTAGACTTGCGGGCATTGACCCGTCCGCAGACTGGTATGTCTTTGTTACCATAAGGTGTAGGAGAAGTCTTTGCGCCGAGAATTGGTGTAATATTATCGCCAAACATATGTGATTCAAGGATAAATTCGTAAATTCTGGCATGATTTGTGCAATCTGGAAATGCGTTTTGCGTCTTGCGGTCAGGGTGTGTATGCGGTGGTAATGTATCCCGAGCGCAGTTGACTGGAGAAAATAGTTTGGCCTTTAAGATTTACCCCTTTGTGATGTGCGGTGGAGCAGGCACACGGCTGTGGCCAATGTCGACAAAGGCGCAACCCAAACAGTTTCATAAAATCGTCTCAGACCTGTCTATGTTACAAGAGACAGCGATACGTGGCGGCATGGCCGAGGGCGTAAATATTGCGGCCCCAAGTTTTGTTTGCTCATCCGCGCACAAAGACCTTGTCGTGACCCAATGTGAAGACATTGGCATCACGCCGCATATGGTCATTCTGGAACCCCTCGCGAAGAACACAGCTGCGGTGGCCGCAACGATTGGTTTGGCAATGGCCGACGCAGAACCTGATGCACTCGTATTATTGTTACCCGCCGATCATTACATTGGCGATGTTCCAGCGTTCTGGAATTACATCCAATCGGGCGGCACAAGCGCATTGGCTGGAAATATTGTAACCTTCGGTATTCATCCGACTCACCCTGAAACGGGCTATGGATATATTAAGGCGGGGGAACCCTCAGGCGATGAAAGCCGTGCAATTGCTGAATTTGTTGAGAAGCCAGATTTAGAAACCGCCAAGGACTACCTCGCCGATGGGAGTTACTTTTGGAACGCAGGAATCTTCCTTTTCAAACCAAGTGTAATCACAGCGGCCTTTGCCGAACTTGCATCCGATATCTTAGAGGATGCACGACACGCGATTAGCGAGTCAAAAACAGTTGATAATCTCATTTTCCTAGACGGCGTTTGCTTTGATAAATGCCGCAGCGAATCCTTTGATTACGCGATCATGGAAAAAGCCTCGAACATCAGTCTGATTGGCCCCGTAGATATTGGGTGGAATGACATCGGATCTTGGCGCGCGGTTTGGGAACATGAAATGAATATGGGCGGCCCCGCTGTCACGGACGGCTATTGCGCCGAGACCAAGACCAGCAAAGTGGATTGTGAAAACGTGTTGCTCCGCTCGTCTGGACCTTTCGTGGCAACCGTCGGCGTTTCGAATTTAGCCGTTATTGCCACAGGCGACTCAGTGCTCGTGATTGGCTTGGATTCCGCACAGCATGTGAAAAAAGTTGTTACCCAGCTTAAAGACGCGAAAGCTGATCACCTCGTTTAAGGCTTGCGCTTACTTTTAAGCGAGGGGCTTAGGATTTGGCTTGGTTCAGGCCAACAGCGTAATATTCACGATACCAATCGACGAAGGCTTTGACGCCTTCCTCAATATTTACACTTGGCTGATACCCTGTCAGGGATTGTAACAGATCTGTATTCGCAAAGGTCTTTGTCACGTCACCAGGCTGCATATCCAACATATTCATTTTGGCGCTAACGCCGATATTTTTCTCAATCTCTTGAATGAAATCCATCAACTGGACGGGGTTCGCATTACCGATATTGACGATACGATAAGGCGCAACAGGCGAGAGGGAATCTGCCACATCGGTGAGAGGCTCGCCTTTGACAGGTGGCGTCTTCAATAGCAGTTGAATAGCCTTTGTGAGATCATCAACATAAGTGAAATCACGCATCATTTTACCGTGGTTGAAAACATCAATAGATTCGTTTTCAAATATCGCTTTGGTGAACAAGAAGAATGCCATATCTGGCCGTCCCCACGGACCATAGACCGTGAAGAACCGCAAGATCGTCGTCGGAATATCGAACAGATGACTGTGACTATGCGCAATAAGCTCTGAGGCTTGTTTCGTCGCAGCATATATCGTCAGTGGAAACGCCGCCCGATCATTTTCTTTGAAGGGATAGACGTCATTCGCACCATAGGCCGAGCTAGTAGACGCAATGACGAGGTGTTGGACTTTGTGCTGTTTTGAGAGTTCGATGACGTTAAAACTGCCCGTGACATTTGTCTCAACATAGGCGCGAGGGTGATCGAGGGAATATCGCACACCCGCCTGCCCTGCGAGATGCACGACGCAATCTGGTTCAAAATCATCAAAAGCCATCTGCATCGCGTCCATATTTTCAAGACGGATTTTATGACTTTTATAGGTGTCATAGGCGTCTAATCGCGCCAAGCGGTCACGTTTGAGCTGCACGTCATAATAGGCTGTAACGGCATCAATGCCCACCACGTCATGTCCGTCTTTGAGTAAACGTAACGCGAGGTTATTGCCGATAAATCCCGCTGTACCCGTTATGAGAATTTTCATAGTGAACTGCTTTCAAGACTCCCGTGGACCTAAACGCCCCCATGCGCAGGCGCAACATTCATATACCGCAGATATTAGTGTTCTTATTTCACATTTTGCGGCACATTATGTCGAGACAAAGACCCTAAGAGAGTTCGCATGACAAAATTTTTTGGAACCGATGGTGTTCGAGGATTGGCAAATGCCGATAAAATGAACCCCGCCAGCCTCTTGCGCCTTGGGCAAGCAACGGGTCGGTACTTCCGCGTGGAAGGCAAATCCCACACCTCTGTCTTAATCGGAAAAGATACACGTCTGTCAGGGTATATGGTCGAGTCCGCTTTAGTTGCAGGTCTGTCGTCTGTCGGAATGGACGTAACCCTAACCGGGCCATTGCCCACTCCCGGGGTTGCCTTGATGACACGCGAATTAGGTGCAGATATGGGTGTGATGATCACGGCGTCTCACAATAAATTCCAAGACAATGGCGTTAAATTCTTTGGCCCTGATGGGTGCAAATTATCTGACGACGCAGAAGCCCAGATAGAAACATATTTGCTGGAGACTGAGGC
This sequence comes from uncultured Caulobacterales bacterium, assembly GCA_938040095.1. Lineage (GTDB taxonomy): Bacteria > Pseudomonadota > Alphaproteobacteria > Caulobacterales > Maricaulaceae > Litorimonas. The sequence goes on from CALHXF010000134.1 coordinate 3,340, forward strand.
AGGTTTAGTGCCTTCCCGCGACCTCGGTAAAATAACGCGCCGTGATGATTTACAAGCCCGTTATATTGAAATGTGCAAAGCGAGTTTCTCCAAGAGGTTAGATTTAAAAGGACTGAAAATCGTAATCGATTGCGCAAATGGCGCGGCCCACAGAACAGCGCCCGAAACATTCACCGCGTTGGGCGCTGATGTCGTTGCCATTGGCGTCACGCCAAATGGTGTGAACATTAACAAAGACTGCGGATCAACCGAACCAGCCCTGCTCTCCAAAACTGTCGTCGCAGAGCGCGCAGATATTGGGATTGCGCTAGATGGGGATGCAGACCGTTTAATCATGTGTGATGAGAACGGACGGATTATTGATGGCGACCAGTTGCTGGGTTTGATTGGATCGAACTGGAGTGAAAACGGCTTACTCTCCAAGCCCGGTATTGTCGCGACGGTGATGTCTAATTTAGGATTGGAGCGCTTTATTGAAGCGCAAAATATGACCTTCATTCGGACCCCCGTCGGAGACCGTCATGTGGCCGCGCGCATGCGGCAAGAGGGTTATAATGTAGGCGGCGAGCAATCTGGGCATTTATTGATGACAGATTTCGCCCCGACAGGCGACGGTACTATTGCAGCCCTCCAAATTTTAGCCGTCATGCAGCGTATGGGCAAACCCGCGAGTGAGGCCTTGTCAGTCTTTGAACCTGTGCCGCAAATTCTCAAAAATGTGCGTTATGAAGGCGCAAACCCAATGCAAAGCCCGGCGCTGCTCTCTGCTATCGAAGACGCGAAAGCCGAGTTCGGGACAACGGGTCGTGTGCTTGTGCGCGCGTCCGGCACTGAACCGCTGATCCGCGTCATGACGGAAGGCGATGACCCCGTCAAAGTTGAGCGGATCGCCGACGCCCTGGTTGACGTCGTGCGGCAGCAATCAATCGCTTAGGTTGACTTTGCCGCCTCAATGATACGGTCCTGATCTTCCTCGGACAGATAAGCATGCATCGGCAAGCTGATGACATGTTCTTTGCACACCATCGTATTCGGCAAACCATCTGAACAGATCGGATAGTCCATATAGGCCGTCTGCATATGGATTGGACGAGGATAATAACGCGCCGTCGGGATACCGTGAGACTTCATGGTTTCGGCAAATGCAGTCGGGTCCGACACCTCAATCGTGTATTGCGCCCATGTCGAAATCACGCCGTCCAAAACGGCAGGTGTACGAAGCGTATTGCTTTTCAATCCGTCGGAATAACGTGCGGCAATTGTGTTTCGATCCTGAATTTCTTCTTTAAAAATCCCGAGTTTCGCCAGGAGAATAACGGCCTGCATCGTATCAAGGCGTGAGTTCAAACCAATGCGAACATTGTCATATTTATCAACACCAGCACCATGCATCCGCAATGATCGCAGAACACGGTCCATTTCTGGGTCATTGGTCAAGGTAGCGCCACCATCGCCATAAGCCCCAAGTGGTTTAGCAGGAAAGAAACTCGTAGTTTCAACATCGGCCCACGCCAAGGGATGCTTGCCATTAAGCGTTGACCCAAAACCTTGAGCGCAATCTGATATGAAATGCAAACCCGCATCGCGGATGATAGGAGAGAGCTCTTGATAATTTGCGCATTGCCCAAATAGATCAACAACGATCACCGCTTTCGGCGTTAACTCGTCCCTTTCTTTAACATCTTGAATCGCCTGCTTCAGGCTTTTTGGGCACATATTATATGTGTCGCGGTCAATATCGACAAAGACGGGGGTAGCACCCGCAAGGGCAATCACTTCGGCTGTCGCGCAATAGGTAAAGGACGGGCAAAAAACCGCGTCGCCTGGCCCCACGCCCCACGCCATCAAAGGCAAGAGGATTGCATCGGTCCCATTCGCGCAGCTGACCGCATGTTTGGCATTCGCAAATTCGGCGAGCCTACCTTCAAGTTCTGTAACCTGCGGACCCAGAATATATCGACCACTCTCTAAAACATCCGCAATCCCAGCGTCGATCTCGGCCTTTAGTCGCGCTTGTTGCGTGTGAAGGTCAATAAATTGCATAGCCGTGGCTTTCAAACGAAATGGCAGTCGTGAACGATCTGTATAGTCGCACCATCGCGTTGACGCTATATGCATCGGCATCTGGGGGCGCTTTGTTCACGCCCCACAATATTTGATAAAGCCATGAAATACGCAGATTTCTACGTATTTGTAGTGGAATGTAAGAAAGCGTGTTGGCTTATGCGTCGACTGTGTCGTCGATTTCCGCACTCCAGTCGCCCGTGCTGGCCAGTCCATTCATACGCGCGCGATGATTAAATGCAGTTTGCGCGGCTTCATAATTTTCAGCTTTACCCTGCCATGCAAAGAGGGCGGATTGTTGTAAGGCGCGACCATAGGAATAAGTAAGCTTCCATGGGAAACCACCGATTTTGTTCATCATATCGAGGTTACGTGTTGCCTCTTCATTTTCCTGTCCACCTGAGAGGAAAGCAATGCCAGGGACAGCGGATGGCACGGTGTCTTTGAGGACTTTAATTGTGCGGGTCGCAATTTCTTCGCGTGAAGGCTGGTTTGCGCAGAGCTTACCTGCGACGACCATATTCGGCTTCAGAACGATACCTTCGAGCGCGACGCCTTGTTCATAGAGTTCTGTGAAGAGCGAGTTGAGCACGCGTTCTGTGACTTCGTGACAGCGCTCAACGGAATGATGTCCACCCATTAGGATTTCGGGTTCAACGATTGGAACAATACCGGCTTCTTGACAAAGCGCCGCATAGCGACCCAAGGCATGGTTATTGGCTTTTGCTCCACCATTTGTCGGGGTGCGGCCCACTTTTATATCTGGGTGAGAAACTTCGATCACGGCGCGCCATTTGGCAAAGCGTGCGCCCAGCTCATAATATTCCGCGAGGCGTTCGCGCAAACCGTCAAGGCCCTGCGTGATCGTTTCACCTGGGCGGCCAGCCAGAGGGGTAATGCCTTTGTCGACTTTAATCCCAGGGATCGCACCAGAGTCTTGGATCAACTTAACGAACGATGTGCCGTCGGCTGCGGATTGACGGATTGTTTCATCAAACAGAATAACGCCACTGATATGGTCATTCATCGCAGGTTGCGTGCGGAACAACATTTCGCGCCAATCGCGGCGATTCGTTTCGTTGTTTTCCGTGTTGATCGAGGCAAAGCGCTTCCCGATCGTTCCCGTACTTTCATCGGCGGCGAGGATACCCGTTCCCGGTTCCACCATTTTAATTGCGATTTTATTTAGGGCTTCGAGGTTCATCTTTGCGCTCCGGCTAGTGTCGTTTTAAGTGTTTGTGATTTTGAGAATATCTACGCCAGGCAAAGGTTTACCTTCCATCCATTCGAGGAAAGCCCCGCCAGCGGTTGAGATAAATGTGAAGGCATCGACGACATCAGCCAAGGCGAGCGCCGCAACGGTGTCACCACCGCCTGCCACGCAAATCAATACGTCTTTCCGACAGAGTTTGGCCGCGTATTTCGCGCACTCAACAGTCGATGTATCAAAAGGTGTCATTTCGAACGCGCCTAATGGACCATTCCAAATCAAAGTCTTCGAGGCGTCCATGACATCTAAAATAGCGGTGACCGTGTCAGGTCCCGCGTCCAAGATCATTTCATTAGATTTAACGTCGTCCAAACCACAAACACGGCTATCTGCGTTGGCCTTGAACTCGGTCGCAACAACGACATCAACGGGCAGGACAATACGGCAATTTTCTTTTTCAGCCGCTTTCAGAATATCGAGTGCCTTATCACGTAGGTCTTTTTCGCAGAGCGAGGCTCCAACATCATGACCTTGTGCGTAAAGGAATGTGTTAGCCATGCCGCCACCAATGACGAGCGTATCAAGACGTGACACGAGGTTCTCTAACAGGTCAATTTTGGTGCTAACTTTTGCGCCGCCCACAAGCGCCATCACAGGTGTTTCAGGGTGATCCAAAGCCGCAGCCAAATGATCAAGCTCACGCTCCATCGCAAGACCCGCGTATGACGGAAGATATTCACCGATCACGGCACTACTGGCATGATTACGATGCGAGGCAGAAAAGGCGTCCATGATAAAGACATCACCAAGGCTGGCCAAGAATTTCGCCATGCCCGGATGACCGTCTGTTTCCATCGAGGAGAAACGCGTGTTTTCGACCAGAACAATCGCGTCTTGATCGAGGGCGGCAATCATATCTGGGCTAGGTTTTTCAACAAAGGTGACAGGTTTACCGAGGGCTTTTTCAAGCGCAGGCACAATGAACCGCAGAGACATCTCAGGGTTAGGCTGTCCCTTTGGTCGTCCAAAATGAGACAATAGCACTGTCTTTGCACCTTGGGATTGCAGATGCTGGATCGTCGGCACCGCAGAACGAATGCGCGTATCTTCTGTGATGTTCCCATCTGCGTCACGTGGGACATTAAAGTCGACCCGCACAATCGCTGTTTTCCCAGCGAGGTCGGCAGATTCTATACGATTGAAACTCATGCGGCTTGATCCATTTTTTCGCCCATAACACGGGCAACATCGATCATACGGTTAGCAAATCCCCATTCATTATCATACCACGCAATGATTTTTACCAGATCGCCGTCGAGAGCTTTCGTGAGAAGCGATGCAAAGATCGCGCTATGCGGGTCATGGTTCAAATCGGAACTGACGAGCGGGTTCTCTGAATAACAAATCACGCCTTTCATCGGGCCTGCAGCTGCTTCTGCCATAACGGAATTGATTTCTTCCGCTGTCGTTTTCATTTCAGGTTGAAACGCCAAGTCGACCATAGAGACATTCGCAGTTGGTACACGCACAGCGGAGCCAGAGAGACGGCCTTTTAGTTCAGGAATAACAAGGCCAACGGCTTTGGCAGCCCCTGTGCTGGTCGGGATCATGTTCAACGCAGCGGCGCGTGCGCGGTAAAGGTCTTTATGGCTATTATCGAGAATACGCTGATCTTGCGTATAACTATGAACGGTCGTCATGAACCCACGACGAATACCGACGGTATCCATGAGAACTTTGGCAACAGGCGCAAGGCAATTTGTTGTACAAGACGCGCAAGAGACAACCGTGTCATCCGCCGTCAAATCAGTGTGGTTCACACCGAAAACGATTGTTTTATCAACGCCAGTCCCAGGGGCCGAGATCAAAACAGCTTTCGCACCCGCATTTAAATGTGGCTGAACAGTCTCTTTGGAGCGGAAAATACCCGTACATTCCATGACAACATCAACGCCCATGCCACCCCAATCGACAGCACCCGGATCGCGCTCGTGGCTCATGGCGACACGGCCTTTTCCGAAATCAATATAATCCTCGCCCATCTCGACATCACGACCAAAACGGCCATGCACAGAGTCATAGCGCAAAAGGTGTGTGGAGGTTTCAATCGCGCCAGGCGAGTTGATCGCGACGAGCTCTATGTCCGAAATGTCATATTCTGCCAAGGCGCGCGCCACGAGGCGTCCAATGCGTCCAAAGCCGTTTATTCCGATTTTAATGGTCATTTCCGTACAATCCCTGAGGTTCGAAAAAGCCCGCACCCCATGCGGAGGAGAGTGAGACAAGTCAACATAATCTCCTTGTTTTCCAGCAATTTGCGGGCCATTCTATAAATTAAATTGCGAGTCTGGAAGAATTAAATGAATGACAGCGCTGACATGAAATCTGCAGAGGCAGAATTAGACCGAGCCGTCGATTCCCTAGAGGTAGGCGTAGGTGATCTTTTGGATCGCATGCGTAAACTTGAGGCGGAATCGCAAGACAGTGACGCCTTCCGTGAGGACAGGATAAAACTTGCTGCTCAACTTGATGAGATGGCCTCGGATGCACAAGTGGCCAAAGACCGCCTTGCGGCACGTGAAATGGAATTTGCGAAATTGACACAAGACAGTGAAGCTGAGCTGGATCGCGTTATGACAATCGTGAGCCATGCGCTCCAAACCTCTGTAGGAGGATAAGATGGGAAAAGTCAGCCTAGATATAAATGGCCGAAAATATGCCATGGGATGCGAAGACGGCGAGGAAGAACGTCTCTTGCGCTTGGGTCAAAAACTCGATGACCGCGTTTCGCAAATGGCCAATCAATTTGGCCAGATCGGCGACCTGCGCCTGCTGGTGATGGCAGGCATCACAATGATGGATGAAGTCGAAGACACAAATGAAAACCTCGACCTCCGCGTTGACGCGCGCGCTGCGGGCCTACGCCAAGAACGCGACGCCGCCACACTCGCCAGCGCTAAGAGTCAAGCCGATGCGGCGAAGGCCCTGTCCAAGGCGGCAAAACGCATTGAGGGATTGGCTGCGAAATTAGTCGGTTAATGCGGCTTGGGACGGTATTGTTGACGAGTATTTTTATGGCATCGTGCGTCGTAGAAAAGCCTAACACTGCATTTGAGACGGTCATCGTCGAAGGTCGCGCACTCCACACGGATGAAGGGATTCGACTTTCATTTCCAGGTAACCGTCTGCGGTTGGCAACCGATGGGAATGCGCTTCAGTTCACGATTGCGCCCGAAGGAAACATAGAATTGCTCGCTGTTGATATTCGAACCAATGGTGACGACTGGGGGACAGTGGAATTGGATCGATATTCGCCACTTACGATTTTTATCGATAGCAAAGACAATGAAGTTGAGGTCGATATTATTCGGAGGAATGAGGCTTGGCAGGGAGATATTATTTTAACTGAGATATCTTCTATATCCAATTTTATTGACCCAACCCCATTCCCCAAAACCAAACTCCTCTTCATCGGCGATTCCATCACGGCTGGCACTGGCACGCAATCGCGCGTCAATGATGCGGGTGAACGCGAAGCCGTGTCCAATGCTCGCGTCGCCTACCCTCGGGTTCTTGGAAACCGCCTAAAGACACAAGTGCACCAAATCGCCTATGGCGGGCGAGGATTGGTCCGCGATTGGGAGGGCATCACCGACACGAATAATATCCCGCAATTTTATGATCGCGTCTTACCCGACGATCCCGACCACCTTTGGGACCCCGCGGACTACCAAGCCGATATTGTTTCCGTCATGTTGGGCACGAATGATTTCAACACGGGCATTCCAGACCACGAGAGTTGGACGCAGACCTATAAGACCTTCGTTACGCGCATCCGTCACGATTATCCCAAGGCTCAAATCTTTCTGATTTCATCGCCTATGACGGATGGCGAAAAAGGCGACACCTTGAAAGCCTATGTCCGTGAGGTCGCGCAGAGTTTTGAAACACCAGACGTCCAATATCTGGAAGTGTCCAAATATTACGGCGAACCCTGGGACAGTCACCCCACCGCCGCCGAACATGAGAAAATCGCCGATGAGTTAGAGCCCCATTTTGCGGCTGCGTTAAAAGCGCGCCGTTAACCGAATTAAGCCCTTGTCACTTGCGTAATCTCCAAACACGCGCCACATAGCCCCTGACGGCCGCTGCGGGTTGCGTGTTTTGCACTAATCCACCGGACCTTAATCTATCCTTAGGGAGCTGGCTCTGCGTAGACCGTGGTTTTCGTAATTCCGGCGCCCACCTGAACTATTGGTTCACGAGGCTTCTTAAGCATTCACGGACATCGTGGTTGCCGTCACTTCTTGTTTGCGGGTTCCCTCGTTGATTTTTGACAGAAAATTCAACTGACCAACCCAACCCGCGTTTCCAATTGTGCGGATTGCCGCTTATGCTCAAAACATCCCTGATCTCAATCATCGCCTTTATCGGCCTGACTGCCGCAAGTCCGACCTCGACATTTGAGCCCTCCCCTGTTTCTCGCCCTACCCATGCGCTATCGACGCAAAATCCTGCTATCTCTGACTTCTCCGTGGTGAACTTGCAGAATGGCGCGGAGCTCACGATTGGATATGCAACACAAGGCTGTTTCAGTTCTTCCTATGGCAATTTGAAAATCTCCGCTGACGGTGTGACCTATAAGGGTAAAACGAAACCTCTCTCCATGGCGCAGGCCGTCGGGTTAGATACTTATTTTCAACAGCTATTCGCAAAGGCAGGGAAAGCGGGTGGCTGCACAACGGCGACGGATTTGGTCCTGACAGTGCGTCGCAACGATGAAGTGATCTCTACGCAAAATTTGCGCGACGATTTCTGCCGTCTTGGTGAAGGTGCGATATCGCCAGACCACATCCGCTATGATCTTTTCGAACGTGAAGAGGCAGAACAACAAACCCTGATCAGAAAATAACTTGCAGCAGCCGCTATCTCTAACGACTCGCAATAAATGGGGGCAGCCGTTAAAGCCCCCAAGATGACAACTTTAAGCCAAGA